>REEV01000092.1 GCA_007694915.1 Cyanobium sp. PLM2.Bin73 | reverse complement strand
TCGCCGGTGGGCTTGCGGGTGAACTTGTAGGCGCCGTGGCTGGTGCCGATGGCGATCGCCAGGGCGTCCACTTTGGTCTTGGCCACGAAGTCGGCGGCTTCGGCGGGGTCGGTGAGCAGCATGTCGCGGGAGAGCTCACCCTCGAAGCCGTGGCCGTCCTCGGCGTCACCCTTGCCGGTTTCAAGCGAACCCAGGCAGCCCAGCTCGCCCTCCACGCTCACGCCCACGCTGTGGGCCACATCCACCACTTCCTTGGTGACGGCCACGTTGTAGTCGTAGCTGGCGGGGGTCTTGGCGTCGGCCTCCAGGGAGCCGTCCATCATCACCGAGGTGAAGCCGTTGGTGATCGCCGAGTAGCAGGTGGCGGGGCTGTTGCCGTGGTCCTGGTGCATCACCACCGGGATGTGGGGATAGGTTTCGGTGGCAGCGATGATCAGGTGGCGCAGGAAGATCTCGCCGGCGTAGCTGCGGGCGCCGCGGGAGGCCTGCAGGATCACTGGAGAGTCGGTTTCGTTGGCCGCCTCCATGATCGACTGCACCTGCTCCAGGTTGTTGACGTTGAAGGCAGGAATCCCATAGCCGTTTTCAGCGGCATGGTCCAGCAGCAGCCGAAGCGGAACGAGCGCCATAGGAACCTCTCGGATACGGGGTTGAACTGGCGCGGAGTCTAGGTGATGCCTAACGAAATATTCCGGTCACCCTGAGCCTGGTGGCCCCCAGCCCCGGGCCCGGTCGCAGCAGCGCTGGCTGGCCACCCCTTCACTGAGCCCCGGCACCATCGGCCGGCCCTGGCGCACCGCCTCGCTCCACCAGCCGTGCAGCCGCTCCACCGGGGCGATGCGGCCGTCCTCCCAGGCGCGCGCAAAGGCCCAGCGGGGATCGGGTTCCACCCTCCGCAGGCGCTCGTTGCCCCGGGCCAGCCAGAGGTTGAAGCCATGCACGTAGTCGGCCTGGTTGTCGGAGCCGAGCACGGCCGTGCCCTCCCGTCCGTAGATCTCCAGCCAGCAGCCCCGCCCCCGCCGGGTCACCGAGGCCAGGTTCACCTGGGCCGGCAGCGGCCGGCCTGAGGCGCCTTCGAGGGTCAGCTGCACCAGGGCGATGTCCTCGGCGTCCACCTCGCCCATACCGCTGCCATCGGGCAGGGGCCGCTCGGTGATGGCGGTGCTGAGCTGGGCCCGCAGCTCCAGGGTGGGGCCCACCAGCCAGTGCAGCAGGTCGAAGGCGTGGGTGCCCAGGGCGCCGAGCACACCACCGCCGGCCGCGGCCTGGGAATACCAGCTCCAGGGGCGGGAGGCATCGGCGCGGCTGGCCATCAGCCAGTCAAGCTTCACCAGCACCAGCTCGCCCAGCTCCCCGCCGGCCAGCAGGGCCTGGAGCTGCTGGAACAGGGGCACCGCCCGGTATTCGAAATCCACGGCCACCGTGAGGCCGCGGGCCATCGCCAGCCGCTGCAGCTCCTCCGCTTGCTCGGCGTTGAGGGCCACCGGCTTCTCAAGCAACAGATGCTTGCCCGCCTCCAGGGCCCGCAGAGCCAGCTCGAAGCGGGGTTCGGGGGGGGTGGCGATCACCACCGCCTCCACCGCCGGATCGGCCAGCAGGGCATCGAAATCGTTGTGGCCGGGCAGGCCCGCCTGGCGGCAGGCCGGCTCCAGGCGCTCGGCGCGCGGATGCCAGAGGGCCACCGGTTCGGTGCCGGCGCAGGCCCGCAGAGCCGGCAGATGCACCTTCTCGCCGAAGCCCAGGCCGGCGATCGCCACCTTCAGGGGCCTGGCGCCGGGAGCGCTGCTGCTGGACATGGACGGCTGGGGAGGCTTCAGCCAGCCTGCAACAGCGGCGCCGCTGCCTCACAGCTCTGCTCAATCACGGCCATCAGCAGGGCGTCACCCTCGGCGGGCTGCCACTCGGAGCGGAAGCGGGGCACCCCGTTCACCGAGGTGTCGCGGTAGAGGTTCTGGCCGCAGTCGATCTCCATCACGTAGAGGTCGCCCAGCCGGGGGCGCTCCTCCTCCTCGCTGGTGGCGGGCTGGAAGCGGCTGAGCACGCTGAGGTTGCCGCCGCGGCTGAGGCGCAGGCTGCCGGCATCCCACCACTGGCGGCCTTCGGAGCTGGCGGGAACTTCGTGCCACTCCACCGGGGCGGCGAGCACGGCCGCCGGTGCCAGGCCGCCGCCGCACCAGGCGATGGGGCTGAGCAGCAGCATCGCGGCCATGACCAGGCCCGCCAGCCAGCGCAGAGGGGACATCGCGCTGGGGCTGATCGCCTCGGGGGGGCTCAGGGTTTGTCGGGTCACGGCTGGCGGAGGTGGGGGCGGTGGCAGACCGGCTGGCGAAGCACTCAGGCCGGCACCAGCTCGCGGCAGCCGTGGACGCGCAGCAGGCTGGCCAGGGTGGCGCGCAGGGTGGTGCGATCCACGATCGCGTCCACAAAGCCGTGGTCGCGCAGGTATTCGGCGGTCTGGAAGCCCTCGGGCAGCTTCTCGCGCAGGGTCTGCTCGATCACGCGGCGGCCGGCGAAGCCGATCAGGGCCTTGGGTTCGGCCAGGATCAGATCGCCGAGCATGGCGAAGCTGGCTGTGACCCCGCCGGTGGTGGGGTGTGTGAGCAGGGGGATGTAGAGCAGCTCGGCCTGGCGGTGGCGCTGCAGGGCCCCGGAGATCTTGGCCATCTGCATCAGGCTCAGCATCCCCTCCTGCATGCGGGCGCCACCGGAGGCGCACACGATCAGCACGGGCATGCGCCGGCTGGTGGCCTCCTCGATCAGCCGGGTGAGCTTCTCGCCCACCACCGAGCCCATCGAGCCGCCCATGAAGCGGAAGTCCATCACCCCCAGGGCCAGGGGCAGGCCGCTGCTGCGGCACAGGCCGGTCACCACCGCGTCGCGCAGGCCGGTGCTCTGCTGGCTGTCGCGGATGCGGTCGGCGTAGCTGCGGCGGTCCTTGAAGGCCAGCGGGTCGGTGGGGGCCAGCTCGGCGTCGAGGGGCTCGAAGCTGCCGGGGTCGGCGATCAGGCGGATGCGCTCGTCGCTGTGGATGCGGTGGTGGTAACCGCAGCCCTTGCAGACGCTGGCGTTGGCCACCAGGTCCTTGCGGTACACCACCAGGCCGCAGTCGGGGCACTTGCTCCACAGGCCGCTCCCCTCCTCCGGTTCCTGGGGGTTGCGCACGGCGGGTGCGTTCTTGCGGCGGTCGGCGAACCAGTCGAACAGCGACATGGGCAGGGCGCCGCCGGGGCGCCGGGCACGGGATGGCTCCATTAAAGAGCGGGGTGGGAGTGCGGACCGCCGGCCTCAGACCGGAACCAGCAGCAGCCCCCCCAGCCAGGTGAGCCAGCGATCCCGCCCCAGCAGCCACACGGCGGCGCCGCCGGCGGCCAGGAAGGGGCCGAATGGGAAGGGCTGCTGCTTGCCCAGCCGGCCGCTGAGGCGACCGAGGCTGCCCACCAGGGCACCGCTGAACACCGCCAGCACCACCGTGAGCCCCAGGCCCGTGAGACCCAGCCAGGCCCCGAGCAGGGCGGCCAGCTTGGCGTCTCCGAGGCCGAGGGCGGGTGTGCCCAGCAGCCGCTCCCCCAGGGCGCTCACCGCTTCGAATCCCACCAGACCCACGCCCGCTGCCAGCAGGTGGTGGAACAGCAGCTCCCGGCCTACAGCCAAGCCCTGGCCCCAGCCCAGCACGGCCGTGCTGGCCAGGCCCAGCAGCAGGCCGCTGCGGCAGAGCGATTCCGGCAGCCAGAGACGGTCGAGGTCGATCAGGGTGAGGGGGATCAGCCAGCTCAGCAGCAGCCAGCCGGCCAGCACCAGCAGCAACGGCTGGGGGTCCGGTCCCATGGTTCCGGGCTGGGCCGCCAGGGCCGCCACCCACAGCCCCGCCGTAAGCAGCTCCACCAGGGGGTAGCGCGGGGCGATGGCGGCGCCGCAGTGGCGGCAGCGGCCGCGCAACCACAGCCAGCCCAGCACCGGCAGGTTCTCGAACCAGGCCAGGGGGGTGCCGCAGCGGGGGCAGTGGCTGCCGGGCCGCAGCAGCGACTCCTGCCGCGGCAGCCGCCAGGCCACCACGTTCAGGAAGCTGCCCACGCAGGCCCCCAGCAGGGCCGCCAGCCAGGGCAGGGCGGGAATGGCGGCGGGGGAAGGCAGCACGGCGGCGTCAGCGGCTGCGAGGCATGCGCAGGCGTGAACCACTCCGGGCCGCCGGCCGGCCCTGCAGCAGCTCCACCGGCACGAACTGCTCGTCGGGCAGCAGCACCGGCGGCTCGAACACCACCCGGCCGCGGGCGCCCTGCAGCACCACACCGCAGGGTTCGGCTCCGGATGGACAGCCCTCCTGATAGCGGTACATCACGCGGCGGGCCTGCTGGAACAGCTGCTGGCTGTTGATGCGGTCGAGGCGCAGGGCGGGAGCTGACGCCGCTGCCGCTCCCGCAATCGGGAAGGAGGGCAGGGCTTGCGACGGCAGCTCTGGCGAGGGCAGCTCTGGGGAGGGCTGGGGAGGGGTGTTGGTGATGGCCTCACCGACTCCGGTTCGCGCCCCAGAGTAGGGCTGACGCGCACGGATGGCCGATCCGTTGAGCAAATCAGTGCAGCTTCTTTTTCTCCTCGATCATGCGGTGAATGATCGGGGTGAGGATCAGCTCCATGGCAAAGCTCATCTTGCCGCCGTTGACCACGATCGAGGTGGGGCTGGACATGAAGGAGTCGTGGATCATGTCGAGCAGGTAGGGGAAGTCGATCCCCCACTTCTCACGGGCCCCCTTGCGGAAGTGGATGATCACGAACGACTCATCCGCCGTGGGGATGCTGCGGATCTGGAAGGGGTTGGAGGTGTCCACCGTGGGCACCCGCTGGAAGTTGATGTCGGTGCGGCTGAACTGCGGGCAGATGTGGTTGATGTAGTCCGGCATGCGGCGCAGGATCGTGTCCACGGTGGCCTCGGCCGAGTAGCCGCGCTCGGCGTTGTCGCGGGCGATCTTCTGGATCCACTCCAGGTTGGTGATCGGCACCACCCCCACCAGCAGATCCACCAGTGAGGCCACGTCGTAGCCCTCGCCCACCACGCCGCCGTGCAGGCCCTCGTAGAAGAGCACATCCGTGCCAGCCGGGATCGGCTCCCAGGGGGTGAACTGACCGGGCTCGAGGCTGGTGCCGAGCCGCTCGTTGTGCTCGACCGCCTCCTCGGGGGAGTGCAGGTAGTAGCGCTTCTCGCCGTTGCCGTTCTCGCCGTAGCTGCGGAACAGCTCTTCGAGCTTGGTGAAGATGTTGGCCTCGGGGCCGAAGTGGGAGAAGGTTTCACCGCGGGCGATCGCCGCCGCCATGGCCTCCTTCATCGGCCCACGCTCATAGCGGTGGTAGCTGTCGCCCTCCACCACCGCCGGGGTGATGCCCTCACGCGTGAAGATGTACTCGAAGGCCCGCTTCACGGTGGTGGTTCCCGCGCCTGAGGAACCGGTGACAGCCACAACCGGGTGACGCTTCGACATGGCGCGGGGGAGGGAAGACTGAGGCCGAGTTTGGCAGGTCGCCGGGACCCCCCTCAGCCGGCCAGCGGGCTGTTCTCCACGGCTGCCAGCAGCTGATCGCCCATGGCCATGCACCCCACCGCCCTGCAGCCCGGGGCCATCAGGTCGGCGGTGCGGTAGCCCGCCGCCAGCACCTGCTCCACGGCCTGCTCCAGATCGGCCGCCGCCCCCTCCTCCTTCAGGCCGATGCGCAGCAGCATGGCGGCGCTGAGCACCGTCGCCAGGGGGTTGGCCTTGTCCTGGCCGGCGAGATCGGGGGCGGAACCGTGGATCGGTTCGAACAGGCCCGGGCCGCTTTCGCCGAGGGAGGCCGACGGCAGCATGCCGATCGAGCCGCTGAGCATGGCCGCCTCGTCGCTGAGGATGTCTCCGAAAAGGTTGCCGGTGAGCAGCACGTCGAACTGCCGCGGATCCCGCACCAGCTGCATGGCGGCGTTGTCCACATACATGTGGCTCAGCGACACCTCGCTGAAGGAGGTGAGGTGGATGGCTTCGACGCGCTCTCGCCAGAGCTGGCTCACGTCGAGCACATTGGCCTTGTCCACGCTGCAGAGTCGGCCGCGGCGCTGGCGGGCCAGTTCGAACGCCACGCGGGCGATGCGGTCGATCTCATCGTCGCTGTAGGCCATGGTGTTGAAGGCCCGGATGCGCCCCTCGGCTTCCGCCCGGCCCTTGGGGGTGCCGAAGTAGATGCCACCGGTGAGTTCCCTCACCACCAGCAGATCCACCCCCTCAATCACCTCCCGCTTGAGGGTGGAGGCGTCGATCAGGGACGGGCTGATCGCCACCGGCCGCAGATTGGCGAACAGTTCCATCCCCCGCCGCAGACCCAGCAGGCCGGTTTCCGGCCGCTTGTCGCGGGGGAGTGTGTCGTACTGGGGTGAACCGATCGCCCCCATCAGCACCGCGTCCGCCTGCTTGCAGGCGGCCAGGGTGCTGGCCGGCAGGGGGTCGCCGGTGGCGTCGATGGCGGCCCCGCCGATCGGCTGCTCGTTGAAGCTGAGGCTGAAGCCATGGCGTCTGCCCACCGCTTCCAGAAGCAGACGGGCCACCGCCGTGATCTCCGGGCCGATGCCGTCTCCGGGCAGCAGGGTGATCCGGTGGGTTGTCGTCATGGCGGCGTTGCCGGGTGCGGCTGGGGCAGCCGCGGAGGCTAGGGCCCGGCCGACTCTCCGCCGGCCTGGCTCCCCTGGCTGCTCTGGCCGCGTTTCTCCAGCTGGCGCAGGGTCCGGGCCAGCTCGGGCAGACGGTTGAAGGCGGCCGAACAGCGCAGCCAGAGGCGGTTGGGGATGGCCGGATAGCCGCTCACCACCTCGCCGGCGGCCACCTCCCCATGCACGCCCGACTTGGAGCTGGCAATGGCCCGATCGCCCATCACCGCCTTGTTGGCCAGGCCCACCTGGCCGGCCAGGATCACGCCGTTGCCGAGGCGGGCGCCGCCGGCGATGCCCACCTGGGCCGCCAGGGCGCAACCCTGGCCGGTGTGCACCCCATGGCCGATGTGCACGAGGTTGTCGATCTTGGTGCCGGCGCCGATGCGGGTCTCACCCACGGCCGGGCGGTCGATGGTGCTGCCGGAGCCCACCTCCACCCCGTCTTCGAGCACCACCCGGCCGGTCTGGGGCATCTTGCGCCAGCCGCCAGCGGTGGGCACGAAGCCGAAGCCCTCGCCGCCGATCACCGCATTGGCCTGCAGCACACAGCCGCGCCCCAGGCGGCTGCCGGGGTGCACCACGGCGCCGGCGTGCAGTTCACAGCCCTCGCCCAGCTCCACGTCGGCGTAGAGCACCACGTGCGGGTGGAGGGTGCAGCCGGCGCCGATGCGCACCCGCTCGCCGATGCACACCAGGGCGCCCACGTGGCTGCCCATGGCCACCACCGCCGAAGGGTCGACCACGGCGCTGGGGTGGATGCCGGGGGGTGGCACGGGGGCGGGTTGCAGGGCCTCGAGGGCCTCGGCGAAGCCCAGGCGCGGATCGGCCAGGGCCACCCAGGCGATGCCGCGCTCGCTCAACTGGCGGCGCAGCCCTGTGGCCTCGTCGGCCTTCGCCGGCAGCAGCACCGCACTGGCGCCGGTGCCGGCCAGGGCGGCGGCCAGGCCACTGCCAGCCTCCAGGAAGCTGAGCTGGCCGGCGCTGGCGTCGGCGATGGCGCCGCCGCCGTGCAGCTCCGGATCGTCGGCCAGATCGCGGGCCGGGCCGCCTCCGGGCTGGGCGCGCACCTCACTGAGCTGGCCGAGCAGTTGGCTGAAGCGCATGCCCTGGCGACGTCCGGCTGGGCGGATCGTAGGCAGGGCCCTCAGAGCAGGGCCAGGCGGTCGCGGTGCACCGCTTCCACCCCCACCCGGCCCATCAGCTGACGCAGCTCGCCGCTGGCCAGACTGGCCAGGCCCCGGCCGAGTTCGCGGCCATCGGCGGCCAGTAGGCGCACCGCCTCACGGGCGCTGAACTCGCCTTCCACCGCCGTCACCCCCACCGCCAGCAGGGAGGCGCCCTGGCGCCGCAGGGCCCGCTCGGCGCCGGCATCGAGGCGCAGGCTGCCCTTGGGCACCAGGGCGTGGGCCAGCCAGCGCTTGCGGGTGGAGAGGGGCTCGGCGGAGGGCTGGAACACGGTGCCCACCCGCTGGCCCGCCAGCAGGGCGTCGAGCGCGGCCGGATCGCGGCCGTCGGCCAGGTGCACGCGGATGCCGCTGGAGGTGGCGATGCGGGCCGCCGCCAGCTTGGTGGTCATGCCGCCGGTGCCCCAGCGGCCGCCGCCGCCGGCCACGTGGCTGAGCCGATCGAGTTCGGCCAGGTCGCGCACCTCCTCGATCGGCTCGGCGCTGCTGTCGCTGCGGGGATCGCCGGAGTAGAGGCGGTCGACATCGGTGAGCAGGATCAGCTCGTCGGCGCCCACCGCCACCGCCACCAGGGCCGAGAGGGTGTCGTTGTCACCGAAGCGCAGCTCATCGGTGGCCAGGGTGTCGTTCTCGTTCACCACCGGCACCACCCCCCAGGCCAGCAGCTGCTCGAGGGTGCGGCAGGCGTTCTGGTAGCGGCGCCGCGAGGCCAGGTCGCCGCGGGTGAGCAGCACCTGGGCCGCGGTCAGACCGCGCACGGCGAAGGCGTCCTGGTAGAGGGCCATCAGCTGGCCCTGGCCCACGGCGGCGGCGGCCTGCAGGGCGGCCACTTCGCCCGGGCGCGCGGCCATGGCCAGCACGGCGCAGCCAAGCCCCACGGCGCCGCTGGTCACCAGGGCCACGGCGTCGCCGCGGCGGCTGGCGCGGTTGAGGCTGGCGGCCAGATCGGCGATCACGGCGCTGGTGGGCCGCTCGGGAGTGCCCCTCAGCAGGCTGGTGCCCACCTTCACCACCCGGCGCCGGGGCCGCTGCAGGCGCCCGTCGATCGGCGCTGGCGTGGTCATCCCACGCTGCAGCCGAGCCAGTGGGCCAGGCGCAGCTCCAGGCGCTGCAGCCGGTCGTGGCGGCAGGGTTGGCCGAGGGGATCGGTGGGCTTCACCAGCACGGTGTAGAGGCCCAGGCGGTTGCCGGCGATCACGTCGGTGAACAGCCGGTCGCCGATCAGGGCCACCTGGCGATGGGGCAGCTGCAGCTGCTCCAGCACCCGGCGCAGGGCGGCGCGGCGGGGCTTGCCGGCGGAGGTGGTGAAGGGCAGCCCCAGATCGGCCGCCACCGCGCCGATGCGCGCGCGGGAAGGGTTGTTGCTGAGCAGGTGGATCGGCAGCTGCCGGTGGGCCTCCTCCAGCCAGCGCTGGCAGCTGCGCGGCACGGTGCTCTGGCGCCAGGGCAGCAGGGTGAGGTCCACATCCACCACCAGGGCGGCGATCTCACGTTCGAGCAGCTGCTGCAGCGGCAGCTCGGCCAGGGTGCAATCGAGCAGCCAGTCGGGATGCAGTAGCTGGCGCAGGCTCACTGCAGCCCCTCCCGCTCCTCCAGTTCCGCCTCGATGCGGGGTTGCACCCGGTCGAATTCCTCCCCTTCCACCAGCACGGCCTCGGTGCCGTCCATGCGGGCCACCACGAAGTAGGGATCGAGGGGAATGTAGAGGCCATATTCCCGGTCCTCCACCAGGAAGCTCACCAGCAGCTCGTAGGTTTCGCTGTCGGCGTCGCCGTCCTCCTCGTCGTCGAGGTCGTCGGGTTCGGGCTCGTCCAGCTCCCCGTTCACGGTCAGGGTCACCGCCGAGCGCACCAGGGTGAGGTCGTGCTCCTGGAGCACCACATCCGCCACCGAGAGGATCGGCTCGCTGGTCTCGACGGTGTCGATCAGCTCCGGTTCATCGCCCTCGTTGAGGCGGAACAGGCACACCGGGGTGTCCACCGGGGTGAGCAGCACGTAGTCGCGGCCGTCGAGGGGGATGAGCTGCTCGAGAAAGCAAAGCAGCTGGCGTCCCCGCTGGTCGCTCACCAGCACGGTCGGCACATCGCTGGGCAGGTCGGTGGGCCGATCGGTGGGGAGGTCGCCCGAGCCAGTCATGAAGGAATCCGCGGTGCTCGCCGGTGGTGGAGCTGTGCCCTCAGGATGGAACAACGGCGTCCAGCTTGCCGGCATGGGCGCTCGGCGCCTGTTCAGGGGGCTGCAGGAACGGCTGGGCTTCCGGGCCTTCGCGCAGCCATTGCTCCAGCAGCAGGGCGGCGGCGGCGCTGTCCAGCCGGCCGCTGCGATCGCCGTGCAGCCCGTGCTGGTGGGCGGCGGCCCAGCTGCTGGCGTGCTCGTTCACCCAGGCCAGGGCCAGGCCGGTGGCCCGGGCCAGGCGCTCGCCGTAGCGGCGGCAGTGGCGGCTCTGCTCGCCGGGCTGGCCGGCGCTGTCGAGGGGCAGGCCCACCACCAGGGCCTGGACGCGGCGCTGACGGATCAGGGCCTGCAGGTGCTCCAGGTCGGCGGCGAAGCGGCCGCGCGCCAGGGCCGGCAGGGGGGTGACGGTGATGCCCAGCGGATCGCAGCCCGCCAGGCCGATGCGCCGCCGGCCCACATCGAGGGCCAGGGCTGAGCGGGGCAGGGGTGGGGCGGTCAGCGGCGGATCAGGGGGGTGGGCATGGGCCGCCGCCGCGGCTGGAGCTGGCGCAGCACCGCGTCCAGGCGTTCAGCGGCCCCCTGGGCGGGGACGTGCAGCTCGTGCCGGCGCCACACGCTGCGGGCCATCAACACCCGTTCGCCGCGGGCCTCGGCGCCCAGCTGGCGCAGCCAGCGCTCCAGGGGCTGGTCGTGGATGTCGCTGCGCAGCCAGAGGGCCTGGTGCGGCCCCAGGGCCCTGGCGGCCTGGGCCAGCAGGCTGGTGAGCGGCGGTCCGATCAGCTGTCCCCAGCCCGGGTGCACCGTGAGCTCGAGGTCGTGGCCGCCGCCGGGATGGTGGCCCAGCCAGCGCACGGCGGCCACGGCCTGATCGCGGCCGGGATCGAACAGCATCCAACCCCGGCCGGCGCTGCGGTCGAGCAGATCCTCCATGTGGCGGTCGAGCAGCTGGCGCAGCAGCCCGGGGCAGGCGGCCTGCTCAAGCTGCCAGTGGGCCCGGGCGGTGCGGCGGTTGAGGGGCCGCAGCGTCCAGGGCTCGCCGCTGGCGCCGGTCTCGGCGGTGACGCCAGGCAGGGGCAGGCCGCCCGCCCAGCGCCACAGCCGCTCGGTGCGCAGGGGCTGGAATCCCTGCTCGCGCAGGGCGGCGAGGCGATCGCCATCGAGGGTGGAGGAGATGGCGATCCAGCTGCCGGCGCCGCGGGTGCGCCGGATCGCCTCGCGCAGCAGCGCACCGGACAGCTCACGCTTGCCGCTCTCGGCCGACAGGCGCAGGTGCTGCACCCGCCAGCAGCTGCCACTGCGGTTTTCGGGCTGGGTGACGATCAGGCCCAGGAGTGAGGAGCCCTGGCGGGCTACCAGCACTTCGGGACAGAGGTGGGCAGCGGCGGGGATGCGCAGCCACTGCAGGGCCCGGGCCGGCAGACGCAGCACAGCGGCCCGCTGCAGCAGGGGTTGCAGGGGCACATAGGCCGGATCGCTGAGCAGGGGCAGGTGCCAGCCGGCCAGGGGTTCGATCAGGGGCGTCTGTTCCTCTGAACCCGGCTGATCAGGGCTGCTGCTGGGGGAGGGGCCGCCAGTGGCCGCATGGGCGGACGTGGCCAGGGGGGCACAGGCCTCGGCGGCCGAGGTCTGGACGGCCAAGGTCTGGACCGCGCAGCCGGAGACGACCGGGGATGGCTCGCATGGGGATTGCACCGTCATTCCAGGGCGATCCACAGGGTCGTCATTTCAACCATACCGATGCTGGCGGGGCGCCGCCGCTCAGGCGGGGCGCACCAGCACCAGCGGCGTGCGCTCGTTGGCATTGCCGGCGGGGTTGGGGCGCAGGGCGCGCTGCAGCAGATCTTCGTCGCAGCCGCGGCTGGCCGCCAGCACCTTCACCCGGCCCAGGTCGTTGACATCGACCACCGCCACGGCCACGCCCAGGGCCTGGGCCATCTGCTCACAGAATGCTTCAGGGCGGTCGGGGCCGAGCACGATCGTCTGGTCGTAGGGCGGGGTGGTGCCGGTCACGTCGTCGATCAGGCGCGCCTGATCACCGGCCAGGCGGTAGAACCAGCCCTTGGAGCCCACCAGCTTCAGAGCCGTGCCTGCCAGCCAGGCGCAAAGCACCCGGGCCGGCCCCACCAGGTCGATCAGCGTCTGCATGCCGCAGGCGGTGGCAAGGGAGCTGGTGGGGTGGAACACACGGCAGAGCAGCCGCGCCAGGGCGGAGGGCTGCACCGTTTGCGGGTGGTGGTAGCGGCCCTGCATCACCGCCAGGGGCGTCTCGCCGATGGTGAGCACATCGCCGACCTGCAGCACCGCCCCGGCGTAGTGGCGCAGCACCTGTTCCGGGTCGTCGAGGGTGCCCAGCAGGTGGGTGCGCACCGGCAGCACCCGGCAGCGCTCGCCGCTGCGCCAGCTGGCGGTGGCGGGCTGCTGGGGCTGGGGATGGCGCAGGGGGATGAGGATGCCGTCGCGCTGCTGCAGGCGCCCGAAGGGGCCGTAGTTCACCCACAGCACCTCCAGCCAGAGGGTGTCGAGCAGGGCCTGCAGATCGGTGCCCGCCTCGCCGCGGATCTCCACCATGAGCCGGGCGCGGGTGGATTTGCGTCCTTTGACGATGTAAGCGGCCCAGTAGCCGTCGGGCCGCTCCTCCTCATCGGGATGGAGGGCGGTGACCGCGGTGCGCAGGCTGACGCCGGCCAGATCGCCGCGGCCCAGCAGGGTGGGACGCAGCTCCAGCTCCGGCACGAACACCTCCATGCGCGGGTGGGGATTGCTGATCGTGACCTCGCCGCTCACCCGCAGGCCGCCGCCGGCCAGGGGCTCGACGGCGAACGGCAAGGCGCTGAGCCGCAGCGGCGAGGCGGGCCGCAGACGGTGGCGCAGCTCGAGGATGAGCAGCAGCAGGCCGAACAGCAGGGCGGCGATCAGAACCAGCCGGAGCAGCAGCAGGATCAGCAAGGGCGGCGGGGAACGGGTCGCCGGAGCGTAGGTGCCAGCGGCCGCCTAACCTCGCGCGACCTCGGCGGCGCTGGGCGCGATGCGCAAAACCTTCGTGCTCGACACCAATGTGCTGCTGCACGACCCCGGGGCTCTCGGCCGCTTCGAGGACAACCACATCGTGATCCCCATCGAGGTGGTGGCGGAGATCGACCGCTTCAAGCGCGACCCGGCGGAGAAGGGCCGCAACGCCCGGGAGGTGTCGCGCCTGCTGGATGAGCTGCGCGCCAAGGGCAACCTGGCTGACGGGGTGCCGCTGGACGGCCAGGGCGGCACGTTGAAGGTGGTGTTCTGCCGCGGCGAGACTCTGGCGACGCTGCCCCCGGAGCTCAAGAGCGGCAACGGCGACAACAACATCCTGGCGGTGGCGCTGGAGCAGCAGCAGCTGGAGGCGGTGATCGGCGATCAGCCGCCGGTGGTGCTGGTGACCAAGGACACCAACCTGCGCATCAAGGCCGATGCGGTGGGCCTGATCGCCCAGGACTACACCAGCGATCGGGTGGACATCGCCGACCTTTACCCGGGCTTCCGTGAGCTGTGGGTGAGTGCCGAGCAGATGGACCGGGTGCGGCTGGCGCCGGGGCTGGAGATCGAGGGTCTGGAGCTGGAGCAGCCGCTGCAGCCCAACGAAGGGGTGACCCTGATCGACCAGAGCCAGCCCAACCACACCCTGCTGGCCCGCCACAACGCCGCCAGCGCCACCCTGCAGCCGCTGCAGCGGCTGGGGAAGGCGCGGCTGGGGCGCATCCAGGCCCGCAACCGCGAGCAGAGCTTCGCCCTCGATCTGCTGCTCGATCCGGCGGTGCAGCTGGTGACGCTGGTGGGCAAGGCCGGCACCGGCAAAACCCTGCTGGCCCTGGCGGCAGGGTTGAACCAGGTGGCCGATGAGCGGCTCTATGAGCGCATGCTCGTGACCAGGCCTGTGATTTCCCTGGGCAAGGAACTGGGTTTTCTGCCTGGAGACATTGAGGAAAAGATGGGGCCCTGGATGCAGCCGATCATCGACAACCTCGATTTCCTGCTCGGTGGCGATGAGCACCAGAAGGGATCGGGCTCGCGGGGTGGCAGCCGCCAGCAGCGCAGCAGCTGGAGCGATCTCAAGGCCATGGGACTTCTGGAAGTGGAGGCGATCAGCTACATCCGCGGCCGCTCGATCCCGGGGCAGTACATGGTGGTGGACGAGGCCCAGAACCTCACCCCCCACGAGGTGAAAACGATCGTGACCCGGGTGGGCGAGGGCACCAAGATCGTGCTCACCGGCGACCCCTACCAGATCGACAATCCCTACGTGGATGCCGAGAGCAATGGCCTCACCTGGCTGGTGGAGCGGTTCAAGGGCCAGACCCTCGCCGGCCACGTGACCCTGCAGCGGGGTGAGCGCAGTGAGCTGGCCGAACTGGCGGCGAATCTGCTCTGACCTGCTTGTGTTGGCTCCCTTCAGCGCATGTCCTGTGGCCTTTGTTCCTGTCTGATTCGGGGCAGCACAGCGCCCTGGGGGCTAACGCTGCCCCTGAGAGGCAGGCAAGAAGTGCAGGCCGCAGCGATGTACTTTCTGGTGGTCTGGCCACTCGATGGGCA
>REEV01000007.1 GCA_007694915.1 Cyanobium sp. PLM2.Bin73 | reverse complement strand
GGCCAGCTCATGGGAACTGCAGGCGACGATCACCACCGGCGGTGCGGTGAACACTGCGGCGCTGCCAGGCGCACCTTCCGGTGCGGCGCCCGTGGCCTGTGAACCAGCGACAGCCATTGCAATCACAGGCGCTTAGCGCTCACTACCCCAGCAACGGCACCGCTCAGGGCCGGGCCGGGAGCAGGCGGCCTGCGGCAGCCGGGCACCGCGCAGCGGCGAGGCCCCTGCCGCCGTGACCCCACCGGCCCAGCCCGGGTGGCGGCGAGGCGAATCAGATCAGCCGAGCGCAAGGGTGAGGCCCGCCAGGGCCGAACTCGCGCAGCCCTTGCGCCGGATGGCACCCTGCGCCCCTCGCCCAGCCGGCCTGGTTGCTGATCACTTGGACTGCTCCCAGTAGCCTTAGCTGGTGCTTCCACTGTTGGCGTTCTGGTTCTCGATCTGGCTACGGCTGATCCCCGCGAGCAGGTGCGCACGGCCCTGATGCTCGCGCTGGGGGAGATCACCCCGGAGGATCCGGCGGTCGAGGTGCTGCGCAGTTCTGCCCCGCAGGAGGACGCCGACGGGAACCCCGTCTGGCCGCAACCGCAGCCCGCCAGCGGCAAGCGCCGCAGCAAGCGCAATCCGGCGGCCGATGGTGTCGGTCGCAAGTTCCCTCAGCAGGCCAACGCCCCGCGGCCCACCAGGGCCGAGGTGGAGCAGCGCATCGCCCAGCTGCAGCTCTGGCTGGCGCAGCGCCGGCCGCTCCTTGAAATCCGCGACCAGGCCTCCCTGCTGTGGGGCATGACCTCGTACTGCACCCTCAAGAAGTACCTGCGGGTGGCGCGCTCCCGGATGGTGGAAGAGCTGGTGGACGACCGGCTCACGCACCAGGCCGAGCAGGTCTACGCGCTGATGGAGGTGGCCCGTCGCGCTGCTGACGCTGAGCAGTTCAGCGCCGCGGTCGGTGCCCACCGGGTGCTGGCGGAAATCACCGGCACCCTCCGCGCTCCGGTGAAGCCACCGGCTGCCGCCTGATGCTCACCACCCTGCCCACGGCCCCTGTTGCCCTGCGGCCGCAGCTGCAGCCGGCCGGGGTGCTCGGCTCCCCTGTCCATGGTGATCCCTGGCGCGACGCCGGTGTGCTCGGCTGGCGCGATCCCGCCCTCTCGGCCGCCAGCAGCAGGCCCCTGACCCTGCGGGAGTTCATTGCTGAGGCGATGCCCCAGTACGGCTTCCATCGCTGGGCGTTGGTGCTGATCGCTCTGCTGCAGCAGATCGCCGATGGCGAGCTCTCGCGCCTGATCGTCACCTGCCCGCCGCGCCTGGGCAAATCCCAGCTGATCTCCAAGCTCTTCCTGGCCTACTTCGTCTACCGCCACCCGCACCTGTTCGCGGCGGTGGCGAGCTACTCCGGTGAGTTGGCCTATGCCCACTCCCGCGAGGCTCGGCACTTCTACCGGGCCACCGGCAATCCCCTGAGCAAGGACTCGACGGCCGTTGGCAACTGGCTCACACCCCAGCGCGGCGGCTGCATCGCGGCCGGCGTCGATGGCCCCTTCAACGGCAAGGGCTACTCGCTCGGGATCATCGACGACCCCTACAAGGGGCCCCGCGATGCCTGCTCACCCACGGTCCGCTCTCGCATCGTCGAGTGGCTGAAGTCCGTCTGGTTCATCCGTGCTGAGCCGGCCTGGATCGATGCCGGTGCTGGTGCCCTGCAGCGCAATCTCTCGGCCCAGGTGATCGTCCTCACCCGCTGGGATGAAGAGGACATGGTCGGCTGGCTGCTCAAGCAGGAGCTGGAGGAGGCGCCGCAGCACTGGCATGTGCTCGATCTGCCGGCGATCGCCGAGCACCCGGAGGACCGCCCCGTCTACCCGCCGACGGTGACCGTCGAGCCGGATTGGCGGCTCCCCGGTGAACCCCTCTGCCCTGAGCGCTTCCCGCTCCAGGAGCTGCAGAAGATCCGTGCCCGCACCGGCAACTTCTGGTGGTCGGCCCTGTATCAGCAGCGGCCGGCACCCTCCACCGGCGGGATCTTCCAGCGCAGCTGGCACCGGGCCCCCTTCCAGCGGAAGCACAAGCGCCGCTACCAGCCGCTGATCCTCAGCTGTGACCTGACCTTCAAGGACGAGGACGACAGCTGCTACTGCGGTTTCGTGCTGCTGGGTCTGCTCGCTCCCGACCCGGGCCAGCGACAGAAGCTGGAGATCGAGGTGCTCTGGGCGGTGCGCAAGCGCCTGGGCCTGCCCGGCACCATCCACTTCCTGCTCAGTGCCTCCGCCGCGCTGCAGCAGCAGGGCCTGCGGCCCGATGCGGTGCTGGTGGAGGACGCCGCCAACGGCCCGGCGGTGGTGCAGATGCTCAAGCGCAAGATCCGCGGCCTGCTGCCGATCCCCGCTCGCGGCAGCAAGGAGCAGCGCGCCCATGCTGTTGCCCCGCTGCTGGAGGCCGGCCAGGTGGCGTTCCACCCGCGGGCTGAGCCCCTGGTGGAGGAACTGCCGCGCTTTCCCCGCGGCACCAAGGATCTCACCGATGCCTTCTGCCACGGCGCCCTGTGGCTGGAAGAGCGGTACTGGAAGGGCCTCGGTGTGCAGCAGGCGCCGGTGCCGATGCTGCTGTCGCGATGAGCCACCAGCTCTCGCTGTTCGATCCACCGGTGGCGCCCCCGCCGCCGCGCCTCGAGCCCCCTGCTGCGCCCTCGGCCCCCTTCCACGGTCGACGGCGCCGTGTTCCGCACCCACGCGCCGCGGCCCACGCCCTGGCGCTGCAGCACCTGGACCTGGCCGATGCGATCG
>REEV01000031.1 GCA_007694915.1 Cyanobium sp. PLM2.Bin73 | reverse complement strand
CGCAGGGTGAAGGGGTTTTCCAGAGCTTCCCTAGCCAGTCAAACAGCGGCACCAGTAAAATCCTGAGCGGTCTTAATTCAGAACTCGCATAGACCCGTTGCAAGTACTCATGGGCTGCAGCGGCCTGATACGTTGTTCGTGGTCCGTGCGGCATCGCGTCCAGGCTTAGGAGGAAAGGACCACAATCCTATCGACAGATTTGCACAGGCTGCACAGAATTCCGGGCAGCCTATCCTGAGATCCCCGAAGTACAGTGAGTCACTTGCAAATCAGCGCGGGCCAGGCCGGCAGTTCATCGCCACGCGTAAACTCACCAATTAGGAGCTTTGGATACTGTAACACCCGCATGAATTGCCAGAGCCCTGTGGACGAGATCAAAGCAGCGCCGGAAGACAGCTCCCAGCAGTGGCGGCGCCGGCTTCAGGGCTGCATGCGCGAGCGCAACTGGGCCGGAGCAATTGCAGCTGCAGCGGAGGGGGTGGAGCTGCAACCCGATCTGGGCCAGCTCGAAGTAGCCCGCCGCCACTACCGGCGCGAGCGTGCCGGGTTGGTGGCCCAGGGGCCAAACCGCACCCAGGTGGTGGTGGTAGGCAGTGAACTCAGCAACAATTCAGCGGGCCGTGCCCACACTCTGCTGCTGACCTACCAGCAGCTCGGCTACCCCACAAAGCTGCTCGGCTGCTACTTCCCCCTGCGCAACTGCCCGCCCGAGCTCTGGGAGCCTCTGCAGACGCTGAACCTGCCGGTGCATGCCTTTGGGGTGCACGACCACAGCGAGTTCTTCTGGCAGGCGTGGGAGCTGGTGCTGCAGCACCCGGCCGACCTGGTGCATCTGAGCAAGCCGCGGCTGCCCGCGGTGGTGTTTGGCCTGCTCTACAAGCTGCTGTGGGGAGCAGCGGTGCTGATGGATATCGATGATGAGGAGTTGTGCTTTGTGGGCGAGCGCGAGCCGATCAGCCTTGATGCCCTCAGGCGCCAACAGGGCAAGCTGCCGCCAGCGCAGGAGTTGCTCGGCCCGCTGTGGACACGGCTGGCGGTGGATCTGGGCCAGCGCTTTGACGGCATCACGGTGGCGAACACCCCCCTGCAGCAGCGCTATGGCGGCACGGTGATCCCCCACGGGCGGGATCCTGTGCTGTTGCGGCCGGCGTCGGCGATCAAGCGCAGGCTTGCCCGCCGACGCTATGGCATTGCCGGGCGGGCACGGGTGGTGTTGTTCTTTGGCACGCCCCGGCGACATAAGGGGCTCTTGGAAGTTGCGGCGGCCGTGGCGGAGCTGCCACAGGATCTGGAGCCCCTCTTTGTGGTGGTGGGGGCGATCCCCTACGCCAGTCTGCGGCGGGAGCTGGTGGCGCTGCTGCCACCGGATCGCCTGCGGCTGCTGGGTAACCAGCCTTTGGAGCGAGCCCGCGACATCCTGGCGCTGGCAGATCTGGAGGTATTGCTCAGCTCAGGGGAGGTGGCGGCGTTCCAGAGCCCTGCCAAACTCAGCGATGGCCTGGCGATGGGGCTGCCGGTGCTGGTGAGCGATGCGCCGCCCCTGCAGGAGGTGGTGGAGCGGGGCTGGGCGGTGCGGGCAGAACCGGAGCGTTTGGCGGAGCAGCTGCAGCAGTGGCTGCGGGATCCCAAGGCCCTGGCTCGCCAGGGCAAGCGAGCGCGGGCTGGTTTCCTGGAAACACTCGCACTGCCGGTGGTGGCCAAGCAGCTGGCGGGCTGTGCAGCAGCGGCGCTGGCGGCTCCCAGCCCCGTGGATGAACAGCAACTCACCCTGCTGGAGAGCCTGGCGCCGGAGCTGGCCCGAATCTGACTACAAACCCTCCGCAGCTGGCGCAGCAGCCCAGGTTCTACATCGTTCACCACACGCCGACCACAGCTCACCGCCCATCTGTGCCTGGAGATAAGCCAGGCAATCGGCCAGAACCGCGTCATTTCCCCCGCGCTTATTGATCGACAGGAACAGTGTCTGACCAATCGGCTGGCCACGCACGCCGCGTTGGAGGGAAAGGCCCTTGCTGCTCAGCTCAATGAACTGCTGCCCCATGCTGTGGTGGAGCAGCACCGATGGGGTGCCGGTGAGCAGGGTGTGGGTTTTGAACCACAGATCATCGGCGTGGCCGGCGATCGCCAGAGCCCGCTCCACGTCGCGCACCCGCCAGTCGAGCTGGCTGAGGCGGTAGGCGATGCCGTCTTTGCCCGTGGGCACCGTGAGCAGGCTTGGCCGAAGCAGCCGCTCATCGTTTCTCCACCAGTCGTGGTAGGGCAACACCGACCCCTCCTCAAGCCGCATCTGCCGCCCCCGGAAAGCCACCACGCAGCCAAAGCGCTCCTGGGCCGCCACCAGACGTCGCAGCCAGTCGCGCGGATAGAGGGTGTCGTCGTCGGCGCTGATCAGTAGCGGGTCAAGCGCCTGCTGCTCCGGCGTGAGCCGCTCCAGCAATGGCAGCAGCTTGCGGTAGGGGCCCCAGTTGGCCGTCCAGTGCACCTGCAGGCCCAGGCCTGGACCCATCCGCGAGCGCCAGATGCGCCGCCGCAGGAACCCGGGCAACGCCGCAAAGCCAGGATCCAGCAGGTAGGGCTCCCGAGAGAGGAACAGATGCAGCTCCACCGGCCGACCATCGGCGGGCAGCTGCTGAGCGAGCAGCGAATCCAGGGTGCGCTTGAGGGCGGCCTGGCGGCCGCGGATCGAGGTGAGGCCGATGAACACCGGCGCGCTGGCACTCACACCAGCACCTCCCGGGCCATCAGCGCGCGCCAGCGGGGCAGGGCCAGGCTGCAGCCGTACTCGAAGCGCGAGGAGAGGGTGGTGGTGGCGCCGCGCATCAGGTAGAGGGGCTGCTCCAGCCGCTGCACCTGGGCGGCACCGAAGCGCCGTTCCAGCCGCCCCCGGAACTCCACATCACCGCGCGAACGCACCGGATAAAAGCCCCCCAGCTGGCGGGCCGTGGCGGTGCCCACCAGCAGGGTGGTGATGCCGTCGCCGAAGAAGCCGCCGCCGACGCCATCGGGCTGGGGGGCGGCATCGGCCTGATCCAGCCGCAGGTGGCGGGCGTACACCGCCGCCCGGCCCTGCTGCAGGGCCTCCCACTGCAGGGCCAGGCGCAGGGGGTGGGAGAGATCGTCATCGTCCTGGATCGCCAGGGCCTGGGCGTTGCTGACCTCCAGCACCAGGTTGCGGCAGGCGTACTGGCCCTGGTTGCGGGGCCGGCGCAGCAGGCGCAGCGGCAGCCCGAGGCGGCGGCGGGTGGCGGCGGCCAGCCCGGCCAGGGCCGCAGCCGCCGGGGCCGGCGATCCATCGTCCACCAGCCAGATCTCCTCGGGCCAGAGGGTCTGCAGGGCCAGCGACTCCAGCACCAGCGCCAGCAGTTGGGGAGCGGGGGCATGGGTGGTGATCACCACCGCGATCGGGGCCCGCTCACGGCCCGCCTCGGCCCCGTAGCAGCCGCGCCAGTGCTCGAGGATGGCGGCGTAGGCCCGCTCCAGGGGGGCCGGGGCCAGCAGCGGCGGCAACAGCTCGTTCACACCGCTGCGCTCGGCGGCCAGGCGGGCCAGCAGCACGCTGCGGGAGGGCAGTCCGGCCGCGGCGGCCATCACCAGGGCCTCCTCGTCCTGGCGGTCGAGCAGGCGCAGCAGGGGCGGCTTGCCCGCCGCGCCCGCCAGCCGCAGCAGCCCGGCCCGTTCATCGGAGGGGGGCAACAGGCGCAGCAGCAGCAGCACCTGGGTGCGCAGCAGCTCGTGGGGGTCGTGGTCGTCGCTCAGGGGCGCCCGCTGAGGGTCCGGGGGCTGGGGCAGGGGCGGAACGCCGCGGCTGTGCAGCAGTTCGACGCCGCTGAGCAGCAGCCCCTCCTGCTGCAGCCAGCCCAGCTCGAGGGGGAAACGGCGCAGGTCGTGCAGCAGCCGCAGCAGCAACGGCCGCTGCCACCAGATGCGCGGCAGGGTGCGCTCCACCAGCGCCACCATGGCCTTGCGCTGGGCCCCCTCCAGACCAGCCACACAGGCCGAATCCAGCAGCAACACCCCCTTGAGCAGCGGCAGGCAGGCCGAGGGCGGCTGCAGCGTGGGCAGCCGGTAGCAGGTGTCAGGCCCCAGGGCCTGGACCAGGGCGCGCAGCAGCAGCAGGTTGGGCCCCGCGGCCCGCAGCACCGTCTCCAGCTGCCGCTGCAGGTCCCGGCGCTGGGGGCGGTCGCCGGCGGCGCTGGCGGCGCCGATGGCCTGCACCAGCGCATCGATGGCGGCGGCCAGGCGGCCCAGCTCCAGCGGCGAGCAGCCCGGATCCACCTGCAGCAGACGCATCAACGCCAGGCCCCGCTGGCCGGGATCGTCGCCTGCCGCGGCGGCATCGAGGCCCTGGCGGCGCAGGCGCTGGGCCAGGTGCAGCAGGCGCGGCTGGCGGCTGTTGATCCCCCCCACCAGAGCCTCCAGCAGCCGCAGCCAGGGGGAAGGGTCGGCGGGCAGGCCGGCGCTGATGCGCGCGCTGAGGGCCTCCACCAGGGGCTCCTGCTCCGGCAGCGGCAGCAGCTGCAGCAGGGCCACCAGATCCGCCGACACGCCCTCGGGGTCCTGGGGCAAGGCGCTCAGCCAGGCGTCGAGGGGCCAGGGCCGCCTCTCCAGGCCCGCCAGCGATCCCGGAGCCAGGCGGCGCTGCAGCAGGCGCTCGAGGCGCAGCAGCTCCAGGGCCTCAGCGCAGAGGAGGTCCGCGGTGCCGGCCAGGCGGCGGTAGAGCTGAAGGTGCAGAGCGAGCTCCGACTGCGCCCCCCCGCCGTCCTCCGGCAGGTGCCACAGCCCGAGCCAGCGGGCGCCCGCGGCCGCCAGGGCCGCCAGGGGCGGCGCCTCCCCGGCGCCCATCAGCCCCCGGGCCCAGGCCACGGGCAGGGCCAGCACCAGCTGGGGGTCGGCGGCCGACACCTCGAGGGCGATGGCCGCCTCGAGCAGCGCGGCCACCCCGCCCGGGGGGCCGCCTGCCGCGACGGCCGTTGGCCAGCGCCACAGGGAGGCCCGCCGGCAACCGCCGCAGAACAGCACCTGCCCCACGCCGGGGAGGGCATGGAGGCGGCCCGCGAGCTGGCCCAGATTCAGCCGGGCGTGGAGGTGGAGCACCCGGGGAGACTAGAGGCCCGATCCAGCCCTTCCCGGTGCGGCACCTCGACCTGCTGATCGCCGCCCCCGCCGACCCCGATGGCCTGGCCGGCTGGGGCGACTACCACTACGCCCGCGACCTGCAGCTGGCCCTGCACCGCCGGGGCCTGAGCAGCCGGCTGCTGTTCCGCGACACCCAAGACCTGGTGCCGCCGGCACCGGCCGGCAGCGACCTGCTGGTGCTGCGCGGCAAGTTCGCCCCCAACGCCGCCTGGCTGCGGCAGGCGCCCTACCGCCGCAAGCTGGCCTGGATCATCAGCTGGCCGCTCGACCCCACCCCCGAGGAGCTGGCCGACTACGACCGCCTGCTGGTGGCCAGTACCCAGGACCGGCCGCGGCTGGCCGCCCTCAGCGGCCGCCCCGCCCACACCCTGCTGCAGGCCACCGCCTTCGGCCTGCTGTTCGTGGGCAACTGCCGCGGGGTGGAGCGGCCGATCGTGGCCGCCTTCAGCCTGGCGGGAGCACCGCTGGAGCTGATCGGCGAGGGCTGGGAGGCCATGGGCCTGACGGCCGGGTCGCCGGCGATCGCCAACGAGGCGCTACCGGGCAGCTACGGGCAGGCGCTGGCGGTGCTCAACGACCACCACGGGGCGATGGCCGCCTACGGCTACCTCAGCAACCGGGTGTTCGACGCCCTGGCCTGCGGCGTGCCGGTGATCACCGACGTGGCACCCGGCTGCCCGCCGGAGCTGGAGAGCGGGGTGATCGGCCATCCCCCCGGCAGCGATGCCGAGGCCAGCCTGGAGCGGGCCAGGGAGCTGCGGGGAGATCAGCCGCGGCTGGCGGCCGTGGCGGCCGCCGTGGCCGAGCACCACAGCTTCGACGCCCGGGCGGGGGAGCTGCTGGCGTTGCTGGAGCTGGACGACGACTGAGGGCGCAGGCTGAGGGGCCCCAGGTCAGCCGGCGCGGGCCTTGCGGCGCTTGCGGCGCGGGCCACCAGAGGCCTCGATTTCGCTGGCCTCGCCGTCGCCGCGGCTTGTGGCCTGACGCACCCCCGGCGGCGGCGGGGCGCTGAGGGGAGGAATGCCGGCCTTGTCGAACAGCTGCTCAAGCTCGTCGACATACACGGAGAAGGCTTCCAGCTGCAGGGCCTGCTCGCGCAGCTCCTGGGGCAGTTCAGCCCAGGGATCGCTGCGGCCGGGCTTGAGCCGTCGCTGACGACGCAGGGCCGCGGCCTTCTTGAGCAGGTCGTGATACGGGGGGTGCTGGGGATCCTCGAGCAGGGCCCGGGTGAGCAACTTGATGGCGGGCAGCGGCTGCTCGGCGGCCAGATGGGCCTTCACCTCGGCGGCCGTGCGCCGGCGCTGCTCTTTCCACTCCTGCAGGCTGCGCTTGCGGCCCGCGCCGGGCAGCAGCCGCGCCCGGGCGGAGAGCTTGGGTTGTTTGGGAGCGGCCCGCTTGAGGCCCAGCAGCACCGCCAGTCTCCGCAGCGGGGCCAGCAAGCGCTGCCGCCAGCCGGGACGCTTGGAACGGCGCTGAGCGGGCATGCCGGTGGTGAAATCAGAGATCCGACTGTACGGGCCCTGCCCCTTCAGCCTCCAGGCGGCGGCGGGCAGCGCGGGCCACGGCCCGAACGAGCGGCTCGCACCAGGGCTCGAACCCTCCCGCCCAGAGCCCGTCTTCGGCGATCAGGTCATCGCCCTGGCCCAGCTCGGGGCTGAACGGGGCCTCGATCAGCGCCCAGCGCCACACCACCCCGGCCGGCAGGGGCAGCTCCCGCAGGGCTGGCTCCCAGGCGAACGGAGCCCAGAGCTGAACCGGAGCAGCCCGCTCCAGCAGCTCCCACCAGCCCTGGGGCCAGGCCGGCACGTCGGGCCATGAGCCGCTGAAGGGGGGCGGATCGCCGAACACCAGATGGCGGCTGCACGCAGCGGGCAGAGCCGCCAGCCGCTGCGGGGTTGGCACCAGAACGGCCGGACCAGCCGGCAGGGGAGGGGCCGTCGCCAGGGCCTGGCGGTGGAGTCCCAAACGCCAGGCCATCAGCTGCTGGCGGTGGTGACGGTTCCAGAGCAGATGGTCGAGCACCACCGAGGGGCGCTGATCGTGGGGTTGGGGTTCGGCCCACGGCCAGGTGAGCCAGGGTTTAGGACCGGCGAAATGCAGCACCGACAGGCCCTCGGTGCAGCCGCCCAGGTAGCGCACCAGATACTTCACGTTGCAGTTGAAGTTGAGCGGCATCCACTCCAGGGGCTGGTCGGCCAGCAGCAGGTTCCACACCTTCTGATCGGCAAAGCGGTCGAGCAGGGGGCAAGCGGGCTCGGCGGAATGCAGGATCAACTCCCGCAACCGCAGCTCGAGGGCATCGTTGAGGACGGGGCCGGGCAGCGACAGCACCCCGGAATTGAGCACGGGCCGCCGGGTGGTGGGCGACACCGCCGCCCAGGGGCGGTCACCACAGTCGGGCACGGCGCGGAAGCCATCGCCTTCGGCCCAGAGGGGATCGAGGGGTCCGGTGATCAGCAGGTCGGCATCGAGCACCAGCACCCGGCGGTAGCCGCGCAGGCTGAGGGCATGGCCGTTGAGGTAGCCAAGCAGGCCGATGCGCTCGCGGTTCGCCGAATCCCGGGCCAGACGGCTTGCCCAGCTGGTGTCGGGCTGCACGAAGGCCAGCTGGGGAACGATCTGGCGCAGGCGGCGCTGGGCGAAGGGGCCGAGGCTGCCGTCGTGGGCCACCAGCAGGGGACTGCTGAAGCGCGGGTAGACGGCCCGCAGGCTCAGCAGCAGCGCCTCCAGGCCGCGGAAGAAGCGCTGGTTGGCCACCGTGAGGAAGGCCACCTGCGGCCCCGGGTCGCGGGCCTCCAGCAGGGTGTGGTGGCGCCGCGGCCAGTAGCGCTCGCCCAGCAGCTCCAGCTCGGAGCGGCGCAGGCGCATCGGATCGAGCTCCTGGTTGGCGAGCTGTGCAGCGCTGGCCTGGGCCTCGAGCTCCAGCCTGGGGCGATCCAGCCAGCCGTAGGCCACCGCAGCACCGTCCGCGTTCAGCGGCGGTTGATGATGCCGAGGCTGAAGGAGCCCACGCCCCACACCACCACCAGGCCACCGAGGGTGGCCATGAAGCCCTTCCAGCGCCAGTCGCTGGCCTGATCGGTGGGCTGCTGGGGATCAGACAGGCGCACCAGGAACTTGAGCTGCTGCTGCACCCGCTGGCGGTTGGCATCGGCGGAGGTGATCGCCGACTTCAGCGCCTCCGTGGCCAGCAGCACTTCGGTATCGAGCTTCGAACCCTCAGCCACGATGCGGTTTAGGTCCTTGCCCTCCGGGTTCACCAGCAGGTCGCGTTCCTCGCGGATCTGGCGTTCCAGCTCCCGCACCTGATCAGTGACGTAGGCCACCTCCGGGGTGCTGTGGTCGAGGAACTGGCGCTTGAGGCTGGCCTCCTGCACCTTGAGATCCACCAGCCGGCTCTCCAGCTGGGTGATGAAGCCACTGGTGGCCGAAGCGGTCTGGGCCGGATCCACCTCGCCGTACTGATTCTTGAAGGTGTTCAGGGCGGCGGTGGCCTGATCGAGCCGGTCGCGGGCGCGGTCCACCTCCTGCTCGAAAAATTGCTGCTGGTTGAGGCTGATGTCCTGGTTGGTTCGGTTGAGAAACTGCTCGGCTTCCTGGAGCAGCAGCTGATTGAGCCGGTAGGTGGGCGCGGGGGCCAGACCCACGGTGATGAGGTTGATCACGCCGGTGAGGTCCTGGGGCGCAATGAACACCTGGCGGCGGAAGAAGGCCAGCTGGTCGTCGAAGCTGGCGCCCTTAGGGAGCCCGGCCAGGGGATCGGCCTCGGTGCGGCCCCAGGTTTCCTCGGGGTTGAGCTGCAGAAACACTCGCCTCATCACCTCCGGTGAGGTGAGGTACACGGCCAGGAAGCGGCCGTCCTCCAGGGAGCCCAGCATCACCGGGCCGGCCAGGGTGCTGCCCAGCAGGGTGCCCCCAGCGGCCGGCGAGGCCTGGGGCAGGCGCACGATGAAACTCGACTCCACCTGGTAACGGTTGCGCCCGATCGAGAAGAAGTAGAACCCAGACCCCAGCACCACCAACGACGCCAGCACCAAGGGAACCGGAATGCGCAACACCGGTTCCAGGGGGGCCCTGAGTCGGTCTCTCAGGCGGCGATGTCTGACCTCCTCGAACGGGGGCTCTGCGCCAGTGCCGCTGGAGCCGGCCTGCCCTGCACCTGGCGCTGGAAACGCACCTGGCACCAGTTCGCTGCCCGGGCGAGGGGGAGCCTGCATGCCGGAGATGCGCGCCTGAGCCCAGCCTCGAACCCGGGCCATGCCACGGCCCACGGTGCCAGTGGCGACCCGGAGCGGTGAACCTGCATAGCGGGATTGCAGATCCAAGCGGAACTCAGCTCAACGCGTAGCACCAGCCTACCAGCGTTTTCGAGCCAGCTGGCCACACAGCTCAAAGGTCTGCATCCCCATCATCAAGGCCGGGCAGCGGTTCGTTGGCGAAGAGCAGCTCTTCACTATTGGCATAAATGAAGAGGCCAAAACCGATCGACCCAACCACCCAGCCCCAAAAATAGACAGCACTGACTCCGGGAGCCGGGTAGGCCGGGTTGCAGCTCTGACGCAAGAGCTCAACGCCATGGGCGATCGGATTCCAGAGGATGAACGGCCGGAATTCATCTGGAATCTGCCGGATCGGGAAGAAGATGCAGGAGGTCCAGAGCAGGATGCGACGCAGAAATGATTTGATGACCCAGGCAACGATGGGCAGCAGGTGACCAATAATCAGGGTAGTCAAGCCCACGCCAAAACCAATGAGACCAATACCCAGATACAAAAACACAAGCCGGCCAGGGTTTTCAACAACGAATTCCCACTCCCAAAAGCTTACCCCCAGCACAAACGCCAGCATCATAGTGCCAAAGATCTGAACCGTGAGCAGGGACGTTCCCATCAGCGAATCGAGCGGCCTCAGGCGACGGTAGAAGTAGAGATCCCCACCTTTCTGCACACCACCGATGGCCTTGATCGCCACATCAGCGAACATGAAGAAGGGAATGAAGCCCAGGGCCAGCCAGAGCACGAGATTGAGGTAGGTGCCCTCACCAGCACCACGAATGAGGATGCGCAGGGCCAGAAATGTGCAGATCAACGCGAGGGGTTCAAGGAACACCCCCGCCACCCCGAACAATCCCTTGGCAGCGCGCAACTGCAACTCCCGCCGGGCCACGGCCGAGACGATGCGGAACTGCAACAGCAACTGCGAGATCGCATGCCCCAGAGACCGACGCGGCATGATCCAGCTCATTAACAGGGGATCATCGTATTGGGCCTGCAACAGCAAGGGCCCTGGCCAGCGGTGGGTTTTGACGAGCCAGGCTGGCAATCGCCAGCTCCACCAGTCGATCCAGCTGCCAACGGGCGGCCGGATCGGCTGGCGGTTCGAACTGGCGGCGCTGCATCGTCACCGCCGGCACGCGCTCACGCCAGGGGCAGCCCCACACCCGGTGGGCAAAGGCGTCGTTGGCGGCGGCGAAATGCTCCACCACCCGGGCGGCCGATTCGGCATCGAAGCCGCAGTAGCGGTCCTCGGTCCAGCCCTGCCGCTCAGCGATGCGGCGCACCACACTGCCGGTGTGCAGGGCGGTGGCCTTCACACCGAGCTGCGTGAGACGCTCACCGATCGCCTGGGCCAGCCACACGCCGCCGCAGCCGGGCTGAACGTTGCCCCGCTGGGGATCGGCAGGCCGCCAGCCCTGGGCTGGCGGCTCCCAGCCCTGGGAGGCCATCAGCCGCTCGAAGGGGTCCCCCAGGGCACTGCCGTAGGGCAGGAAGCGGCAGTCGAGATCGCCGCTGTGCTGGGCGCGATCGAGCAGGGGCGTGAACAGATGGGCGTAGTCATAGATGGGGCGACGCTCCGGCCCCAGCTGCTCGGCCACGTAGGCCTCGAAGCTCTGGTGGTGGTAGAGCCGGCGGGTGGAGTGCACAAAGCGGGCGTTGATGTAATCGGGCTGATCGCGCAGAAACACCACCACCCGGAGGCGGAAGCCGGCCTCGGCCAGCAGCTCCAGCAGGGGCTCATGGCGGTCGGGCCGGACCAGGGGCTTGGTGAACTGCTCGGCGCTCATCAGCACCGTGGCTGCTCCGGCCGGCAGGGCGGCCAGGGATTGGCGCCAAGGGCCCCACTCCCCGCGCACCAGCGCGTGGACAAGGGGTTTGAACTTGAGCCCACTGGCCGCCTGGTAGCGGTAGGTGATTCCTCGTCGGGCCAGCAGCGACTGGTTGGCGGCCAGGCGGCTCTGGATGTAGGAGGTGGCGGTTTTGTGGGTGCCCGCGTGGATCACCAGGTTCCGCCGACTGGCCGCCAAGGGCTGTCGCAAGTCAGAATTGGCAATCACTACTGTCGTCGTCAAGGGTGCCCTGGCCGAACAGACGCTCAATCTCAGCCTGGGATTCTTCACGACGATGGTATTTCAGGCGTCGATTTTCATCTTTTACAAGCTCAAGACAAACCTCTGGATCTCCTCGATAGAGCAACTCACCTGCCACGATGGCAATTCCTTCATCGCAGAAATCCAGGGCAAACTTGTTCTGCCCAGAAGCTGCCATCACCAGGGTGCGGCCCTCAATACGCTGTTCCAACAAGCGACGAATACGAACACCGCATGGATCAATGTCTTTATAAACCCAGCTGTTCATCTTTCCTACTGCTAGCACATCAAATTGAAAGGCCAGGGACACCGCCAGCTCCAGGGCCTTTTTCATCTGGCTCGGCCAGGCACCTATGGGCTCGTGGAAGGTGGCGTCGTCGGCCCCAGTGAGCTCCTGAATCAGCTGCAGGTCGGCCTGGATACGGCCCGGCTGGCTGTACACCTCAGCGGCGAAGCGGGCATTGGCATAGCCGGAGAGCATGCCGTGGAAGGCCTGGTTGGTACCCACCGGCCAGGACACAGATCCATGGTGCAGCACTTCCCCCTTGTCGGGCTTCTCCACCCCGGCGAGGCACTCAAGCAGGGTCTGGGCCTCGTAGCTGTTGACACTGAACAGCCCCAGACGATGGCCGTGGTTGACCGACAGGGAGAGGTCGGTGAAGGCCTTCTTCACCTCGTTCACCCCAGCGGGGAGACGCTTGCTCGCCCGTCTCACTTCGATGACGGTGGCCGGAGTGGTCAAGCTGGACCTGGATGGGGAAGGCATGGGGCAACCTAGACGGGCCTTTGGGCGGCGAACAGGCGGGGCGGCGGGCGCAGAACAGCGATCTGCCTACTGTGGCTCCCCTGACACCCGGAGGGAAGGCGCGCGTGGTCAGGTTCAGCCGCCGTCAGTTCCTGCTCGGCCTGCCGGCCGCCGCCGGCTCCCTGGCCCTGGCCCAGGCAGGCCTGGAGCGCCGTGGCGGCGTCCAGGCCGAAGCGTCTCAGGCGGGCGGCGGTGGAGAGGCCGGCGGCGAGCTGGCGATCAGCCAGCCGTTCGTGGCCGGCGAGGACGGCTACACCTGCTACCGCACCCCGGCCCTGGCGATCTCCCGGCAGGGAACCGTGCTGGCCTTCTGCGGCGGCCGGGTGGACAACTGCAAGGACGAGGGCAACATCGATGTGATCCTGCGCCGCTCCAGCGATGGCGGCCGCAGCTGGGGCCCGGTGCAGGTGATCGCCAACGACGGCCCCCACCCCTGCAAGATCCCCGTGCCGGTGGGGCTGGCCAGCGGCCGCATCCTGCTGCTGTGGCTCTGGAATGAATCGGTGCGGCGCAAGGATGACCGCGGCCGCCGCTACGTGCGCCTCACGAGCTCCGACGACGACGGCCGCAGCTGGGCCCCGTCGCGGGACATCACCGACCAGGTGCGGCTGCCGGGCTGGAAGCGCTGGTATGGCATCGGGCCTGGGCACGGCATCGTGAAGCAACGGGAGCCGGGCGCCGGGCGGATCGTGGTGCCGGCCCGCCACGGCGAGCGGGGCCGGGGCAGCGCCTCCCACCTGCTGCTCTCCGACGACGGCGGCGCCAGCTGGCGGGTGGGCGCGGTGGCCACCCTCAGCCCCAGCGGTGAGTGCACGGTGGCCGAGCTGGCCAACGGCAGCCTGATGCTCAACAGCCGCAGCAAGGGGGGACAGCGGGTGGTGAGCCTCAGCCACGATGGCGGCCTGACCATGGCCAGCAGCGGCCCCGACCCCACCCTGATCGAGCCCGAGAACGGCTGCCAGGCCAGTCTGCTGAGCTATGGCTTCAACCCCGATGGCCTCACCACCCTGCTGTTCTCCAACCCGGTGGACCTGCGCCTGCGCACCAACGGCCGCATCCAGATCAGCCGGGACGACGGCCGCAGCTGGCAGCGCGGCTATGGCTACGCCAACGGCCCGGGCGTGTTCACGGGCTACAGCGATCTGGCCCGCTTCGACGACGGCAGCGTGGGCCTGCTGTTCGAATCGGGGGCCGACGCCCGCAAGGCGCGGGGCGAGGAGAAGCGGCGCAACCGCCAGGAGCTGGGGGGGCGCGGTGACAACCGCCACGACGCGATTGAATTCCGCCGCCTGCCCTTGGCGCTGATCAGCGGCGGCGCGCCATGACGGCTGGGCTGGGCAGCGCCGTGCGCCGGCTGTGGGGCGGGAGCGAGGGCAGCGGCGCGGCGGTGGAGGCCGCCACCGAACAGCTGCGCCAGCGCTGCGCCCTGCTCACCGCCAGGCGGCGCCGGCCGGGGCAGGGGGGATCGTCGAACCTCTACACCGAAGTGATCAAAGCCGGCGGGCAGCGCTACTTCCTCAAGGCGGTCAAGCCCGGCCAGGACCGCGAACTGCGTTTCTACTCCGCCCTGCTGGGGGGCCTGGTGCACCGCGAGGACGCGCACTATCTGATCCCCACACCGCTGCTGATCACCCAGACCGAGCAGTCCACCACCTATCTGTTTCCCTTTTATTCAGTGGAGACCCTGAGGCTCCCGGCCTTTCTCAACACGCCGGGCTGGAGCCTGCTGCGGGGGCTGGCGGCCTTCAATGCCGCCCATCCGGCCACCCCGGCGTTGCAGGGGTGTTTCTCGGTGGCGCGCTTTGCGCCCGATCTCAACCACCGCAAGCTGCACAAGGCCTTCAGCAGCCAGCCCAGGGAGGAGGTGGAGGCGCTGTACCGCGCCATCCTCAGCTGCTGGGCGCGGGTGCAGGGGCAGCTCGAAGCGCTGGGGCTGGCCGGCAGCGGCACAGATGGCAATGGCCAGCTGGCCCTGGCGATGAACGATTTCAACCGCGAGAACGCCGGGTTCATCGGCCGCGGTGAGCAGCGGCAGGCCGTGCTGATGGACATGGGCCGCGCCCAGCTGGCCCCCCTGGGCCACGACCTGCGCTGGCATTTTCACTACATCTGCCAGTTGCAGCTGGACCTGGCCCGCCTGGATGAGGTGGTGGCGCTCTACGGCGCGGCCCTGACGGAGCACGGCCTCCGCGTCGATCCCCGGGCCCTGACTGTGGCGGGCCTGGCCGGCTTTGTGGACAACTGGTTGAGTCAGCGTTGCCTGCTGCCCAGCGCTAGAGCTCCGGTGGAGCAGAAATGGCAGCGGCTGCAGCACAAGATCGCCTTCGTGCGCGCCTG
>REEV01000039.1 GCA_007694915.1 Cyanobium sp. PLM2.Bin73 | reverse complement strand
GTGCCGGCAGTTTCCCTCACGGCCAGACGGTTCTGCTGGGCCGGATTCATTTTCGGTGCTGCGGAAACTGGCAGCACTTGCAGGCCCTGGCGCTGAAAGGCGCGGCTGGCGCGAGGCAGCTGCCAGGGGTCGGTGATGAGCAAAACCGGGGCGCCGGGGTGGTGTTTATTCAGCCAGCTGGCAGTAAGAGTGGCGTTTTCCCACGTTGTGCGGGCGCAGGAATCGCCGGCAATGCGGTTTGGAGCAATCCCCAGCCGCTCGATGCGCTCTGCGGTGGCTCGCCGATCGCCTGACACGTAGACCGCTAAGGCCTCACCGCTACGCAGTCGCTGAGCTGCAGCCTGCGTGGTGGCCTCGGCAATGCCCGGTCCACGCCCCACAAGCACAACCACTGCTTCTCCCATGTTCGGCAGAGGCTTCGCCTCCGGTTGCTGATGTTCCAGCCAGGCTGTGAGAAGAGCAGTCGTCATTGGTGTGTAGAGCAGGCTGACGAGCGCAGGAGCCAGCACACCCACACCAATCTGACCGGCGCGGGGGAGCTTGAACTGGCGGGCCAGGACCACCGCACCCAGGGCTACCAGAGGCAGCAGCAGTGGTGGGGAGAACAACACCTGCAGAAGCAGTTCACGCAGGGTGATCCAAGGGAGTCGTTCGGTTGGGCAGGATTGCCACTGCATGGGAACTGCGCGTAAACCATTCGTTTCTAGGACCGTTCGTAGGACATGGTCAGCTCTGGGCTGGCCTCAGCTCTCAAAGCACAATGAATGCTCCCAAAAACAATGCTACATCGTAGCGCCATTCAGGGTCGACACCGGCTTCCGTCACCCAGCTCGTCGCAGAATCTTTTCCAACATTTTGAGGGTGTTTCACTTACTGGTATGAAACTATTCACTTGTAAACTGACTGATCAATTGACTGATGAATGCTGGCAGAGGAGCTTGAGGGACCACCCAGATCGCACGATGGCAGCGAAGGCCCTGTTGACGCTCGCCGGAGTAAACGGGTGATTGCTGGTATGCCGGCAATTCCGCACCAGTGCTGTCTTGCACTCGATCAGAACGCACTTCCTTCCATCGATGGATACACGCTACTCACTGAGGATACTTCATTCGAAGCCGGAGCAGGAAGCGAAGATCTGGTGGTTTAATCTGCTGAATCTTTCTGCGGTACTCATGTGCCGTAGTCAAGCATATCGTTCAGCACACGCTGTTTCGGATGATCAACAGAAGCCAACCAACCGTAGTGGATCATTTCTGCCTCAAGCACCCCGCTTCCCACAGTGCTGAGGCACACCAGCTGATGGCTGTGCCGACTCCTGCGCACAACAAGCACAGGTCCCGACAGGTCCCGAACCCGAAAGCTTGGTGCGGCCCCTGAAACACAACAAAATCTGATGAGCCGCGCTCGGAGCCCTGGCGGTCGTCGGTCCGATCCGTAGCCTCAGGGCAGCGTGATCTCTCAGCGGCACCATGGCCATCCGCATCGGCATCAACGGCTTCGGCCGCATCGGGCGTCTCGCCTTCCGCCGCGCCTGTGCGGTGGCGGAGGTGGAGGTGGTGGCGATCAACGACCTGATCGACGTGGATTACCTGGCCTACATGCTGCGCTACGACTCCACCCACGGCCGCTTTTCCGGCGACGTGGCCGTGGAGAACGGCCAGCTGGTGGTGGACGGCCGGCCGATCCGCATCACCAGCGAGCGCGACCCGGCCAGGCTCGACTGGGCGGCGGTGGGCGCTGAGTACGTGCTCGAGTGCACGGGCTTTTTCCTCACCGCCGAGAGCGCCGGCGCCCACCTGCAGGCCGGCGCCCGGCGCGTGGTGATGAGCGCCCCCTCCAAGGACGCCACCCCGATGTTCGTGATGGGGGTGAACCACACCACCTACGCGGGCCAGGCGATCGTGTCGAACGCCAGCTGCACCACCAACTGCCTGGCGCCGGTGGCCAAGGTGCTGCACGACAACTTCGGCATCGTCGACGGCCTGATGACCACCGTGCATGCCATGACCGCCACCCAGAAAACGGTGGATGGCCCCTCGGCCAAGGACTGGCGGGGCGGCCGCGGTGCCGGCCAGAACATCATCCCCAGCAGCACCGGTGCGGCCAGGGCGGTGGGCAAGGTGATCCCGGAGCTCAACGGCAAGCTCACCGGCATGGCCTTCCGGGTGCCCACCCCGAATGTGTCGGTGGTGGACCTCACCGTGAATCTCGCCAAGCCCACCAGCTATGAGGGCATCAAGGCGGCGATGAAGGCCGCCAGCGAGGGCCCGATGGCCGGCATCCTCGGCTACACGGAGGACGCGGTGGTGTCCACCGATTTCGTGGGCGAGAGCTGCACCTCGGTGTTCGACGCCGGCGCCGGCATCGCCCTCACCGACACGTTTGTGAAGGTGGTGGCCTGGTACGACAACGAGTGGGGCTACAGCTGCAAGTGCGTTGATCTGATTCGCCACATGGCCACCGTGAGCTGAGCCAGGCGGCGGCAGCGCGCGTGACGCTGATGGGGGTCACGGTGGTGGCACTGGTTTGCGGCCAGTGCTGTTCCACCCGTGTCGTGCTTTCGTCCCGCCCGCGATCGCGCTGCCCGTCCGGCCCCCTCTGCCGCCCTGATTTCCCTGCTCGATCGCGGGCTGCGCCGCCAGCGCCACTGGTGGCTGGCCGCAGGCGGTGAACCTGAGCGGATCGCCGCGCTGCTGGCGGCACCATTGCGCGCCAGCGGTGCACCACCGCTGCGCTTCGCGGAGATCAGCGCGGTGTTCGCCCCCCTGCCCAACCTGCCGGCGGCAGGGGCCGCCGCCGCCGCCGGCCAGGCCCGCTACCGCCACCTGATCCAGCTGCAGGGCCACAGGGCCCGGATCAGCTGCTGGCGCCACTACGGCCACGCCATCGGCTGGCAGCGCCGCTGCGGCCCGATGGCCCTGGCCTGCTTCCTGCAGCACTTCGATGGCGGCCTACGCTCCGGTCCAAGGCAGTCGGCCGGCCAGCGTGAGCCCCCGGGTCAAGTTCTCCCGCTCCGTCGTCCCGGAAGGTGGAAGGCTGACGATCCGTATCCGCGCACCCCGGCAGCTGGGTGGTGAACGGCTGCACTGGAGGATCAGCGGCCAGGGCGTTCGCGGCAACGACTTCAGCGGCAGCGGTGTGAAGGGCACCGTGCGCCTGGACCGCCGTGGAGGTGGCCAGCTGCAGCTTCAGCCCCAGGCCGATTACCGCCAGGAAGGCCGCGAGACGGCCCGCTTCGAACTGTCGGCGGACCGCGGCAGCAGCAACACCCTGGCCCGTGGCCGGTTCGCCATCACCGACCGCGGCCGCCTCAAGATCATGCCGATGGGGGATTCGATCACCTTCGGCTTCGCGGCCGAGGCCCAGTCCGGCTCCCGCGGCCCCCTGCGCAATCAACTCAGCGCCCGCTCCTATCAGGCCAATTTCGTGGGCGCCTTCGGCTCATCGCTGCGCCACTGGGGACGCTGCGGCTGGTTGATCGCCGGTGAACGCGATCCGATCACCGGCGAGGCCTATGCGGCCCTGCGCCAGGGCTCCGAGCAGCGGCGTCCCTTCCGCAACGGCATCAATCAGGACGTGGGCCGGGCGATCTCCCGCACCTACTTCTCCGGCAAGGGCAGCGATCGCAATGTGCTGCTGCTGATGATCGGCACCAACGATTTCCTCAATCAGGTGGTGGCCCGCCGCTACGGCGCCGTGACCTCCGGTGATCGCGGCAATGACGCCCGCGGCGAACAGCAGAACAAACTGGCCGCCTCCAACCGCGCGCGGCTCGAGGGCCTGCTGCGCCAGATCAACCGCAGCGCCAGGGGCGACAACCTGGAGCTCGATGTGGTGGTGGACCAGTTCAGGGCCATCGGCAGCCGGCTGAGTGACGGCATCCACCCCAGCGCAGCGGGCTACAACGCCATGGCCAGTACCTGGCTGAAGGGCATCGAAGCCAGCGTGCTCGCCTGAGCTCAGCGGCGGATCAGCGTCCCTCGCGCCGCATCCAGCTGATCCAGTCGGCGGAGATCTGCTTGGGGCACACCGCCTCGCACTCCAGATTGCTGCTGCAGCTGCCGAAGCCCTCGGCCGCCATCTGCTCCTGCATGGCCCGGGCGCGGCGGCGGCGCTCCGGCTGGCCCTGGGGCAGCTGGGCCAGGTGGGCCAGCTTGGCGGCCACGAACAGGCTGGCGGAGGCGTTGCGGCAGCTGGCCACGCAGGCGCCGCAGCCGATGCAGGTGGCTGTCTGGAAGGCGCTGGCGGCCTGCTCCTGGCCCACCAGCAGGGCGTTGGCATCCGGCGCCTGGCCGGTGTTCACCGAGCAGTAGCCCCCCGCCGCCAGCAGACGATCGAGGCTGGAGCGCTCCACCGCCAGGTCCTGGATGGGCGGAAACGCGCGGGCGCGCCAGGGTTCGAGGCTGAGGGTGGCGCCATCGCCGAACTGGCGCAGATACAGCTGGCAGACGCTGGTGGCGGCCTGGGGCCCGTGGGCCTGGCCGTTCACCAGAAAGCCGCAGCTGCCGCAGATGCCCTCCCGGCAGTCGTGCTCGAAGGTCACGGGGCGCTCGCCGGCGCTGATCAGGCCTTCGTTGAGCTGATCGAGGGCCTCCAGCAGCGACAGGTCGGTGCTCACCGCCTCCAGCCGGTAGCGCTGGAAGGCCCCTGGCGCGCCGGGGTTCTCCTGGCGCCAGATGCGCAGGGTGAGGGAAATGCGGCCGGATCCGGGGGTCATCGGTAGCTGCGGGCGCTGGGTTGCAGGGCCGTGAAGCGGAGCGGCTCGGCGTGGCGCCGGGGCTCGGCGCCGTCGCCCCGATACTCCCAGGCGGCGATGTGGGCGAAGCGGGCGTCATCGCGGCGGGCCTCACCGTCGGCGCACTGGTGCTCTTCACGGAAGTGGGCCCCGCAGGATTCCTCCCGGGCCAGGGCATCGCGCAGCATCAGCTGGGCCAGGCCCAGGAAATCGGCTACGCGCAGGGCCTTCTCCAGTTCCGGGTTGGGGCCCGCGGCCGTGCCCGGCACCCGCACCTCGGCGCTGAAGCGCCGCTCCAGGGCAGCCACCGCCGCCAGGCCGGCCCGCAGACCCTCGGCCGTGCGGCTGATGCCGCAGTGCTCGATCATCAGCTCCCCCAGCTCCCGGTGGAAGGCATCCACCGGCCGGGAGCCGTTCACCGCCAGCAACGCCGTGATCCGGCCACGAGCCTGATCGAGGGCCTGGCGGCAGGCCGGGTGGTCGGCCCCGACGGCCGCGGTGGGGTGGCCCGCCAGCCAGGCCGTGACCGCCGCCGGAGCGATGAAGTAGCCATCCGCCAGGCCCTGCATCAGCGCACTGGCCCCGAGCCGGTTGGCGCCGTGTTCGGAGAAGTTGGCCTCCCCGAGCACGAACAGGCCCGGCACAGAACTCATCAGCTGGTAGTCGACCCACAACCCCCCCATCGTGTAGTGCGGTGCCGGGTAGATGCGCAGGGGAGCGGCGTAGGGGTCGTCGCCGCTGATGCGCGCGTACATCTCCAGCAGGTTGCCGTAGCGCTGCTCGATCACCGCCCGGCCCTGCTCGGCAATGGCATCGCGCAGGTCGAGGTACACCGAGCGGCCGCCCGGACCCACGCCGTGGCCGGCGTTGCAGAGCTCGCGGGCCCGGCGGGAGGCCAGGTCACGGGGCGCCATGTTGCCGTAGCGGGGATAGAGCCGCTCGAGGAAGTAGTCGCGCTCGGCCTCGGGGATCTGCTGCGGCGGCCGGTTGTCTCCGGAGCGGGCTGGCAGCCAGATGCGGCCGTCGTTGCGCAGGCTCTCACTCATCAGCGTGAGCTTGCTCTGGCCGGGATCACCGCTGGGGATGCAGGTGGGATGGATCTGGGTGAAGCAGGGGTTGGCGAACAGGGCCCCCTGGCGGTGGGCGCGCCAGATCGCCGTGGCGTTCGACTTGAGGGCGTTGGTGGAGAGAAAGAACACATTGCTGTAGCCACCGGTGGCCAGCAGCACCGCCTGGGCGCTGTGCACCTCCAGCGCGCCCGTGAGCAGGTGGCGGGCCACCACCCCGCGGGCCACCCCGTCCACGGTGATCAGCTCAAGCACGTCGCGGCGGGGCAGCAGCGTGATGCGGCCCGCCGCCACCTGGCGCAGCAGGGCCGCGGTGGCGCCATAGAGCAGCTGCTGGCCGGTCTGGCCGCGGGCGTAGAAGGTGCGGCTCACCAGGGCGCCGCCGAAGCTGCGGGTGGCCAGGGTGCCGCCGTACTCGCGGGCGAAGGGCACCCCCTGGGCCACACATTGATCAATGATTCCGCTGCTGAGTTCGGCCAGGCGCATGCAGCCCGCCTCACGGGCGCGGAAGTCACCGCCCCGCAGGGTGTCGGCGAACAGACGGCTGACGCTGTCGCCGTCCACGGCCACCGGCCGGGCGGCGTTGATGCCCCCCTGGGCCGCCACCGAGTGGGCCCGGCGCGGACTGTCGTGATAGGTCAGCACCGTGACCCGGTAGCCCTGCTCGGCCAGGGTGGCGGCGGCTGAGGCCCCGGCCAGGCCGGTGCCCACCACCAGCACCCGCAGCTGGCGCTTGCGCAGCGGGCTGATCAGCGGCAGCTGTTCGCGGGTGCGGCGCCAGGCGTCGGCGATCGGCCCGGCCGGCAGGCGCGGATCGGGCAGGGCGCTCATGACACCCCGCCGGGGGCCGGCAGCAGCGGCAGCCCCAGGGCCAGCGTCACCGCCACAAAGCCGCCCCCCACCAGCACCGCCAGCAGGCGGACGCCGGCGCGGATGGAACGGCCGTTGGCCGGCGTCAGCAGCCCCAGGCTGCGGTGGGCCGCCTCACCTCCATGGAAGAGATGCAGCGCCAGCGCCAGCGCCGCCGCCACGTACAACACCACACTCGCCGGCCGGGCCAGCACCGCCTGCAGGGCCTCCAGCTCGCCACCGGCGGCGGGCCGGGGCCAGCGCAGCTGCCGCAGGTGCACGGCCAGGAATCCGAGCAACACCACGCCGCCAGCCGCCTGGCCGCGGGCCGCCAGGGCCGCGAGTGGCTCCCCCCGCCGGCTCACCAGCTGCGCCCGGTTGCCGGCGCGGCGGTTGGCGATCCGCTTGCGCAGGCTGAAGCCGGCATGGGCCAGGCCCACCGCCAGCAGCGCCAGCTCGGCGACCGGCAGCCACACGGCCCCGTGCAGCCCGGCCGCATAGGCCTCGAAGGTGGCGGGATCCAGGGGCGCCAGGGCCACCCCGGCCAGGTGCAGCACCAGGAACAGCACCAACACCAGGCCCGAGGCGGCCGTCCAGGCCGTATCTGCCCCCATCCGCTCCAGCACCTGTGCCGGAGTCGATCGTAGGCACCCCACAAAAGCAGTACGTTTGTACTCTTTGCAGGGCGTCCACCGTCATGCACGCCGTCATGCCCGACCCATCCCCTGAGCCGTCCGCTGAGCCCTTCGCCGGCCTGTCCCGCCGCCCCAGCGACCCCCAGCTCACCCTGCTGGGCGGCCTGACGGCGGCGGAGCGGCTACGGCGGTGGCCCCTGCCCCTGGCCGGCGCCACGGTGGCGGCCGGCTTCCCCAGCCCCGCCGACGACTACGTGGAGGGCCGCATCGACCTCAATGAGGTGCTGATCCGCCATCCCAGCAGCACCTTCTTCCTGCGGGTGAGCGGCGACTCGATGCGCGATGCCGGCATCCTCGACGGTGACCTGCTGGTGGTGGACCGGGCGATCGAACCGCGGGCGGGCCTGGTGGTGGTGGCCGTGATCGAGGGGGCCTTCACCCTCAAGCACCTGCACCGCCACCGCGGCCGCTGGCGCCTGGAGGCCGCCCATCCCGCCTACCCGCCGCTGGAGCTGGGCGACGGCGACGACAGCCGCATCTGGGGTGTGGCCATCCACGCCATCCACAGCCTCTGAGCCACAACTCCTGAACCACAACTCCTGAGCCATGGCGCGCCTGGCCAGCGGTCGGGAAGCCACCGTGCTGATCGACGGCAACAACTTCTATGCCTCCTGCGAGGCCCTGATGGATCCGGCCCTGATCGACCGGCCCCTAGTGGTGCTCTCCAACAACGACGGCTGCATCGTCTCGCGCAGCGCCGCGGCCCGGGCGCTGGGCATCCGCATGGGCCAGCCCTGGTTCCAGGTGAAGGATGCGTTGGAGCGGCGGGGCGTGCTGGTGCGCAGCTCCAACTACGCCCTCTACGCGGACATGAGCCAGCGGCTGATGAGCGTGCTGGAGGAGTGGGTGGAGGAGCTGGAGATCTATTCGATCGATGAGGCCTTCGGCCTGCTGCACCGTCCCGGCCCGGCAAGCGATGGCAGCGGCGATCTCACCGACTGGGGCCGGCGCCTGCGCCGCGATGTGCAACGGCGGCTGGGCCTGCCGGTGGCCGTGGGCATCGCCGCCACCAAGGTGCAGGCCAAGCTGGCCAACCGGCTGGCCAAGGCCGCCGGCAAGGGGATGGGCCGGGGCGCGGGTGAGGGGGTGTTCGATCTGGGGGCGGTGGCCGACCCCGACCCCTGGCTGGAGGCGGTGCCGATCGAGGACGTGTGGGGCATCGGCCGGCGGCTGGCCCGCTGGTGCCGGCTGCGCGGCGTTGCCAACGCCCGGGCCCTGCGCGACCTGCCCAGCGGCGAGCTGCGCCACCGCTGCGGCGTGGTGGGGGTGCGGCTGCAGCAGGAACTGCGCGGCATCGCCTGCCTGCCGCTGGAGCGCCTGCCGGCGGCCAAGCGCGAAACCTGCGTGAGCCGCAGCTTCTCCCGGCCGATCGACAACCTGCCTCAGCTGCGCGAGGCCGTGGCCACCTACACCTGCCGGGCCGCCGAGAAGCTGCGGCGGCAGCGCCAGCGGGCCGGTGCCCTCACCGTGTTCGTGCGCAGCAGTCCGTTCAACGGCACCAGCTTCTATGCCAACGCCGCCACCATCACCCTGCCCCTGGCCAGCCACGACAGCGCCGCGCTGCTGGCGGCGGCCCTGCCCCTGGCCGAGCGCCTGTTCAACCCCCACAAGCCCCTGCAGAAAGCCGGCGTGGTGCTGCAGCAGCTGCAGCCGGAGACGCTGCTGCAGCACCACCTGCTGGTGCCCCAGAGCCCGGAGCAGGAGCGCCGCCGCCGGGCCCTGATGGCGGTGGTGGATGGCCTCAACCGCCGCTACGGCAGCGGCACGGTGCAGTGGGCCGCCTGCGGCCTGCACAGACCCTGGGCGATGCGGCGCGGCCAGCTGTCACGGGCCGCCACCACACGCCTGGCCGATCTGCCCACAGTGCTGGCGCTGCACTGAGCGGGGCGGATGGGCAACCGATGGGCAACTGATGGGCAACTGTGCCGTGCGGATGAAAACAACCCAGCCATCCAAAGCCCGTCAACACCTACAGCGCGAAGACAGAAAATGCGAGGCATCAAGATAGCCCTGAAGACAGTTTGTAACGAGCGGAGGTTGGCGCCCTGGCCTGATCTGGCAGCCCTGATTAGAGAGGGAGCCGGCGGCCCTGCCATCAGCAACGGCCTGCCGTTCAAACCGCAGCAGGGTCATGTCAGCAGCTGGGAGCCAGAGCCGCCCAGGCGGGCGCTATCTGGGTCTGTCCTTTTCAGGCGGGGGCTACCGGGCGGCGCTATTTTCTCTGGGAACGCTGGCCCTGCTGAAGGATCTGGGGTTGCTGGGCAAGACAGCGGTGCTCTCGGGGGTGTCGGGCGGCAGCATCGCCCTTGGGGCCTATCTCTGCGCCAAAGCTGGTGCGGCGTCGGAGATCCACGGGGGCAGCGGCGATGAAGATAGCTGGTTCTACGAGGGCTTTTACACACCCTTCCTGCACTATCTCTCCACCGAGGAGATGGCGCAGGGATTCGTGCACCTGTCCTGGCTGCTCCAGGACAGGAAGCTGATCAAGGCGGCCGCCGATGCCAACGATCGGCTGTTCAGCCAGCTGCTGGGCGAGCCGGCGCTACTGGGCAGCGACCGGATCCGGGCCCTGCTCAACAACGAGCAGTGCTCGCCCGACTATGCGTTCTTCAACGCGGCCGACATCAGCAGCCTGAATCTGTTTCGCTTCGGCCTGCAGAAGCATCGTGCCGTCGGTGTAGACAGCGGTGCCAACGAAGTGGCCGTTGTGGTGGGTCGCTGGATTCTCACGCCGGGGCCGTACCGCAACCCAACGCGTGAGTTGTACCGCTACAGCAAGCAGCTGCGGTTGGCTGACTGTGTCGCGGCCTCGCACGCGTTCCCGCTTGGCCTGGAGCCGATGGTGTTTCCCTGCGACTTCTTCCCCCCGGGCCAGGAGGGGGCGAAGGCAAACGCGGCCTTTTCAGGGTCGGAAGTATGCGAGCGGAAGACTGCCGTGGGACTGCTCGATGGCGGGCTCTACGACAATCTGGGCCTGGCCGGCGTGGAAGACATCCGCGAACTGCTCAACAAGGAGCGCCAGGCATCCGGGTCGCGCGCATCGGTCGCGCCGCAGGCGTCATGTTTCGTGGTGATCGCCACGGATGTGGACAACATCCAGCCTTCGCTCAGCTTCTACGACGCCACGCAGACAAGGCAGGAGCCCACCAACCGACCCCCCAGGCTGTGGCACTGGCTGGTGTATGGATTGATCGCCGTAGTCGTGGCATGGCTCGCCATCACTTTTCGGCAATGGACCGTGATGGTTCTGCTGCTGTTGCTGGGGCTGCTGCTGCTGGTGCTGCCGAACCGGCTACAGGGGCAGCTGAAAGTGCAGCTGCGAAAATCGCTGGAAGTGCTCAGCTTCACCGATGTCTTTGTGGAGCAGCGGCAAGGCCAAGACATGAAGGGATTCAGCAACCTCCTGAAGCTGGGTTGGCTGATCGGCGGCTGGCCGCCGCTGCAGAATCTCTGGCAGCTGCTGGCAACGCTGCACTTCAACCTGCGCGTGCAGCGCGCCGGCCAGGCAGTGCCGATGTTCAGCGGCTACCTGAAGCGCACCCGCTCGCTCACCTACGGCTACATGCAAACCAAATACCGTGACGAGCGCAAGGAGCAGCGAAGAGGTGACACAACGGCAACGCCGCACCTGGTGCGCAACATGATCTTCGAGCTCACCCAGGGAGTTGAAGCCGACCCAGACTACGCCTCCGATCTGATCACGCTGCCGGTACAGAAATTCAGTGCGCTCAACGAAGAGCAGGAGGAGGTGTATCGGGAGACATCGGTGATGCGGAAGGTGCGCCACGCCCATCTGGCTGCCGGCCTGATCCTGCAGCAGCAAGAGACATGCGAGGGCTGTGGTGACGAGAGGGATCCCTCGATGCCGGGAGCGCATCCCTGCCTGCTGGCGATCTGGAAAGCAGGCACGGCCCATGATGGCGACAGCAGCCGCAGGCGTGACCGTGGCGACCAGGAGCTGGACAAGCTGATCGAGCACCTGAATCTGTTCCAGGCTGCCCAGCTGTGGGGCCAGCTCTGGGAGGCCCTGCGGGTTGGACCTGGCCGCAGCGAACCACCTAGGAGCCAGATGAGCAGCAGCCAGGTGCACGAGCTCCTTACACACACCTGCATGCTTCTCGAGGGAGCGCTGCGGGCCCCGGAGATCTGCGAGGGCTCGGTACTGGAGAACTGCCGGATCACACCTGAGCCGGTGCCGACGCACTACTCCTGGATCCCGCTGATCTGCGAGATGGCCACCAACCTGCCCACCACGCTCTGGATCGAGGGCTACCGCTACTACACCCCGAACAGGATTGTGGATGGACGGGTCGAGACGCCCGGGGCGTGGTTCAGCCGCAGGCCCGAAGCGGAGCAGCTCAAGGGCAGGCCTTTGCTGGATCTGAGGCTGGGGCATGATGGCAAGGCCGGGGGCGGCAACGGCCAGAACGCAGGGATGTGCCCGGCGGCAGCAATCACCACCCTGGCCGGTTACATCACCACGGTGTTCAACCTGCTGGAGTACTACTACAGCTGCTTGGATCAGAGCCAGTCGTGGGTGAACGGGCTGGCCCGGACACTCACGAGCCAGCAAACGGCGGATCCGGTCAGCTCCCAGGGCGTGGTGATCGACACCAGTTGCCAGCAGGCACTGCTGGATCTGCCATTCGCGCTGCGCCGGGAGGTGTGCCGCCAGCTAAAAGCGCACGCGGAATGGCTGAAGGAAGAGAAGGAACAGCCGCTGACAAAAGTGCCCAGATGGATCGACCAGCCCTTGCTCGAAAACCTGCGGAAACTCCAAGACGTGCAGGCCCAACTGGACCTGCTGCGCCCCTGGCTGCACAGCCGTGGGCCCTTCCCCTACAGCTGGTGGAGTGAATGCAGGGAGCAGACCAATAACCTCGGCTGAAGTGGGTGCGCCCCCGTGACAGGATTCACCAAAGGCGATCGACGATCATTGTGATGATTCGGAAAAAGCTACGCAACCTTGACGCTAACAGGATGAGCTGATTCGATACGATGTAGTCATGGCATGTCTAGAGATTTGCGACCTGCTTATGGACCGCCTGAGAACCTTTATTCTGTCTGTTACCGGAAGCGTTTAGGGCTACATTCATTGGCCTTGGTCCAATTGTTATCAGTGCAACTACCATTCACAAACCCATCAGCGGACATGGATAATAAATCTCAATCCTGATCTTCGTGTTCCTTTGATCGTTACTACCACCTTCGGCCTGTTTGGCTGGTTCGTTACGCATTTGCTGTCGTCAGAAAGAGATCGGGCAATCAAGCGCCGACACCTCCGATTAGAGCACCTCATTCGTGCCTTCGGAGCCTTGTTGGATCTCCATGCATATCCCAAAATTTCCACAAGACCTGTGGAGGTTGCCACAAATGCAGAATCTGCCCTATCGGAGCTCCAATTATATGGAGCAAGGAAGCAGCTGCAATTGCTGAAAAGGATCACTCAAGATGAGGTGGGGCCTTTGTTGGACGACCTTCAGAATAATCTGAGATCCGAGCTAAAGCTGGAGCGTCATCGAGAGCTGCCGATATGGATCCGATTCCAGCATGAGAACTGGAAGGGCTGATGATGAATTTGCCAGTAGCTTTAGACTGTTGTACTTCCGCGCACTTTCGGACTATCGACGACAATGAGATTTCCACGACGCCTTGCCAGTCAACAGCTTAACCGCAGCGGTCAACCTAATTCACAGTTGCTGGAGTCATCGCCACTGAGATATTCACGCCTGAGGAATTCTCCGCGCCCGCGTAAAACATCCGCCAGTCCGAAGCCTGCGACTCCATCCAAAAGTCGCGCTTTTGGTTCTTACTTCTTACCGTATCTGCGCAGCGCACTTGGCGTCCTTCTTCCTGGTGGGCTGGGGTATCGGCGGAGAGCCTGGTAGTGATGACGTGACCATTCTCGACATGATCAGTCAACAAGAGTAATCCCAGCTCAGGAGAGTCCCTCCAGGGCCTCATTGATCATCGCCACCGTCACCACAATCGACTCCAGCTCATCGGCGTTGTCGAGAAAGGCCTCGAAGGAGGCGTAGCGGCGGATGCAGGGATCAGCACCGGGGCGGGCGCAGGCGGTGCCCCAGTCGCCGTCCTCGGGTTTCACCAACCCGTAGGCCTGCAGGGCCTCATCGAGATCACCGCCATCACCGATGGCCTCCCCGTGCCAGAGCACCTCGAAGAAGGCCATCTGCCGTGCCGCCTGGAACCACGCAAACCCTACGCGGGTTGGGACGAGGCACGATCGGTCGCCACCACCTCCGCCAGGCCGGCGCGGCGGTGGCCGTCGAGCTGCTGGAGGTAGCGGCGCTCGCTGTAGTACAGCTCCTGAAAACGCAGGGCATCGCCGTTGAGGTGGGCGAACAGGGCCTCGATGCGCTGCTCCATGTCATCGCCGGCATCGGGGCGCTGGGCCGCTTCCGGCTCCAGCAGCGTGGCGATGCACTGCTCCAGGGTCTGCAGGCGCTGGCTGCTCCAGGCATCGAGCAGATGCCGGCAGCGGCGCAGGCTGCGCTGGCGCTCCAGGGTGGCGGTGGCTCCGCGCAGCTGCAGCTGGGGCTGGGCCAGGGCCAGACGCTGCAGCTCGCTGGGCTCCAGCAGGGGCGTCAGCCGGCTTAGCAGTGCGGTCTCCTCCACCAGCAGCTGGTGCCCCAGCAGACGCGGCAGGTCGAGGTCGGCCAGCCCATGGCCGGGATCGGCACCGCGGTTGATCGCCTCCAGACGGCCGCTACCCAGGTTGTCCTCCTCCAGGGCACAGATGGCGGCCCAGAGCTGGCGGTGGTGCACGAGGGCGAAATCATCCAGCTCGCGCCGGCGCAGTTCGGCGCGGATGGCGCCCCGTTCGGCCGGGCAGTGCAGGTAGAGGCGCAGCACCTCCGCCTCAGCCCGCTCCCGCAACCCCGCCTCGCCGGGCTGCTCCCATTTGCGCGAGCGGCCGTGCCAGCGCTCCCCCTTCACCTGCTGGCGCAGGTCGTCCTCCAGCTGCAGGGCCAGGCGTGCCTGGCCGCCCGACAGCCGCTCGGCCACCTGCTGCAGGTAGTGGCTGCGCACGGCGCTCTGGGGCAGCTTGCCGAGCAGCGCCACCAGGGCGGTGACGGCCTGCTGGAACTGGTCGGAGCGGGCCAGGTCACGGCCGTCCAGCACCTGCTCGATCTGCCAGTCGAGCCAGAGCGGCGCCTGATCCAGCAGGGCGCGGTAGTCGCCGGCGCCGTGCTCACTGAGGAACTCGTCGGGATCCTTGCCGGCGGGCAGGTGCAGCACCCGCAACTCCAGCTGGCCCTGCAGGGCCAGCTGCTCCACCTCGCCGATGGCCCGCTGGGCCGCCCGCACCCCGGCACCATCGCTGTCGAAGTTGAGGATCAGCCGGCGGCTGTCGCAGAAGCGGCAGAGCTGGGTGATCTGCTTGCCGCTCAGGGCCGTGCCCAGGGCCGCCACGGCGTTGGTGATGCCGGCGGCATGGAGGGCGATCACGTCGAAGTAGCCCTCCACCACCACGGCCCGGTCGTCGCGGCGGATGGCGTTGGCGGCCCGGTCGAGGCCGAACAGGTGCTGGCCCTTCTCGAACACCTCCGTCTCCGGGGAGTTGAGGTACTTGGGCTCGGCGCCATCGAGGCTGCGGCCACCGAAGCCGATCACCCGCCCCTGGCGGTCCTTGATCGGCACCATCACCCGGCCGCGGAAGCGGTCGTAGAAACCGTCGCCTCCCTTGCGGGGCACCACCAGGCCGGCAGCCTCCAGCAGTTCGGGAGCGAGCCCATGGGCCTGGCTGAGGTGCTGCAGCAGCCCGTCCCAGCGGTCGGGGGCAAAACCGAGCTCGAAGGCCTCCACGGTGGTGTCGCTCAGGCGTCGCTGCTCGCGCAGATAGACCAGGGCGGCCGCTCCCTGGGGCGCGCGCAGCTGGGTGCGGAACCAGCCCGCCGCCAGGGTGAGCACGCGGTGCAGCTGCTCCCGGCGCGAGAGCTGCTGGCGCAGCCGCTCCTGCTGCGGGCCGTCGACGGTTTCCACCGGCAGCTGGTATTTGCGCGCCAGTTCCAGCACCACGTCGCTGAAGCTCTGGCGCTGCAGTTCCATCAGGAACTTGATGGCGTTGCCGCCGGCACCGCAGGAGAAGCAGTAATAGAACTGCTTGGCCGGCGACACCGTCATCGACGGCGACTTGTCGTCGTGGAAGGGGCAGAGCCCCACGAACTCCCGCCCCTTCTTCTTGAGCACCACGTGCTCGCCCACCACGTCGACGATGTCGGCCCGCTCCTTGACGGCCTCGATCGTGCGGGGATGGAGGCGGGGCAGGCTCACGGTGTCACGAGGCTCACGGTGTCAGGAGGCCCATGGCGTCACGGAGGGCTGGCGGGCGGCCCGCAGCCGGGGCGGTGGCGCGAGGCTGGCGACCTGCTGATTCTGGGGGAGGACAGCCGACGCTGCCGGAGCCGGGCGCAGGCTGGCGGCCCAGCGGCGGGCGGGCATCGGCCAGCATGCGCCCCTGGTGCCGCCCCGATCTGCGTTGACGACGACAGCCACGGGCACCACCCGCTTCAGCGGCCCGGTGGCCTCGATGCTGCTCAGTGCCCTGAGCTTCTCGCTGATGGGCATCTGCGTGAAGCAGGTGGGTGGCCGCATCCCGGCGGCGGAGGTGGTGCTGGCGCGGGCACTGGTGAGCCTCGCCCTGAGCTGGTGGCTGCTGCGCCGCGCCGGGATCAGCCCCTGGGGCCAGCGGCGCGGTCTGCTGGTCTGGCGCGGTGCCATCGGCAGCGTGGCCCTGCTGTGCGTCTACGTGGCCCTGAGCACCCTGCCCCTGGCCTCGGCCACCGTGCTGCAATACCTCTACCCCACCTTCACGGCCCTGCTGGCCTGGCTGGTGCTGGGGGAGCGCATCGGCCGCCGGGTGCTGGCGGCGGTGGCCCTGGGCTGGGCCGGCGTGCTGCTGGTGGCCCAGCCCACGCGGCTGCTGGCGGGGGAGGCCCTGGCGGGGGAGGGAGGCCTGCCGCCCGGGGCGGTGCTGGTGGCCGTGACCGGCGCCCTGTTCACGGCGGTGGCCTACGTGTGCGTGCGCACCCTGGCGGCCAGCGAGCATCCGCTGGTGATCGTGTTCTATTTCCCCCTGGTGGCGGTGCCCCTGAGCCTGCCCCTGGTACTGCTGAATCCGGTGCTGCCCACCCCGGCCGAGCTGCTCTGGCTGCTGGGGGTGGGGGTGTTCACCCAGCTCGGCCAGGTGAGCCTCACCCGCGGGCTGGTGGGGTTGCCGGCCGCCCAGGCCACCGCCATCAGCTACGCCCAGGTGGGCTTTGCCGGGCTATGGGGTTGGCTGATCTTCGATGAGCGGGTGGATGGCTGGACCGTGGCCGGCGCCTCCCTCGTGCTGGCCGCCACCCTGATCAGCCTCAGCAGCCGCCGGCCTCAGCGCCCCGCCGCTCAGTCGTTGAGGGGCAGCGGATAGGTGAGCCAGGCCTGGGTGCTGCCGTCCGGGCTGCCGCTGGGGCGGGCCAGGCGCCAGCTCTGGCCCCGCTCACCGCGCTGCAGGTAGAGCTCGAACGGGCTGTCGACCCGGATCGGATCGCCGCTCAGGCGCCAGTCGAACTGGCCCGCCAGCCGCAGGCCCCGGGCCTCACCGATGCTCACCGGCTGCTGCTCGGCCACGCGCACGCGGCTCACCTGCGGCGCGGCCTCGGCGCTGGGCTCCAACTCCAGGGCCTGGGCGATCGCCCCCTGGGTGATCCGGATCTGCAGGGCCAGGGCACTGAGCAGAACGCCCCGGGGTGGCTGGGAACTGGCGGCGCAGGCCGAGAGCGGCAGGAGCAGCAGCAGGGCCAGCAGGGCGGAGGCCAGAGGCCGCAGCAGACGCCGCAGCGGCTGGCGAACCGGCAGGCAGAGCTGGGCAGGGAGCCGCAGGGCGGGCACGATGGGCAGGTTCCAACTGCTCCCATGATCGGCTGGCTGCAAGGAGAACTGGCCGGTCCCTGGCAGCAGGACAAGCGCTGCGGCCTGCTGCTGGTGTGCCAGGGGGTGGGCTACGAGGTGCAGGTGAGCCTGCGCCAGTGGCAGCAGCTGCCGGCCGTGGGCAGCCGGCTCAGCCTGCACATCCACCAGGCCGTGCGCGATGACGGCTGGACCCTCTACGGCTTCAGCGAGCGGGGAGAGCGGGACCTGTTCCGCGAACTGGTGGCAGTGAGCGGGGTGGGGCCTCAGCTGGCCCTGGGACTGCTGGGCACCCTGGAGCGGCAGCAGCTGGTGCAGGCGATCGTGCAGAGCGACCTGCGCCGGCTGTGCCAGGCGCCGGGGGTGGGACGGCGCACCGCCGAGCGCCTGGCGGTGGAACTGCGCAACCGTCTGCAGCAGCGCTTCGGCCTTGCCCTCAGCGACGACGACGACGCCCTGGCGCCCGTGAGCCCCCAGCTCAGCGACGACCACCGCGATGAGGTACAGCTGACCCTGGCGGCACTGGGTTACGAGGTGCTGGAGATTCACCGGGCCCTGCGGGCCGTGGCCCGCCAGGAAGCGGCCGACGGGGAGAGCCCGTGGGCGGCGGACGACTGGATCCGCGAGTGCCTGCGCTGGCTGTCCCGCCCCGCCGCCTGAACCCTGGGACGCCAGTGGGGGTGGAGGGGTAGGGTGGGCCATTGTCCGGCAGGACTGCTGAGCCGGGATCTCTGAGCCGGGATCCAGTTCAGGTCGCGTTCGCCCTCTCTTTCTCCATGCCGCTCACCACCACCAAAAAGCAGGAACTGATCAACACCCACCAGACCCACGGAACCGACACTGGGTCAGCGGAGGTGCAGGTGGCGATGCTGAGCGAGCGCATCAGCCAGCTCACCACCCACCTGCAGCAGAACAAGCACGACTTCTCCTCCCGCCAGGGGCTGCTGAAGATGATCGGCCGGCGCAAGCGGCTGCTCAGCTACCTCAAGGGCATCAGCCCGGAGCGCCACAGCCAGCTGATCGCCAAGCTCGGCATCCGCGGCTGAATGGCCGGCAAAGGCATCCAGCCCTCCGCGCAGGGGGGGCAGAAAGGCCCGCAGAAGCTGGCACGGAAGCAGTCCCAGAACCAGCCCCAGAAGCGGTCAGGGAAGCAGCCTTCGCCAACGCGCCAGCAGGTGATCCCCGAGGCGGTGGCCAACCGCATGGCCCGTCGCATCGCCATCGCCACCGGTATCCCCACCCTGATGGGCATGGGGGTGTTTGTGGCCAGCTATCTGCTCGTGAGCCGGGGCGTGCTCGACATCCCCCCCGGCCTCACCCTGCTGGCCTCCGGTGGCTGCTTCCTGCTGGGCCTGCTCGGCCTCAGCTACGGCGTGCTGTCCGCCAGCTGGGAAACCCAGAGCGGCAGCTGGTTCGGCGCCGAGCAGATCGGCCTCAACCTGGGGCGAGTGAAGGACTCCATCAACGCCATGCGTCAGCGCCGCGCCGACTGAGGCAGAGGCTTGCCGTTGTAGCCCTCGCCCCGCCAGATCTGGTAGTGGCCAATGGACTCGCCACCGACGCTCACCTCCAGGGCGCCGTGAAGGCTGAGGCTTTCGAAGAAGGGGGCCAGGGCCTGGCCATCGCTGCGTGGTCCCAGCACGATCAGGGCATCCTGGCCGGTGCGGGAGGGAAGGTCCTGGCGGGCCCAGAGGTCGTACTGGTTCATGCGGCGGTCACCCAAGGCGACGGTGGCCACACTGCCGGGGGGACGCCGCAGCCCGTAGGCCAGGGCCGAGGCAGTGGTGTAGCGATCGCTGAGCAGCAGCGGTGAGCGGCGCAGCACCTCCCCGTGCTGGCGCTCGAGTTCGCCGGCCAGTGCACTCCAGCCCACCAGCCGCCGGGTAGGCAGCTGGCGGTGGGCCAGACCGAAGCGCACGCCGAAGAACGGCAGGTGCACAACCAGCAGGGCCAGCAGGTTGAGGCCACTGCCGATCAGCAGCAGCCGGCGGGCCAGCACGATCCGGCCGAGCAGGGGCCAGGCCTCGATCAGAAGGAACACGCCGATCAACCCGGCCGGAACGGGCCAGTTGGCATAGACGCTGCGGCGCAGCGCCACGAGCAGGCACACCCCCAGGAGCAAGGCTGCCAGGGCAACCAGCAGCACCGGGTAGGGATCGCGCCGCCGCCAGGCCGCTGGCAGCACCAGCCCGCCGGCGAGCACCAGAAGGGGGTAGGTGAGCGGACCGAACAGGAGCAGCTGGCCGCCCACCAGCTCCAGCGGCCCGATCAGCAGCTGGGCGGGATCCATGGCTCCACGGGAGCCGAGGTGGCCGAGGTTGTGGGCCAGGTTCACCCAGCCATGGCGGGCATTCCAGAGCAGCAGCGGCACCAGGCCCAGGCAGGCCAGCAGCTGGCCCAGCCAGAAGCCGGGGCTGCGCAGCAGGGGGCGGCAGAAGGGCACGGCGATGGCCGTGAGCAGCAGTCCCAACGGCAACACCAGGGTGGTGTACTTGGTCATCACCCCCAGGGCGCAGGCCAGCCCGAACAGCCACCAGCCGGCTAACGAACGGCGCCGCACGGCCGCTTCCAGGGCGCTGAGCGCCAGGGCCCAGCACACCAGCACCGGCGGATCGGTGGTCATCGCCACCCCCAGGGCCGCCACCATCGGCATCAGTTGCACCACCGCGGAGAGCCCCAGGGCTGGCCAGGGGCCCAGCTGCCGGCGGGCCTGCCGATAGATGAGCAGCAGCAGCAGTCCGCCCAGCAGCACGGCCGGCATGCGGATCCCCAGCTGCCCGTCACCCAGCAGTGCCGTGGAGGCGGCGATCAGCAGGGCGATCACCGGCCCCTTGCTGTAGTAGGCCAGGTCCAGGCGACGAGACCAATCCCAGTAGTGCATCTCATCGGCTGCCAGATCCAGCTGGTTGGTCAGCAGAAACAGCACCCGCAGCACCCCCACCACCAGCAACAGAGCCAGCAGCAGCAGGTCGGCCGGATGCCAGGCAGCAGCAGACAGGGACGTGGCGGTCTGGGGCTGGCGGGTCATGGGCAGGGCCGGTTGGGGGAACCATGCAGCCGATCTGCCCTCAGGGTCAATGCCTGGCATGCCGCGGAGACAACAGCGCCATGACGCGCAGATGACAGAGGCCGTCAGCCAGCGGCACTGATAATTCGGGCATCGGCATGCCCTGTCCGTGGCACAGCGCAGGCCCATCTGCTCCCGTGCCTTGCTCCCGGCGGGCCTCGCCCTTGGGCTGTTGCTCGTGCTGGCCCTGGACCGGCCCCTGCTCCAGCTGCTGCTCTGGTCTGGCAAGCCACCCAAGAGCGATCTGCTGCTGTTGCTGAGGGTGTGGGGCAGCCTCTGGCTGTGGCTGGGCATCGCCTTCACCGCCGGGCTTCTGGAATGGCGGCGGGTGCGGCGGAAGTTGGACGGCACCCTGGAGCGGGTGGGCGTGCTGCTGCTCTCGCCGCTGGCGGGCGGTCTGGTGGCCGAAGCCCTCAAGCTGGTGGTGCGGCGGGAGCGGCCCTCGGATCTCGATGCCTACCTGTTCCGCTCCTGGCTGGAGCGGCCCTGGAGCACCAGCGGCCTGGGACTGCCCAGCTCCCATGCCGCCGTGGCCTTTGCCGGCAGTGCGGCCCTTGGCCTGCTCTATCCGGAGTTGCGCTGGCCGGCCGTGCTGATGGCCCTGGGCTGCGGCTTCACGCGGGTGGCCAGTGGCGCCCACTACCCCTCGGATGTGCTGGCGGCGGCGCTGGTGGGCGTGCTCTGCGCAATGCTGGTGTCCAAGCGCCTGGTGCCCCAGCTCAGGCCGCGGCTGGTGTCCTGGTTGCGGCGCCTGGAGCAGCCAGCGGAGCACTGATCCGGGCCGCAAACGCGGCCTCACCCAGGGTGGAGAGGGCGGAGGCAGGATCCGCCACGCAGAACTGGGGCCCGAGGCGCACACAGCGGGTGTGCTCCCCCTGACGCACCAGGGCCACCACCGGTACCCGCAGACCGGCCTCGTCCTGGGGTGGCCGGTGGCGCTGCAGGCACTCCCGCAGGCGGTGCTGCACCGCGATGTCGGCCGCCTGATCGGCGGGCAGCTCCACCATCAGCAGCTGCAGGTCGTCGATGCTGCGGCAGTCGTCCACGATCAGCTGCACCCGGTCGTCGCGCCGGTCCACCGAAGCCCACACCAGCAGGCGGGCGTCCACCATCAGGTGGTCGGCCAGGCGGGCGTAGGTGCGCGGAAACACCACCGCCTCGCAGCTGCCGGTGAGGTCCTCCAGCTGCAGCACCGCCATGCGATCGCCCTTGCGGGTGTTGACCTGCCGCAGCTCCGGCACCATCACCACGGCACTCACCCTGGCCTTGTCCGCCTGCTCCTCAAGGCTGCCGAGGGCCAGCGGTGAGAGCAGCTTCACCCGGGAGGCCAGCTGCTTGAGGGGATGGTCGGAGAGATAGAAACCCACCAGCTCCTTCTCCAGCCGCAGTTTCTCGGTGGGGGGGTAGTCGGCCACGGGGGCGGCCTTCGGAGGAGGCAAAGACCCAAAAGAGCCAACTTCAGTAGGGCAAATACTCAGAGACATTTGAGGATTATCCCTATCTTTCCCCCTGGATTGTGCCCAAGTCAGCACCAGGTCGAGGTCGGCCATCAACTGGGCCCGGTTGGCGCTGGCCTGCAGGGAGTCAAGGGCGCCGGAGTGGATCAGGGCCTCCAGGGCCCGGCGGTTGAGCTGCTGGCCGGGGATGCGGTCGCAGAGATCGGCCAGGGAGCGGAACGGCCCCTCGCCGCTGCGGCTCTCGATCAACTGGCGGATGGCGCCATCGCCGAGATTGCGCACCGCCGAGAGTCCGAACAGGATGCGATCGCCCACGGGGGTGAAGTCGATGCCGGAGGCATTCACATCGGGCGGCATCACCTCGATGCCCATCGCATTGCAGTTGGCGATGTAGCGCTGCACCTTGGCGGAATCGCCCGCGTTCACCGTGAGCAGGGCCGCCATGTAGGCCACCGGGTAGTGGGCCTTGAGGTAGGCCGTCTGATACGTCACCGCGCCGTAGGCCGTGGAGTGGCTCTTGTTGAAGCAGTATTCGGCGAACAGCACCATCTGCTCGAACAGCGCCTCAGCGAGCTTGGCATCCACTCCCCGCTCACTGGCACCCTTCACGAAGATGCCCTGGTGCTTCTCCATCTCGCTCTTCTTCTTCTTGCCCATCGCCCGCCGCAGAAGGTCGGCCTCACCGAGGGAATAGCCGGCGAGATCCTGGGCGATCTTCATGATCTGCTCCTGATACACCATGATCCCGTAGGTCTCCCGCAGGATCGGCTCGAGCTTGGCGTGGGCAAACTCGATGGCTTCACGGCCGTGCTTGCGGTTGATGAATTTGGGAATCAGGCCGGCATCCAGGGGTCCCGGCCGGTAGAGGGCCAGCACGGAGGAGATGTCCTCCAGGGATGAGGGCTTGAGGTCGCGCACGATCTGGCGCATGCCGCTCGATTCCAGCTGGAAGATGCCCTCCAGATCGCCACGGGCGAGCAGGCCGTAGGTGCCGGGATCGTCCAGGGGCAGGGCATCGGGATCCACCGCCTCGCCGGTGCTCTGTTTCACCAGATCGATGGTCTTGTCGATCATGGTGAGGTTTTTCAGGCCCAGGAAGTCCATCTTCAGCAGCCCCATCGACTCCACATCTTCCATGAAGTACTGGGTGATCACCTGGCCGTCGTTGTTGCGCTGCAGGGGAACCAGCTCATCGAGGGGCGCGGCGGCGATCACCACGCCGGCGGCATGGACGCCGAAGGTCTTGTTGGTGCCCTCGATACGCATGGCCATGTCCACCCAGCGCGTCACGGCAGGATCGTTCTGGTATTTCTCGCGGAATTCGGGCGCTGGCGATTCCTCGCCGATCATCTCCTTGAGCTTGGCGGGTTTGCCGCGCACCACAGGGATCAGCTTGGCCAGGCGATCAGCATCGCCGTAGGGGATGTCGAGCACCCGCGCCACATCCTTGAGCACCGCCTTGGAGGTCATGCGGTTGAAGGTGATGATCTGGGCCACCTTGTCTTCGCCGTAACGGCGGGTGACGTAGTCGATCACCTCGCCACGGCGCTCGATGCAGAAATCGGTGTCGATGTCAGGCATCGACTTGCGCTCGGGGTTGAGGAAGCGCTCGAACAGCAGGCCGTTGGTCACCGGATCGATGTTGGTGATTCCCAGGGCGTAGGCCACCAGCGAGCCGGCCGCGGACCCCCGGCCTGGGCCGACGGGAATGCCGTTCTCACGGGCGAACCTGATGTAATCCCACACCACCAGGAAGTAGGTGGGGAAGCCCATCGACTCCATCACCTGCAGCTCAAAATCCAGCCGCTCGCCATAGGTGGCCTCGAAGCCAGCGCCCTCGGCCAGCCCCAGGCGTGCCCGCAAACCCTGCTCGCTCACCTGGCGCAGATAGCTCACCGGCGTGTGGCCCTCCGGAATCGGGAAGCGGGGCATCTGGTAGCGGCCGAGGATGTCGTAATCCTCGACCTTCTCGGCCACCCGCACCGTGTTGGCCACCGCCCGCTCGATCACCTCGGCACTGAGGTGATCGGCGAAGAGCTCCAGCATCTCCGCCTCACTCTTGATGTATTCGGTGCCCGTGTAGCGCAGGCGCTTCTCGTCGCTGATCAGCTTGCCGGTGAGCACGCACAGCAGGGCGTCATGGGCCTCCACATCGCCCACGCTGAGGTAGTGGGCGTCATTGGTGGCGATCAGCTCGATGCCCAGCTCGGCGCCGATCCTGGCGATCTCGGTGTTCACGATGCGGTCTTCGATGCCGCCGTGGTCCTGGATCTCCAGGTAGAAGTCGTCGCCGAACACCTCCTGATACCAGCGGGCCACATCCCGGGCCGCATCGGGGCGGCCGCGCAGAATCGCCTGGGGGATCTCGCCGCCCAGGCAGGCCGTGGCCACAATCAGCCCCTCGCTGTGCTTCTCGAGGGTGGCCTTGTCGATGCAGGCCCGCGCGAAGATGCCCCGGCCACGCATGCCGCGCAGGTGGCTGATGCTGGTGAGTTTGACCAGGTTGCGGTAGCCCACCGCGTTCTTGGCCAGCACCACCAGGTGATAGCGGCGCTCCTTCTTCGGGGGATTGGGGTCATCAAGGGAGCCATTGATGACGTACATCTCGTTGCCGATGATCGGCTTGATTCCCTCCTGCTGGCAGAGCTTCAGCAGCTCGATGGCGCCATACATGACGCCGTGATCGGTGAGGGCCAGGGCCGGCATGCCCAGCTCCTTGGCCCGCTGCACCATCGCCGGCAGCTGGCTGGCGCCGTCGAGAAGGCTGTAGTCGCTGTGGTTGTGGAGGGGAACGAAGGCCAAGTCTCGGGGCGGCCGCGGCGCCCAGCTGGAGTGGCGTGCAGGCTAGGACCGTGCACACCAGATCTGGTGTGCACGGTGCACAACGAGCGGGATCAGGGCACCAGGGGAGCGGAGGGCACCAGGGGGACAGTGGGCACCAGATCGGCCGGCGGGCGGCTGTCCATCACCCGGGCAGAGGTTTCGTAGTGGTGGGCCACCCGCAGCAGCGTGGGTTCCTCCAGCACACCGGCGATCAGCTGCAGGCCGATCGGCAGGCCCTGGCTGTCGAAGCCGCAGGGCAGGGAGATCGCCGGCAGGCCGGCCATGTTCGCCGGGATGGTGAGCAGATCCGCCAGGTACATCGCCAGCGGGTCGTTGCTGTGGGCGCCGAAGCCGAAGGCGGTGGTGGGGGAGGTGGGGGTGAGCAGCACGTCCACCGACTCAAAGGCGCGATCGAAGTCGCGCCGAATCAGGGTGCGCACCTGCTGGGCCTTCTTGTAGTAGGCATCCACATAGCCGGCGGAGAGGGCGTAGGTGCCGATCAGGATGCGCCGCTGCACCTCATCGCCGAAGCCCTCGGCGCGGCTGCGGGCCGTGATCTCGGCCAGGCTGGCGCCGGCTCCGGCACCACCGTTGTCGTTGAGGCCAGCGCGGTAGCCGTATTTCACCCCGTCGTAGCGGGCCAGGTTGGCGGAGGCCTCCGAGGGGGCAATCACGTAGTAGGTGGCGATGCCGTCGTTGAAGCGGGGACAGCTCACGTCCACCAGTTCACAGCCCAGGGCCTGCAGCTGCTCGGCAGCGGCCAGCACCGCCGCCTTCACCTCCGGGGCCAGGCCGTCCGCCTCGAAGCACTCGCGCACGATGCCCACCCGCAGGCCCGCCACCGGCTGCTGCAGGGCGGCGCGGTAATCGGGCACCGTCGCCGTGAGGCAGGTGGCATCGCGCGGGTCGGCGCCGGCGATCACCTGCAGGAGCTCGGCGGCATCGGCCACCGAACCGCTGAACGGCCCCACCTGATCGAGGGAGCTGGCGAAGGCGACCAGACCCCAGCGGCTGACGCGGCCGTAGGTGGGCTTGAGTCCCACCACGCCGCAGAAACTGGCCGGCTGGCGGATCGAACCGCCCGTGTCGGAGCCCAGGGAGCCCAGGCACTCACCGGCGGCCACGGCGGCGGCACTGCCCCCGGAACTGCCGCCGGGCACGGTGGCGGGATTCCAGGGGTTGCGGCTGGGGCCGAAGGCGGAGGTCTCGGTGGAGCTGCCCATGGCGAACTCATCGAGGTTGGTCTTGCCCAGCAGCACCGCACCGGCCTGCCACAGGCGCTCGGTGACGGTGCTCTCGTAGGGGGGCACGAAGGTCTCCAGCATGCGGCTGGAGCAGGTGGTGCGGATGCCGCGGGTGCAGAGGTTGTCCTTGATCGCCAGCGGCACCCCGGCCAGCGGCGGCAGGGTTTCACCGGCCGCCCGGGCCGCGTCGATGCGCTCGGCATCGGCGCGGGCCCGCTCGGCGGTCACTTCCAGGAAGGCGTGGACGGTGTCATCCACCGCCTCGATGCGCGCCAGGCAGCGGTCGGTGAGCTCCCGGGCCGACATCTCGCCGCGCTCCAGCCGACCGCGCCATTCAGCGATGCCCATGCCCAACCGCTTCCCACTCGGCTGGGACGCTATCAGCCAGCAGCCGCCGGGTCGCTCGGAGGGCGCTCAGTCGGTCTCGGTGAGGGGCTCGCCGCGGCGGGTGCGCAGCAGGCTGTGCTCGAGCTCCCGGGGCTCCTCGGCGCGCAGGTCGTCGAGGAAGGCCGTCAGCTCCCGCTCGAGGCTGCTGCGGCGCACGTAGGGACCGAACCAGTAGGTGACGTCGGGATCGCTGGTGCGCACCCGCGCCCACCAGGCCAGACCCAGGGCATTGGCGCTGCCGCGCACGGGCCAGAGCAGGGGGTTCATGCCGGAGGGGGGAGCACTGCCCCATTGTGCCCGCCTGCCGGCACCGGGATCACAGCTGCAACGAGCCCAGATCCACGTCACCCGAAAAGGCCGGCACGCTGGCTGGTGCCGGGTCCTCAGACGGCTGGGCGTCGGGCGAGGGCTGGGGTGCGGACACAGGCGACGCTGCAAGCGCCGCATCGCTGTCCTCGGTGTTCAGCTCAGCTGTGCTCGCTACAGCTGTGTTTGCTTCAGGTGTGTTCGCTTCAGCTTCCGTCTCCGCGAACGTCTCGGGCGCCGCTGCCAGCGGCGCGGCGCTCTCGGGTTCCGCCATTGCCGGCGCGGGCTCCCAAACCTCCGCCTGCTCCGGATCCCCGGCGGAGACCGGGGGTGTCGTCATGGCGTCGGGACGCTGATCGGGGTCGCCGACGGGCTCGGCGATCTGGTCGGGACCAGGAGCCGCGGGCAACGCTGACGGGGGCGGGGCGGGCAGCTGGGGACGCAGCAGCCGTGGCGCCGGATCACCGCCACGCAGCCCATGCATCCATCCACGGCGGGCCACCTCGTAGAGGAGCAGCGCCGAGGCCACGGAAGCATTGAGACTCGGTGTGGCCCCGCGAAGGGGAATGCTCACCAGCTGGTCGCAGTGGCGGCGGGTGAGCATCGAGAGGCCATCCCCTTCCGATCCGGTCACGATCACCAGGGGGCCGTCGAGATCGGCCTGCTCGAGGCTGACGCTGCCCTCGGAGGCCAGCCCCACCACCCGGTAGCCCTCCTGCTTGAGGCGTTCGAGGGCGCGGTTGAGGTTCACCACCCGGGCCACCGGCAGGTGTTCCAGGGCGCCGGCGGCCACCTTGGCCACCGAGCCGGTGAGTCCGGCGCTGCGGCGCTGGGGCAGCACGAGGCCGTGGGCACCGAGGGCCTCGGCGCTGCGGGCGATCGCTCCCAGGTTGTGGGGGTCGGTGATGCTGTCGAGGGCCATCAGCAGCGGCGCCTCCCCGATGCCGCCACAGCCCTCGATCAGGCTGTCGAGATCGAGGGTGTCGGCGGCTGCGGTCTGCAGCACGATGCCCTGGTGCACGGCGCCGGCGGTGAGCTGGCCCAGCCGCGCCCAGGTGACCTCCTCCACCAGCACGCCGGAGGCCTTGGCCTCCCGCAGCTGCTGCAGAAACTTCGGGCTGAAGCGCAGCTCGGTGGTGCACCAGATGCGATGCACCGGCCGGCCGCTCTCCAGCACCGCTAGGGCGGCGTGGCGACCCCACACCAGGTCATCACTGGGGGCGGGCTGGCCGAGGCGCTCGGCCTCAGGGGTGGCGGCCGCCGGAGCTGCAGCGCTCTCCCGCCGGAGCAGCGTCGGTCGCGCCCGTTCCGGACGGGGACGGTCAGCTCGCCCAGCACCGGGGCGCGCGACACCGGCGCGTCCAGCACCCGCTCGGGGCCCCTCAGGGCGGGCGCCATCGCGGCGGCTGCGGTCGAACCGGCGGGTTTCCGGACGGGCCGAGCCGACACGGCGGGCTGAGGACCAGGCCCCCTCACCGCTGCGCTCCACCCCTCTTGGCCCGCCGCGCTCTGGGCCGCGATCAGTCCACTCACCCCGAGAGCGGCCCGGGCGGTCGCGATCGCCGCGGCTGCCGGATTCGCTCCGGCGGTCGCGGCTGTAGGGCCTGGCGGGCGGGCCCGGGCGCGCCGAACGCCCGCCCGCCGCTCCCGTCCGCTTGTCGGGACGGCGTTCGAATCGAGGGCTCATGGCGTGCTGCGCTTATGGATCGGTGTCCTGCAAGTGATCTAGCAGTTCATCCAACCGCGGCTGGTCATGGAGGAACAGCCAGCCCAGCAGGGTTTCAAAGCCAGTCGCCTGGCCATAGGTGGCCGGATCGGCACTTCGGGGGCTCCGTCCGGCCCGGTTGCGGCCGCGGCGCACAAGATCGCGTTCATCCTCCCGCAGCAGTCCCTCCAGCCGGCCCAGGGCCCGGGCCTGGGCCTCGGCGCGCACGGCCGCCACCACCTGGCGGTGCAGATCGCGGGGACGGGCCGGTGCGGCGCAGTGGCGGAGTCGCTGATGGAGCTCCCACACCGCATCCCCCAGCCAGGCGAGCTGCTGAGGACCCAGCTCAGGGGGCGAGGCTGGCGAGGGCACTGTTGAGGTCGGGCTGCAGGTGCAGGAACTCCTCCAGGCGCACCAGCTTCACCGTCTGTACCACCCGGGCGTTACCCGCCAGCGCGAAATTCTGGCCATCGGCACTGCACTGCTTGGCCAGCTGCACCAGAGCACCCAGCCCTGAGGAGTCGATGAAGTCGATGTGCGACAGGTCGATGAGCAGCGGCTGGGCTGTGCTGCGGTGGGCGGCGATGAACTCGCCGAACTGTTTGTCGGAATAGGCGTCCAGCTGGCCGGTGAAGCGGAACAGCTGGCAGTGAGCCTGCTGCTCGAATCCCCCGCGCAGGGACACCGTGAGTCGCTGCAGGTCGGTGATGGCCGTTGTCCTCGTTGCTGATCGAATGCGGGGAGTGTAGGGATGGGTGCGGCGTTCGGCTCAACGGCGCGCCGCCATCAGGGCCGCGAAGCGGGCGAAGTGATGGTCGGCGTCATGGGGGCCTGGACTGGCCTCCGGGTGGTACTGCACCCCGAACACCGGCTGGTGGAGCAGCTCCAGGGCGGCCACGGTGTGGTCGTTGAGGTTGCGGTGGGTGATCCGCACCCGATCGGCGGGCAAAGACTCGGCAGCGATGGCGAAGCCGTGGTTCTGGCTGGTGATCTCCACCTGGCCGGGGCTGCCGCAGGGGTGGTTGAGGCCGCGATGGCCGTAGGGGAGCTTGAAGCTGCGGCCCCCCAGGGCCAGGCCCAGGATCTGGTGGCCCATGCAGATGCCGAACAGGGGCAGCTGCTGCTGGCTGAGCAGATCCTTCACCAGGGCGATGCCGGAGCTCACCGCGGCCGGATCCCCCGGGCCGTTGGAGAGGAACACGCCCTCCGGGCTGTGGCTGAGCACGTCGGCGAGGCTGGAATCGGCGGGCAGCACGGTGACGCTGCAACCGTGGGCCACGAGCCGGTCGAGAATCGCCCGCTTGATGCCGAAATCGATCGCCACCACCCGGTAGGGCTGCTCGGGCCGCTGCTGCAGCCGCGTGTCGAAGGCGACGCTGCAGGGCTCACCCCAGCTGTAGGGCTCGGCCGTGCTCACCCGGGCGGCCAGGTTGAGTCCCTCCATCGAGGGAGCGGCGCGCACCTGCTCCAGCAGCGCGGCGGGCGTGGCCCCATCGCTGCTGATGGCGCCATTGATCGCGCCCCCCTCACGCAGATGGCGCACCAGGGCGCGGGTGTCGACGCCGCGGATGCCCACCACGCCGTTCTCGGCCAGCCAGCGATCCAGGTCGCCCTCGGCGCGCCAGTTGCTGCTCACCGGCGACAGCTCGCGGGAGATGACGCCGCGCACATGGGGGCTGGGGGCCTCCAGATCGGCGCTGTTGACGCCGGTGTTGCCCAGTTCGGGATAGGTGAAGGTCACCAGCTGACCGGAGTAACTGGGATCGGTCATCACCTCCTGGTAGCCGGTCATGCCGGTGTTGAACACCACCTCGCCGATGGCCGTGCCGACGGCGCCGAAGGCTTCGCCGCGCAGCAGGGTGCCATCGGCCAGCATCAGCAGGGCGGGGGTGGTCACGGCACCGGGAGCAGCAGCGCCCCGATCATCCCCCAACAGGCCCGGGCAATGCTGTGCGCAACTGCAGCAGTTTCTGCCAGGGGGTGCCGGCCGCCAGGGCCGCGGCTGCCTGGGCATGGCCTGAGGCGATGCTGTCGCTGGCACCGGCGGCCCAGAGCACCAGGGCCGTGTTCAGGGCGACCACGTCGCGCTGGGCCTCACTGCCCGCGCCCTGGAGCACCGCTTCGAGGATGGCGCGGTTGGCGGCCAGATCGCCGCCGGCCAGGGCCGTGATCGGGGCCGCCGACAGCCCCAGGGCCTGCGGATCCAGCTCCTGGCTGCTCACCGCGCCGTTCTCCACCAGGCGCAGCTGGTTGCTGCCCTCCAGGGAGGCCTCATCGAGTCCGCCTGCCCCATGCACCACCACCGCCCGGCGCAGGCCCAGGCGGGCCAGGGCTCCGGCCATCGGATCGAGCAGGTCGGACTGGGCCACCCCCAGCACCTGGGCCTCGGGCTGGAGCGGATTCACCAGGGGCCCGAGCAGGTTGAACACAGTGCGCACCCCCAGGGACCGGCGCAGGGGGGCCAGACCGACCAGGGCCGGGTGCCAGCCGGGGGCGAACAGAAAGGTGACACCCACCTGGGGCAGGGCGGCGACCACCTGCTCCTGGGGGGTCTTGAGGTTGATCCCGAGCGCCTCCAGCACATCGGCCGAGCCCACCCGGCCGCTGGCGCTGCGGTTGCCGTGCTTGGCCACATGCACCCCGCAGGCGGCTGCCACGAAGGCCACGGCGGTGGAGATGTTGAAACTGTCGGCCCCGTCGCCACCGGTGCCGCAGGTGTCCACCAGCGGCAGGGCGGGACGCTCACCGGGCAGGGGGCAGGCGGCCCGCAGCACGCCGGCCATGGCCGCCAGCTCCTCGGCGCTGACACCCTTGGCCCGCAGCGCGGCCAGCAGGGCGCCGGTGAGCACCGGGGGAATCTCCTCCTCCAGCCACGCCTGCATCAAGGTGGTGGCCTGCTCGGAGCTGAGCGACTCGCCGCGCAGGAGCTGCTCGAGCAGGGCGGGTGCCGCCGACGGAGTGACCATGGCGAGGAACTGGGGAGCTGGAGATGAAAAGAGCAGAAAAAAGCCCGGGTGCAGGGCACACCGGGCCGGGTGATGGGGACCTTTCCACTATCCCCTGGAATGGGCGCACCAGCACTGATGGGGCCCACCGGGCTGGGTGATCGAAACAACAGACAGGTCAGAGCCCGCCAGGCTCAATTGTCCTGAGCGGTGGTGTCGAAGCCCGACCCCACGGCCTCGCCACCGGACGGGGCCGGACGGAACCCGCTGGCCCAGATCGCCCTGGTGCGCTGCTGCAGAGCCTCCCGGCTCAGGCCCCAGAGCCGCAACACCTTGGCCAGATCGTCCTGGAGGTCGCGGGCGCCAGGAAAGCCCTGGTAGCGCATCAGCAACCGGGCCGCGTCCACCAGGTGCTCATCGGCGGGGGTCTCCGCCGCCAGCAGGCGATCGACCACCACCCGATCGAGGGCATGGAGGGGGTGGCTCTGCTCCTGGGCGGCGCCGCTGCCTTCGCGCGGGTCGCCGGAACCTAAGCCGGAGGCGGTGGGTGGAGCCATGGCGGGGTAGGGACAATCCCTAGGTTGGGCCCATCTTCGACCTGGCGGCGTGGCGGCCCTGCGTGCCGATCTGATCCTGCGCTACCTGCGCCCACACCGCCGCACGGTGCTGCAGGGGGTGGCGGCGCTGGTGGTGGTGAACCTGCTCGGCGTCAGCATCCCCCTGCTGGTGCGGCGGGTGATCGACGACCTGCAGGAGGGCTTCGAGCTGGGCGACGTGCTGCTGATGGCCCTGCTGCTGGCGGCGCTGGCCACGGTGATGGGCTCCATGCGGCTGCTCTCGCGGCTGCTGGTGTTCGGTGTGGGCCGGAAGGTTGAGGCCGATCTCAAGCAGCAGATCTTCGATCACGTGCTGCGCCAGGAACCGGGCTGGGTGCAGAGCACCGGCAGCGGCGAGGTGATCAGCCGGGCAACCAGTGATGTGGAGAACGTGCGCCGGCTGCTGGGCTTTGCCGTGCTCAGCCTCACCAACACCGCCCTGGCCTACGCCCTCACCCTGCCGGCGATGCTCAGCATCGACCCCTGGCTGACCCTGGCGGCCGTGGGGCTCTACCCGCTGATGCTGATCACCGTGCGCCTGTTCGGCGGCCGGATGATGCGCCAGCAGCGCCGGCAGCAGGAGGCGCTGGCCGGGTTGAGCGACCTGATTCAGGAAGACCTCTCCGGGATCAGCGCCATCAAGATCTATGGCCAGGAGAGCATCGAGCAGGCCGCGTTCGCAGGCCGCAACCGGGTGTACCGCGACGCGGCCCTGGGCCTGGCCCGCACCCGCAGCACCCTGTTTCCCCTGCTGGAGGGCATCTCCTCCATCAGCCTGCTGCTGTTGCTAGCCCTGGGCAGCGGCCAGCTGGAGAGCGGACGACTGAGCATCGGTGATCTGGTGGCCCTGATCCTGTTCGTGGAGCGGCTGGTGTTCCCCACCGCCCTGCTCGGCTTCACCCTCAACACCTTCCAGACCGGACAGGTGAGCCTCGACCGGGTGGAGCAGCTGCTGCGCCGCCAGCCGCTGATCGTGTCGCCGGCCGATCCCCAGCCGCCGGCCCGCCGGCCCCGTGGTGCCATCGAGGCCCGCGGGCTCACCGTGCGCTACCCGGACGCCCCGCGCCCCGCCCTGGTGGATGTGACCTTCCAGGTCCAGCCTGGCGAGCTGGTGGCGGTGGTGGGCCCGGTGGGCTGCGGCAAGACCACCCTGGCCCGGGCCCTGGGCCGGATGGTGGAGATCGACCCAGCCCAGCTCTGGCTCGATGGAGTCGACATCACCCGGATGCGCCTGAAGGACCTGCGCCGGCAGGTGGCCCTGGTACCCCAGGAGGGCTACCTGTTCACCGCCACCCTGGCCGACAACCTGCGCTACGGCGAGCCCGAAGCTCCCCTCGAGACCGTGGAGGCCGTGGCCACCGAGGCGCGGCTGGAGGACGACATCCGCGGCTTCCCCGACGGCTACCAGACCCTGGTGGGCGAGCGGGGTATCACCCTCAGCGGTGGCCAGCGCCAACGCACGGCCCTGGCCCGGGCCATGCTCGTGAACGCACCGCTGCTGGTGCTCGACGATGCCCTGGCCAGTGTCGACAACACCACCGCCGCCCAGATCCTGCGCACGATCCGCGGCCAGGGAGACCAGGGCCGCACGGTGCTGATGATCAGCCACCAGCTCTCGGCAGCCGCCGCCTGCGACCGGGTGCTGGTACTGGAACAGGGCCGGCTGGTGCAGCAGGGCAGCCACGACGAGCTGCTGGCCCTGCCGGGCACCTACCGGCGCCTGTGGGCGCGGGAGCAGGTGGGGCAAGAGCTGCGCAGCGGGGCCTGACGGCAGGGCCGCACCTCCAGGCCTCGCTGGTGACTGCAGGCTGCCTACGCTGCATCCAGCTGCACGAACGACGTGTTTGGAGGGGTGTTTGGAAGCCGGGCCGCCGGCGCCGACGGATCAGGTCTGGCCCAGGCTGACGGCGAAGGGCCGCGGCATGTGCTGCTCGGCACGCCCATCACCCTGGCGCCCGGGGCCGGCCAGGCCGAAGCCCTGTTCGGCTGCGGCTGCTTCTGGGGGGCGGAAAAGGGCTTCTGGCGTCTCCCCGGTGTGCTCACCACGGCCGTGGGCTACGCCGGCGGCCAGCTCGAGCGGCCCAGCTACCAGCAGGTGTGCTCCGGCCGCACGGGTCATGCCGAGGTGGTGCGGGTGGTGTGGGATCAGGCCCTGATCGACTTCAGCGACCTGCTCAAGCTGTTCTGGGAATGCCACGACCCCACCCAGGGGGATGGCCAGGGCAACGACCGCGGCTCCCAGTACCGCTCCGCCATCTACGTGGACGACCCGGCCCTTCTGGCCCAGGCCGAGGCCAGCCGCCAGGCCTACCAGAATGTGCTCAACGAGGCGGGCTACGGCCCCATCACCACCGAGATCGGCAGCAGCCGGCAGTTCTGGTTTGCGGAGCCCTACCACCAGCAATACCTGGCCAAGCCCGGCAGCCGCCCTTACTGCTCCGCCCAGCCCAGTGGCCGGCGGCTGGGCGATTTCGCCGGCGCCCACTACCGCCTGGACCCCCGGGTGTGGGACTGCTACGACTGGTCGGTGAGCCACTGCGTTCTGCGCGGCGACAACGCCCCGATCCGCCTGGCCTCCCCCTCCACCACCTGAGCTGCCCGCAGCCGATCTGAGCGCCATGGCCGGTCCGGTCCCCCACCTGCTGCTGCTCACAGCCAGCCTGCTGGTCCAGGCCTCCCCCTGGTGGGAGCACTACGACAGCCGCGACAGCTTCCTCTGTCCCCGGCTGGGACGGGTGCAGCTGGAGCGCAACAACGCCCAGGCCTCGCTGATCAGTGGCCGCTTTCGCACCACGGCCTTCCGGGATGATTCCCCCCTGCCCGGCCTGCGCTACACCAACCCCCGCATGACCCTGATCCTGCAGGGCGACATGCTCACCATCGAGCAGCTGCCCAGCCGGATTCAGTGCACCCGCACCGAACGGGTCTGAGGATCGCCATGAACCCCCTGCCCGACCGGATGGTGCTGGTCGCCCTGTTCACCACCATCGCGCTGTGCTTCGCCCTGGTGTTCTGGACCGTGCGGCTGCAGCCCCGGCCCGAGCCGCCCCTCCAATGGCGGGACGGCCCCTCAGTGCTGAACCCGGGGCCGCCTCCAGGCTCGCGGGCTCTGGCGGTGTGAGCGGCTCCCCGCGCCATCCGCTGCCCCGCGGCCTGGTGGAGCTCTATGGCCTGCTGGCGGTGCTGGTGGTGCTGGTGCCGGAGTGGATGGCGGACGGGGCCCTGGGGCGCTGGGGAGGGGAGCACGACGGCATCACCCTGCCCGATGGGGAGGATGCCTGGCAGCAGGTGCCGGAACTGCGCCTGGCGGGCATGGGCCTGGCGGAGTTGCGCCTGCTGGCCCACGACCTGCGGCTGCCCGCCTACGCCAGGGAAGGCCGTGAGCAGCTCCAACGCCGGCTGCTGCGCCGGCTGCGCCGCCGCAAAGCACTGTGGTAGCTTGCGTTTGCCGGTGTCCACCGGGGCGTAGCGCAGCTTGGTAGCGCACCACTTTGGGGTAGTGGGGGTCGTGGGTTCAAATCCCGCCGCTCCGATTCCGGTTACCTCGGTTCCGGTCACCTCGGTTCCAGGCCAGTCAGCTGGCCATTGTTCGCCGGCAGGCCTCCAGGCCCGCCGGTTTTTTTGTCGGCCTGTCCCGGCGCGATCAGGTGGCGCGATCAGGCAGCCAGCGCTGCGCCCGCGTCCACCAGTTCCACCGCGAAGGGAAGGGCGCGGGCCTCCTCCTCGCTGAGGCGACGGCTCCAGGCTCCCGCCACGGGCTGATTCCAGCGGAAGCCGGCCTCGCGGGCCTTGTGACGCTCGGCGTAGGACACCAGGGCGCGGTAGGTGTGGCGGGGCTCCAGGGCGGCCTGCAGCAACACCTCGAGGTCGTGGCAGCGCTCCAGCACCTGGGCCAGATAGATGCAGTCGGTGAGGGCGCGGTGGGCGGCCCACACGGGCACCCCGTGGGCCAGGGCAAGGTCCTTGACGGCGGGATTCGACTTCAGCCGCAGGGCCGCTGGCCAGCGGATGTCCTCCATCGAGCAGATCCACGGCTTGGCCACCGGCGGCAGGGGATCGATGCCGAACCACTGGCGATCGAAGGCCGCGTTGTGGGCCAGCACCGCGTCCGCCGCCGCCAGCATGGCGCTGAAACACTGCAGACCAGCCTGCCAGGGCTGGCGCAGGCGGCTCACGGCGGCGGGGATGGCGTTGATGGCCTCGGCGGGGTTGGCGTCCACCGGCAGCAGAAACGACACCTGGCTGAGCACGGCCCGCTCGGGCACGGCAAAGAGGATCGCGCCCACTTCGATGCAACGGCCCTGGGCTGGATCGAGCGCCGTGGTTTCGGTGTCGAGGATCAGCAGGGTGGCCGGGAAGCGGCGCGGGGCTTCCGGCGGCGGCGGGGGTGAATCCGGCGCTGCCGGCACGGCGGGCGGGGCATCGGCGGGAGGGTCCGGCGGGGGCTGGGATGCGATCAGCGCCAGCAGGTCGGGCTGTTGCCACGGGGTGGGCTGCTGGGAGGAAGACTCACTCACAACCGGCACGCTCACTGCCTCCCATCGTCCCAGTTCAGGCAAGTAGGGTTTCGTCACACGCCCCCGCTGCCATGGCCCGAGCGCTCGCCGCCGGCGACAAGGCCCCGCCCATCGCCCTTCCTGATCAGAGCGGCAGCGAGCGCCGCAGCGACCAGCTGGAGGGCAAGGCCCTGGTGCTGTTCTTCTATCCGAAGGACGACACACCGGGCTGCACGATGGAGGCCTGTGCCTTCCGCGACAGCTACGCCGACCTCCAGGCCATGGGCGCCGAGGTGTGGGGCGTGAGCGGCGACGACGCCGCCAGCCACCAGCGTTTCGCGGCCCGCCACAACCTGCCCTTCCCGCTGCTGGTGGACCGGGGCAACGGCCTGCGCAAGGCCTTCGGTGTGCCGGCCGTGCTGGGCCTGCTGCCGGGGCGGGTCACCTACGTGATCGACAGCTCCGGCGTGATCCGCCACGTGTTCAACAACCTGCTGGATGGGCCGGCCCATCGCCGCGAGGCGATCGAAGCCCTGCGCCAGCTGCAGGCCTGAGCGGCGCGGCCATGGCGCGCTGGCGGCAGCAGGACGACCTCTGGCTGCTCGAACCCCCAGGCCGCGCCCGGGGTCTGGTTGAGTTCATCGGTGGCAGCTACCTGGCCAGCAATCCCCAGCTGAGTTACCGGCGGCTGCTGGAGGCCGTGGCCCAGCGGGGCTGGCGCGTGCATGCCTGGAGCTATGTGCCGGGCTTCGACCATCAGGCCCAGGCCAACGCCGCCTGGCGGCGCTTTCGTCGCCAGCGCCAGGCCCTGGCGGAGATGGATGCCCTGCCCCCCGGTGCGCCCCTGCGGCTAGGCCACAGCCTGGGCTGCAAGCTGCAGTTGCTGGCCCCCGACGGCGGCCGCAGCAGCCGCGGGCTGGTGTCACTGAGCTTCAACAACTTTTCAGCCGAGCGCTCCATTCCCCTGCTGGCCGAACTGGGCCAGCAGCTGCGTTTCCGCAGCGAGTTCAGCCCCTCACCGGAGGAAACCCTGCGCCAGGTGGGCGCCAGCTACCGCCAGCCCCACAACCTGCTGGTGCGCTTCAACCGCGACGGCATCGACCAGAGCAGCCGCCTGCTGGGCGTGCTGCAGGCCCGGCCTGACGACGCCAGCGATCTTGAGGAGCTGCCGGGTGACCACCTCAGCCCGGCCAGTGGCGGGCTGAGGCGCCAGCTGCTGGGGGAGTGGGCCGATGATCCGTCCCGGCAACGCCGCATCGAGCGCCTGGGCGCACTGATCCTCGACTGGGGCGAGGGTCAGACGCGCAGCTGATCGAGCACCGAACGGTCTTCCAGGGTGCTGGTGTCGCCGCTCACCTCCTCGCCCGCCGCCAGCGAGCGCAGGATGCGGCGCATGATCTTGCCGCTGCGGGTCTTGGGTAGGGCGTCGGAGAAGCGGATGACATCGGGTTTGGCGATCGGTCCGATCTCCTTGCCCACATGGCCGCGCAACTCGGCCATCAGGCCATCGTCGCCCTGGCGCCCGGCCTCCAGGGTGACGAAGGCCACCACCGCCTCCCCCTTGATCTCGTCGGGACGGCCCACCACCGCGGCCTCGGCCACGGCAGGGTGGCTCACCAGGGCGCTCTCGATCTCCATCGTGCCCAGGCGGTGGCCGGACACAGAGATGACGTCGTCGACCCGGCCCATCACCCAGAAGTAGCCGTCAGCGTCGCGGCGGGCTCCGTCGCCGGCGAAGTAGAGGTGGGAGCCATCGGCGGGGCGCACCTCCTCCCAGTAGCTGCGCCGGAAGCGCTCCGGATCGCCGTGCACGGTGCGCATCATCCCCGGCCAGGGGCGCCGCACGGCCAGGTAGCCGCCGGCATCGGCGGGCTGGGAGTTGCCGTCGTGATCGACGATGTCGGCGGCAATGCCCGGCAGGGGCAGGGTGCAGGAGCCCGGCTTGGTGGGCGTGGCCCCCGGCAGCGGGCTGATCATCACGCCGCCGGTCTCGGTCTGCCACCAGGTGTCCACCACCGGGCAACGGTTGCCGCCGATCACCTCCCGGTACCACATCCAGGCCTCGGGATTGATCGGCTCCCCCACGCTGCCGAGGATGCGCAGGCTGCTCATGTCGTAGCGGCCTGGCACCTCGCTGCCGCTCTTCATGAACGCCCGGATCGCTGTGGGCGCGGTGTAGAAGATGGTCACGGCGTGCTTCTGCACCACCTCCCAGAAGGCACCCGGGTTGGAGGCCCGCGGCGCCCCCTCGTACATCACGGTGGTGGCCCCGTTGGAGAGGGGCCCGTAGACGATGTAGCTGTGGCCGGTGATCCAGCCCACATCGGCGGTGCACCAGTGGATGTCGTCGTCACGGATGTCGAAGATCCACTGGAAGGTGACATGGGCCCAGAGGTTGTAGCCGGCGGTGGTGTGCACCACCCCCTTGGGCTTGCCGGTGGAGCCGGAGGTGTAGAGCACGAACAGCCGGTCTTCGCTGGCCATCGGCTCGGCCGGGCACTCAGCGCTCTGGCCGTCCACCAGCTCATGCCACCAGCGGTCGCGCCCCTGCTCCATGGCGCAGTCGCCGCCGGCGCCATCGAGACGCCGCACCACCAGCACATGCTCCACGCTGGGGGCACCACCCTTGGTGCTGAGGGCCTCATCCACCGCCGGCTTGAGGGGCACCGGCTTGTCCTTGCGGAAGCCGCCGTCGGCCGTGATCACCGCCTTGGCGGCGCCGTCGTTGAGGCGGTCGCGCAGGGCATCGGCTGAGAAGCCCCCGAACACCACCGAGTGGGGAGCTCCGATGCGGGCGCAGGCCAGCATGGCAATCGCCGCCTCCGGCACCATCGGCATGTAGAGGGCCACCAGGTCGCCCTTGCCGACGCCGAGGGCCTTGAGGGCATTGGCCGCCTGGCACACGGCGGCGTGCAGCTGGCGGTAGCTGAAGGTGCGGGTGTCGCCGGGTTCACCCTCCCAGATCAGGGCCGTCTTGTCGGCGCGGGGCCCATCGAGATGACGATCGAGGCAGTTGAAGCTGAGGTTGGTGGTGCCGCCTTCAAACCAGCGGGCAAAGGGCGGATTGCTCCAGTCGAGCACCGTGTGGAAGGGCTCGAACCAGTGCAGCTCGCGGCGGGCCAGATCCCCCCAGAACCCATCGGGGTCGGCCTCGGCCTGGCGGTACAGCTCCCTGTAGGCCTCCATCGAGCCGATGCGGGCGCCGCTGGCCAGCTCAGCCGGTGGCGGAAAGAGCCGCCCTTCGTGGAGCACAGACTCGATCGTGGCCTCAGGCATCGTGGCGGGGGCAGGGAACCCCATTGTGAACCGCAGCAGCAGGGATGCCGCCAGCGCCCGCGGGCTGGTGTACAGCCGCCCCGACGGCAGGCCGGTGCGGGGCCGCTGCTGGCGGTTCTGGGTTCTGCAGCGCAGCAAGAAGGTGTGGTTCCGGCTCGCCGATCCCGCGGTTGTCGAAGGCCCGCTGCTGTTCCGCTACGACGGCAGGCCGATCCTGCACCGCAGCGAACTGGCGGCCTGGACGGCCCGCCGGCCCAGCGCAGAGCGGCCGGTGCTGTGGAACAAGTGGCCAGAGCTGGGCGTGGCGCCCGGGCCCGAGGGCTGCCAGCTCTTCCTCACGCTCTGGAGCCGCTGGAGCTGGCGCCATCGCGAAGCCTGCGGCAGGCCCGAGCGCTTCAGCGTCGAGCGCCTGGATTGAGCAGCTGGACGAGCTGGTGCCACTGACTGGGAGGATGGGGTGATGCACCGTCCTGCCGCCTGTCTGTTCGACCTCGATGGGCTGCTGCTCGACACCGAACCCCTCCATGCCAGGGCCTGGCGGCAGGCGGCCCGGCACTTCGGCCGGGACCTGTGCGAGGCCGAGCTGCTGAAGCTGCGCGGGCGGCGGCGGATCGACTGCGCCCAGCAGGTGCGCGCCTGGATCGGCGAGCATCAGGGCCAGGCGCCGTCGGTGGAGGAGCTGCTGGCGGTGCGCCAGCCCATCGCCGAAGCCCTGCTGGTGCAGTCGCCCGCCATCGACGGGGCGCCGGAACTGCTACAGCGCTGCCGCGACCTGGCCATCCCGATGGCTCTGGTCACCAGCAGCGCCCGGGCCTCGGTGGCGCTCAAGAGTGCTCCCCACCCCTGGCTGGAGGCCATCGCCGTGCGCATCCACGGCGATGAGCCGGAACTCAGGGCCGGCAAGCCGGCCCCCGATCCCTTCCTGCTGGCCGCCCAGCGGCTGGGAGCGACCCCAGAACACTGCTGGGCCTTCGAGGATTCACAGGCGGGTGCTACCGCCGCCGCTGCCGCCGGCTGCCAGGTGATGGTGCTGTTGGCGGAGGGTAACGACGGGCAGGGGTTTCCCACTGGCAGCCGCCGCCTGCATTCGCTGTGGGACGTGGAGCTGGGCTGAGGCCTCAGTAGAGGCGGCTGAGCACGAAGTCGGGCAGGGCGCGCAGGGCGCTGCGGGGCTCGGAGGGAGGCAGCCAGTCGATGGCCTCGGCCGCCTCGCGGGCGAAGCGCTCGGCCAAGGCGCGGGAGCGCGGGATGGCCTCGCAGCCGCGCACCAGGGCCAGGGCCTGCTCGAGATCTCCCTCCTGGCTGAACTCCCGCTCGATCAACCCGGCCAGGGCAGGGCGTTCTTCGAGGGCATAGAGCGCAGGAGCCGTGAGATAGCCAGAGGCCAGATCACTGGCGGCGGGTTTGCCGAGCTGCTGGTCGCTGCCGGTGAAATCGAGAATGTCGTCCACCACCTGGAAGGCCAGGCCCAGCTGGCGGCCGAAGCGATGCAGGGCATCCAGGCGCTCTGCGGGCAGAGCGGAGAGCACCCCGGCGGCCCGGGCACTGTTGGCGATCAGGGAGGCGGTTTTGCAGTAGCTCTTCTCCAGATAGGTTTCGAAGCTCTGGCCGGTGTCGTAGCGGAACAGACCCTGCTTCACTTCGCCGTCAGCCAGATCCATGATCACGCGGCTGAGCAGCTTCACCACGTCCAGGTCGTCGAGATTGGCCAGATGCCAGCTGGCCTGGGCGAACAGGAAATCTCCGGCCAGCACCGCCACGCGGTGATTGAAGCGGCTGTGCACGGTATCGACACCGCGGCGGGTGGCGGCCTCATCCACCACGTCGTCGTGCACCAGGGATGCGGTGTGGATCATCTCGGTGATCTCGGCCAGGCGCCGGTGCCGGGCCGTGAGTTCACCATCGGGCGAAACGGCCCGGGACAACAGCAGCACGATGCCGGGGCGCAGCCGTTTACCACCGGCGGCGAACAGGTGCTCGGCGGCCGCCTGGAGGATCGGATGGCCAGCTCCGATCAGGCTGCGCAGGTCGGCCAGCAGGGCATCGAGATCGGCCTCCACTGGCTGGAGCAGCTCAGCAACCGTTGCCACATCACCTCCTCTGCGGCGCGATCCTAGGCGGGGCGAACGGCCGTCCGCAGGCTGACCTGCTCCACCGTTGCCGGGCGGCCCAGCCAGCTTTGGGCGGAGCTGGCGAAGCTGTCCGGGCAGCCGGTGACGCACAGCCGGGTGCGCTCAGCGGTGGCCGCCCAGAGCGTCCGATCCTGCTGTTCCGACTCCGGCAGATCACCCAGGCTGGCGAGCAGCGGTCCGAGCCGTGCCACCGCCGCCTCGGCTGGATCGATCAGGCGGGTGCCCGGCGGCAGCAACTCCTGCAGCAGCGACCGCAGCAGCGGGTAGTGGGTGCAGCCCATCACCACCGTGTCCACCGCCGCCGCCAGCAGCGGCTCCAGATAGGTCCGTGCCGCCTGGCGCAGCTCGGGGGCCTCCAGACGGCCGGCCTCGATCAGGGGCACGAAGGCCGGGCAGCCCACTTCGGTGACCTGGGCCTGGGGGCGGCTGGCGTGAATGGCTCGGCGGTAGGCCCCGCTGGCAGCGGTGGCCGGGGTGGCCAGCACCCCCACCCGGTCGCTGTCGATCACGGCGGCCACGCTGTCGATCAGCCCCACCACCGGCACCCCGGCCTCGGCCACCGCCACATCCAGAGCCAGGGCATTGGAGGTGTTGCAGGCCATCACCAGCACGCCCACCCCCTGGTGCCGCAGCCACTGCACCACCTCGGCGGCGATGGCGCGGATGTCGTCCACACTGCGGGTGCCGTAGGGAACGCGGGCCGTGTCGCCCAGGTAAAGGCAGGGGGAGTGGGGGTAGCAGGCCTGCACCCGCCGCAGCACCGTGAGCCCCCCCACACCGCTGTCGAACAGGCCCACCAGCAGGGTCATTCAGCGGCCCCCGAGAAAATCGAGGGTGCCGGCGGCGATCGCCAGGGCCATGCGCCGCCGGAAGTCGGGGTTGGCCAGCCGGGGGGCATCGATGGCACCGGTGACGAAGCCCATCTCCACCAGCGCCGCCGGCATCACGGTGCGGCGGATCACGAAGAAGCGTCCCTGCTTCACTCCCCGGTTTGGAGTGCCGCCAGAGATGGCCATCATCCGGCGCTGCAGGGCACCGGCGAGCACCTGGGAGCGGCCGCCGGCGAAGTGGAAGGTTTCCACCCCATTCACGTCCGGCCGGGCCATGCTCAGGGCATTGGCATGGATGCTCACAAAGGCATCGGCGCCGGAGCGGTTGGCGATCGACACCCGCGGCGGCAGGTCAAGGTCGATGTCGCTGCTGCGGGTGAGGGTGACCTGCACGCCCTGGGCCTGCAGCAGCCGCGCCACCTGCAGCGACACATCGAGTACCACGTCTTTCTCGCGCAGGCCGCCAATACCGATCGCACCGGGATCGGGTCCACCGTGACCGGGATCGATCACCACCCGGTGGCGACCCCGGGGCACCACCGGCAGGCCGTCGGGCGAAAGCGGGGCACTGGCGGTGGGAAAGGCGGTGCCGGTGCGGGGGGCGGCGACCCAGCTGCTGGGAGCCTCCAGATTGCCCTCGCCGAGGCCCAGGAGCACCGGCCGCTGGAGACCGCCGAACTCCATGCGCCAGCGGTCACGGGCGGTGCCCACCAGCCGCAGGCTGCGGGGGTCGAGGCGGGTGCCGGGCACGAACTCCAGCACCAGCCGGGTGGTGTTTGGCGTGGGCTGGCCGATGCGCACCTCGCGGATGGCACCGCTGCCGCGGATCGAACGGGCTCGTTGGGGGGCCCCGGGGAAGTCAATCCATACCCGGGGCCCCTGGCCGGCCTGGCCGGCTTCGTAGAAGGCCTGCAGCGACACATCGGGGCTGGTGCGCAGCTCCAGCACCCCCTGACGCGAGATCCGCCAGGCGGCCAGGCTGGAGGCCAGGGCGGGCAGATCGGCCAGCAGCAGGGCCAGCACCAGCAGCCCCCGCCAGCTCAGCCAGGGCAATCCGATCCAGCGCCGCAGCGGCCCCATCAGCGGGTGGCGAACAGGGCGGGCCTGCGGTGCTGGAGACTGGGCATCTGGGCCCGCACCCGCTGGCTGTGGCGGGGGTCGATCGGCGCCACCGCCAGACCTGGCGCCACGCCGGCATCGGCCAGCACCGTGCCCCAGGGATCGATCACCAGGGCATGGCCGTGGGTCTGGCGCCGGGCGTAGTGCAGGCCGGTCTGAGCCGGCGCCACCACGTAGGCCGTGTTCTCGATCGCCCGGGCCTGGAGCAGCACCTGCCAGTGGTCCTTGCCGGTGAAGGCCGTGAAGGCGGCGGGCACCATCAGCACATCGGCACCTTCGCGGGCCAGATGCCGGTAGAGCTCCGGGAAGCGCACGTCGTAGCAGATCGACAGGCCGATGGGCCCCAGCCCGGGCACGGTGACCACCGGTGGCAGCTCCAGGCCGGGCTGCACCGTGGACGACTCCCGGTAGGTATCGCCGTCAGGCAAGTTCACATCGAACAGGTGGATCTTGTCGTAGCGGGCAAGCAGCTGGCCCTCCGTGCCCACCAGCTCCGCACGGTTGAGGGTGAGGCCCTCCCCGGCCGGCACCGGGAAGCCGCCGCCCAGCAGGGTCACCTGGTAGCGCCGGGCCATCGTCACCAGGAAACGGCTGCAGCGCTCAGCCAGCTCCGGGGCGAGCTGCAGGCGCAGCTCGTCCTCCCCCATGAAGGCGAAGTTCTCCGGCAGGCCCACCAGTTCAGCGCCACGGCGGGCGGCCAGCTCGATCTGTTCCTCCGCGGCGGCGAAATTGGCGTCGGGGTCGGGCGTGCTGGTGAGCTGCACAGCTGCCGCCAGATAGCTGCTCACCACATCGACGGATCAGACCGGCGAAGTGTATCGGAGCTGACCTCAGCCGGCCCGAAGCACCCCGCTCTCCCTCTGCTCGGGAACCACCTGGAGGGTGTCCACTGCGCTGCAGCAGGCCAGATCGGCATCGTGATCACCCAGCCCGATCAGCCGCTGGCCGTGGCTGGCCACCCGCAGACAGGTCTCCGGGTCCTGGCGCCACTGCTGCCAGAGGGCCAGGGCGGCCAGCATCTCGTCGTTGCCGAACTGCACCTCCCCGTGGGGGGCCACGGCGAGCTCACAGAGGGCGGAGGCCAGGGCGCCGGCGGCCAGGCTGTCCTCCAGGGAGTAGGCCCCCTCCCAGCCGCTGCCCACCACCCACACGCGCTGGCAGCCTTGCTCCAGCAACCGCCGAGCCACCGCCGTTCGGTTGGGCAGGCAGGCGGTGAGCAGCAGCGGCACCTCCCGCACCGCCGCCAGGGAGCGGGTGCCGTTGGTGGTGCTCATGAAGATGCGCTTGCCGCCCACGCGCTCGGGGGTAACCGCCAGAGGGGAATTGCCCAGGTCGTAGCCCGCGAGCCGTTGGCCGCCACGCTCGCCGGCGCGCAGGCGCCGCTCGGCGGGCCAGGCGTCAGCGGCGGCCTCCAGCACCTGAAGGTCGGCGAAGGCCTCGATGGCCTCGGCGCCGTTGTGCAGTGCCCAGGCGATCGTGGTGGTGGCCCGCAGAACGTCGATCACCACGGCCGCATCCGGGCCCCCAGCGCCGGGCGGGGTGACGGGCGGAACGGCCTCGGAGGTGTGGAAGTAGAAGATCTGCACGGGGTCGCGCCCTGGAAGCCGGATCAGTGTGTCAGCACTCCCCGATGCCCTGCGCCACAGTGACCGGGACGCTCGCAAGCCCACAAGCCCTTGGCGATCAAGCACGGCCGTGACCTGCGCCGCTTCCTCAAGCTGCTCGAGGAGCGGGGCCGGCTGCGGCGCATCAGCGCTCCGGTGGACCCCGACCTGGAGCTGGCGGCGATCGCCGACCGGGTGCTGGCCGCCGGCGGTCCGGCGCTGCTGTTCGAGAACGTGATCGGCTCCTCGATGCCGGTGGCGATCAACCTGATGGGCACCCAGGAGCGGGTGCTCTGGAGCCTGGGCATGGAGCGGCCCGAGGAGCTGGAGGCCCTGGGGGAGCGGCTGGCGTTGCTGCAGCAGCCCCGGCCGCCCAAGGGGGCCCGTGAGGCGGTGCGCTTCGGCTCGGTGCTCCTCGATGTGCTCAAGGCCAAGCCGGATCTGGATCTCACCCCCCCCTGCCGGCAGCAGGTGTTCAAGGGGGAGGCGGTGAACCTCGATGCGCTGCCGCTGCTGCGCCCCTGGCCCGGCGATGGCGGCCGGATCATCACCCTGGGGCTGGTGATCACCAAAGACCCCGAAACCGGCACGCCCAACGTGGGCGTGTACCGGCTGCAGCAGCAGAGCATCAACACGATGACCGTGCATTGGCTGAGCGTGCGCGGCGGCGCCCGCCACCTGCGCAAGGCGGCGGCGATGGGCAAGAAGCTGGAGATCGCCATCGCCATCGGCGTGCACCCGCTGCTGGTGCTGGCGGCGGCGACGCCGATCCCGGTGCAGCTGAGCGAATGGCTGTTCGCCGGCCTCTACGCCGGTGAGGGCGTGCGGCTGGCCAAGTGCAAAACGGTGAACCTGGAGGTGCCCAGCCACAGCGAGGTGGTGCTGGAGGGCACGATCACCCCCGGCGAGGAGCTCGCCGATGGTCCCTTCGGCGACCACATGGGCTTCTACGGCGGCATCGAGGAATCACCCCTGGTGCGCTTCCAGTGCGTCACCCAGCGGCGCGATCCGATCTACTTCACCACCTTCAGCGGCCGGCCGCCGAAGGAGGATGCGATGCTGGCGATCGCCCTCAACCGCATCTACACGCCGATCCTGCGCCAGCAGATCCCGGAGATCGTGGATTTCTTCCTGCCGATGGAAGGCCTCAGCTACAAGCTGGCGGTGATCGCCATCGACAAGGCCTACCCGGGCCAGGCCAGGCGCGCGGCGATGGCCTTCTGGAGCGCCCTGCCCCAGTTCACCTACACCAAGTTCGTGGTGGTGGTCGACAAGGCCATCAACATCCGCGACCCGCGCCAGGTGATCTGGGCGATCAGCGCCCTGGTGGACCCCCAGCGGGATCTGTTCGTGCTGGAGAACACCCCCTTCGACACCCTCGATTTCGCCAGCGAACGCCTGGGCCTCGGCGGCCGGCTGGCGATCGACGCCACCACCAAGGTGGGCCCGGAGAAGCGCCACCCCTGGGGCGAACCGCTGCTGCGGCCGGCGGAGCTTGAAGATCGCATCGATGGGCGCTGGGCCGAGCTGGGGCTGGCCGATATCGGCCGCGAACCCCCGGATCCGGCCCTGTTCGGCTACACCCTCGAGCACGTGCTGGAGCGGCTGGCCGGCGTGGTGAGGGCCGAGGCCCTGGCCACCCGCTGAGCGATGCTCTCGCGCCAGGCCAGCCACGCCCTGAAGGCCCTGCTGGAGCTGGCGCGGGAACCGCAGGCCTGGCGCTCCACCCATGCCCTGGCCACGGCCCAGCAGCTGCCGGAGCCGATGCTGGAACTGCTACTCCTGCGCCTTCGGCGCGCTGGAGTTCTGCACGCGAGGCGAGGGCGACTGGGTGGGTTCCGACTGGCGCGACCAGCTGGGGAGATTTCGGTGGCAACCGTGTTGACGGGGCTGGGCGAACCGATGCGAAAACAGAGCCAAGGAGATGTGAGAGACAGCGAAAACAGCGTTAAGGATGGTCCGGCCGATCAGGTTACCCGGGCTCTTCAGAACCGGCTCGAGCGAGCTCGCCAGATGGCCTTGGAACAAGTCAGCATTGAGGATCTGCTGTTCGATCTGGTGAGCAGCGAGGCCAGCAGCGGCAGCGAAAGCGGCTTGTTGCTGGGGTGATCAGCCGGGTGATCAGCTCCTGCTCAACCCATGGAGGGATGAACCCTGGCCAGGCCTGCGGCAGCGGCGACCTGACAACCCACCTGACAACCCAGGTTCAAACGAGCAGATCAATCGAGCCCGTTAATCGAGCCGCGCGCTAGGAATGGACGCCTGATGCGGCATACACCAAACGCTAACCCTTTTTTCAGTCAAGTTGGACGCGTGGCTTCCGAGGGGCCGCCTAGGTTGCGACATCGCTGTCGCAGGGACTCCCTTATTCCAGATTCCCAGTATTTATTAATTAACAGCGTGAATCAAGAGCTTTACTACCCTTACGCTTGAGATCATGCCAAAACTCTCTCCGCATCTCAAAGGCTTAACGGGCCAACCATCATTTCAAATTTTTGCAAGAGCTCGAGAACTCGAAAAGCAGGGTAGAAGTGTCAGACATTTTGAACTGGGCGATCCAGATATCGATACACCGCAGGAAATTACTGATGCCGCGATTCGTTCACTTCAATCAGGTAATACACATTACACACCAGCACGCGGGCAGCAAGATTTTCTAGAGGCTGTCCAAGCCACAACCAGCTTATCCCGCGGCTTTCGACCTGATATCGACCAGTTAACCGTAACCACAGGGGCCAATGCTGCAATCTTCTACACAATCCGAGCGATATGCGAGCCTGGAGGGGAAATCCTGCTTCCAAATCCCTATTTCCCCACATACCTATCGGCGGCAACCCTGGCCGGGGCAGTTCCAGTATTGTACGACTTAGAACCTGCTAACAACTTTTCCCCCAATCTAAGCACGATCAAAAGTCTAATCAACCCTAGAACCCGAGCAGTTCTTATAAACTCGCCGTCTAATCCCTTGGGCACAGTGTGGTCCCCCATGGAAATCCAAAGCATCTACGATATTGCCCTGGAAAACGACCTCTACCTGATTTCAGATGAAGTTTATGCCAGGATGATCTATTGCGCAAACTCAAGCTTTAGCTCCCCAGCAACCCTCGACGAATGCAAGGAACGCGTCATCCTAATCAACAGTTTTAGCAAGACTTTTGCCATGACTGGCTGGAGGATAGGCGTGGCCATTGCCCCTTGCGATGTATCTGAGAGAATTACACTAATAAATTCGTCGGTGGCTGCATGCGTGCCCGGCTTCATTCAGGACGCCGCTCGGGCGGCCCTTGGTGTTCCGCCAGATGTCACCGAAAAGATTTATTCCACATTCAGACAACGACAGATTAAATTGGCCCAAGAGCTAACAGCATCTGGATTTTTTGATTGCCAGATACCGCAAGGATCGATGTATATTTTCCCTTTAATTAAGAATGCACACAGCAATTCTGAAGATTTTGCTTTTCATCTGTTAGAATCAGCAGGCATTGCATGCACGCCTGGCAGTTACTTCGGATCCAGAGGGGAGGGCTACCTCAGATTCAGCTGCGCTGGCGAAGATAGTGATGTTGTAGGACTATCAGAGTTGATCAAAGAGGCTGCGAATAGTCATTTCACCATAGCCGCCTGATTGACCACGCTGGATCCAAATCCTGCACAACGGTGACAACAATTGGTCGTCTCGAGCTTTCATTCATCACGAACTGATGGCCAGATCAGCTCTGAACTGAGCTGCTCAACCAACCGGCCAGAGGCGCTCGAGCCGCTCAGCAGAGCCGCCGATTCTGTGGTGAGCAGCACACAGGCGACGCTGCGAGGCTGGGGTGGCAGCACCATCCTCTTGATGCTGCGGTACGGCGTGGAGAAGAACTTCGGATCTTTGCGTTTCAGCAGCTCCCGCAGCTCCTCGCCCCCGTCAGCCAGTTCCCCCTGCGGGGTGAGGCAGCGTTGCTGCAGCTCGGCACCCGTTTCAGCGCTGGCCGTGCTGCGCTCCAGGCCAGCCATGCCGCGCACGGCCGCCTCTGGATCGAAGCCCTTGAGGCGCCAGCTGGCCAGCGGGGTGAGCAACAGCCGCTCCCCTGAAGACCCCACCACGCTGTAGGTGGGGCCCACTGCCACCGGCCGCCAGGGCGGATGGCTGCGGCGCCGGCGGTGGGCAGCTGGATCGCTCTGCAGCTGCCAGTCGCCATCCAACGCCAGCACAGCCGGCAGCTGCGGCAGCTGCGGCTGGCGCGGCAGCAGCACAGGGCGCAGCAGGCCCACCACGGCAATGCCGCTCAACGCCATCAACACCCGGCGCTGCAGCCTGCGGGATGGGGTGCTCACTCAGGCCAGCTCCCGATCGATCAGGGCGGTGTGGCACCAACCCATCACCGCCACCGAGACGATGGAGAACAGCAACCCTCCCATCGAGTCGTGAAAGAACGCAAAGGCAGGCATGCCGCTCTTTTCCGGCAGATCCACCAACAACGCCAGGATCGTGATCCGCACCACATTCACCAGCACGGCGCCGACCACTGCCACCATCAGGACCAGCCAGCGGTGCAGCCAGCGGCGCAGCGGGAACACCATCAGGAAGATCAACGCCACCGAGAGCGTGAAGATGATCTGGTCGATGCCGGTGCAGTTGCCGCCAACCTCCACCCCGCTTCTCCCCAGGGCAATCTCAGCTCCGCTCATCTCCGCAGAGAAGCCCAGAGCCATGAGGGTGAGCCAGGTGAGCACGGTGGTGAGCGGGATGATCACCGGGTGGGTGGCAAACAGCACCCTGGTGATCGGCAGCAGCAGGCTGATCACCAGGGGCACGATGAAGAGGCGCAGGCTCCGGAAGGGTTGGTTGAGCAGGGCCAGGCCCAACACCAGCAGCGGCAGAAACAGATAAAAGATGCGGTCCTGCCCCATGGTGCTGAAGTCACCGCGCCAGAGGGTGAGCGTGAGCAGCAGGGTGCCGGCCAGCAACGAGGCGCGCGACGGACGGGGCCAGAGCTCAGCGAGGCGGTCTTCCAGCGCGATCAGGCAGCCGAACCACAGCAGCAGGTTGAGCACCTGGGTGTCGGGGGCCACACCGGCCAGCCCCAACACGGCTGTATTCCAGCCGAACAGCAGCGCGGCAAGCAGCAGCCACAGTGAGCGCCGATTGCTGCTGTGGCGACGGATCAGCGCACGCCATTGCTGGGGCGATCCCCAACGGGTGAGCGGAGCGGGCAGCGGCAGCCGGGATGGCATCAGCGGTTGCGCACGAACGCACGAAAGGCCCAGGCATAGATCAGCGCCACCAGCAGCACCCGCAGCAGATCGCGGCCGAGCTGGAAACGGGCGGCACCGGCCTGCTGTTTCAAGGTGGTGAACGCCTCTTTGCTCTCGGCCTGGGCGCGGCTGCGCAACTCCTCCCGCTGCTCCTCGATGGAGGGAGCCATCAATGGCGAGGCCTGGGGGCTGACGCGCTGGAGCTGCTCCCAGCCCTGCTGAATCTGCTCCGGCAACGCCCCGCTGAGTGCTTGCAAGACCGCATCAGAGCGCTGCGTCACCTCGCCTCTGGCCGCGCTGAACTGCCGTTCAAGGCCAGGCAGGGCCTGCGCGAACAGCGCCACCTGCCACACCGCCAGCAACGCCAGAGCGATGCTGCCGGCTCCCGCAACCCGGCTGATGCGCAGCTTGACGCGCCGGAGCCTGTCCTCTTGGACGTTGGGGTTGAGGCTCTGGAGATGGACGCTGTAGCGGATCAGGCACAACCCCACCAGCGGCAGCGACGCGGCATCGACGATCAGGCGCGAAAGACCAGAGCCCCAGGCCGGGTTGGTGAGCTGTAAAGGCAGTGATGAGGCCACCACTGTGATCAGAAAGACAGCCATGAGCGCCCAGCCGCTTGCAGCAAGAATCGACGCCTCTTTG
>REEV01000090.1 GCA_007694915.1 Cyanobium sp. PLM2.Bin73 | reverse complement strand
TTTATATTTATGGCGGCCATTTTGGGGGTCTTTTGGGCTACCCCCGGGTCGGTCTTAGGGGGGGCAAAACCCCCCCCCCCCCCCCCGGGCCCTGACAGGCCCAAACCCCAGATCCCCGCATGTTTCCTGAAACGCCCCCTGTTGGACTCGAACCAACGGCCGGCGGCTTAGAAGGCGGCGCTGCAAAGCCGAAACAACTGCTATGGCTGGGCTTTTGAGGTGTTCTCTCGGGCAGTGGGTGAAAACTGGGTGAAACTGGGCTCTGTTCACCCGGCAGCGGGCTCAGCCTCCTGTGTCCTGCAGTCGCACCAGGTGGGTGTACAGCTTGCCAGCATTGCCGTTCTGGCCGCTGAAAGAACTGCCGGGAGCCTGGTGTAAACCTGTCGTTAGGCTGAGCGGGTGGGCGGTCGTGTGTCAAACCCCTTATGATAACTGTCTAAAAACCGCTGGATGAATTGCAGAGTCGGGCCCGTTTCGTGTGGCGACAGAATAATTAACAGGAAAGAGCCCTGGCTATACTCATGCCGCCTCGTCTTCTCCTTTGCATCTTTATGTCTGCCGGGTGTTGGGTGGTTTTGGCGCAGGCCAGCTCAAGCCGTCGCTGGCGGTGGGCGGTTCACCCCCTGATCCGTGGGGTATTCCGCCCCTGGCGTCGGCAGGGCCCGCGCTCTGAGAATCACGTCGTCGATGCCTCACGAGGCCACCCCATGAACGCCGCCCAGACCGAACTCATCGAGGCTCCTGGCCTCGATTCCGCTGCCATCAACGAAGGCCTGCTGAGCCGGTTGCTGCGCCGCGTCGGCCGCACCGTCGCCCGTCCGGCCATCCAATGCTTCGAGATGGTGATCGACGGCCAGACCCCGCACCAGGCGCGCCTCACGGTGCTGGCGGCTCTGGCCTATCTGCTGATGCCGCTCGATCTGATCCCCGATTTCATCCCGGTGGCCGGCTTTTCCGACGACCTGGTGGCGATCACGGCCCTGCTCGGGCTCTGCACCCGCTATGTCTCGCCGGAGATCCGCGAGCGCGCCGAGCGCAGGCTCAATCAGTGGTTCCCGCAGGACCGCTGACCAGCAGCGACCTCACGCGTTGATGGTGTCGATCCTCAGCTGGTCCCACATCACCTCCACGGTCCACCCGGTGCGGCCCTGCCGGTGCCGCTTGAAGCTGCGGCTCAGGTCGGCCAGCCAGCGAGGGCGAGAGGTGGCCATCTGGGGGCCTGCGCGAAATCTGCGTGAAATCTTGCACGATCGGCACGGTCTGATCCGGTTTCCGGGGGATCGGTGCGGATTCCGCTCCGGCTGAGAATCCAGGCCCCCATTGGCCCAGACCCCGTATCCCCGCTTGTTTTCTGAAACGCTCCCTGCAGGACTCGAACCTGCGACCGGCCGCTTAGAAGGCGGCTGCTCTATCCAGCTGAGCTAAGGGAGCTGGTGAGCCGGCATTCTGCCAACGTCCCCCCGGGCCACGGCACCTACAGTTGCTGGCTGCGCACAGGCAACGCTGATGGTGGCCACCCGGCTGAGCGACGACCAGAAGCAGGAGATCGTGGCGCGCTACCGCGACGGTGCCAGCAGCGCGGAGCTGGCGGCGGCCTTCGGCTGCAGTGCCAACACCGTGAGCCGGGTGGTGAAGGCGGCACTGACGCCGGAGGACTACGAGCAGCTCAAGCAACAACGCGGCAAGGGTCCGCGCGGCGCCAGCCCCCAGCGCGGCGCCAGTCTCGCCATCGAGGCTGAGGCTGCGGCCACGCCCGACCCGGCACCTGCGGCGGCAGCACCGGAACCCGAACCCGAACCGGAACCCGAAGAGCCCCCATTCGCTTCCGCCTCGAGCGTGGGGGGTTCCGTGCGCTCCCGGCTGCGGGCCGAGGCCGAGGGTGAAGACGACGACGATGACGACAGCCCCGGGGTGCTGGCGATCGACGACGCCGACGATTTCGCCGACGACGCCGATGCCGACGACGACAGCGATCTCGACGACAGCGATCTCGACGACGGCACTGACGACGCTGACGCCCAGGCCTTCTTCACCGTGCCGGTGCACCTGGGGGCGACGAACCTTGGCGCGACTGACCTGGGCGCGACGGTGGAGGAGCGGCGGGTGGAGGTGGAGTGCCGCGCCCTCAGCGAGGCCCAGCTGCCGGCCACGGCCTATGTGCTGGTGGACCGCAGCGTGGAACTGCAGCCCACCCCCCTGGGCGAATGTCCGGACCTGGGGCCGCTGCCGGAGCAGGAGGCCGGGCGCCAGGCGCTGATGCTGTTCGTGAACCCGCGCCAGGCCAAGCGCCACTGCGGCCGCAGCCAGCGGGTGATTCAGCTGCCCGATCTCAGCCTGCTGGAGCGCACCGCCCCTTACCTGCTGGCCCAGGGCATCAGCCGGGTGGTGATCGAGGGCGGTGTCTACTCCCTGCCGGGGAGCTGATCGGGCCGGCCCGCCAGCAGGGCCACGCTGCAGCCGCCACTGATCACGCCCACCACCAGGGCCACTCCCACCAGAAACCCGGCGGGCAGCGGAGCCGTGCTGCCGCCCCCGAGCCAGAGCCGCGGGCGCTGGTGGAGGTTCTGGGCGCCGAGGCAGAGCAGCAGCAGCAGCAGCAATCCACCGCCGAGGCTGGCCAGCAGCAGTCGCGCGCGCAGCAGCATGGCGCCTGGCGGGGGGTGGAGGGGTACAGGCCGAGTCTGCCGCCTCAGCAGCTGCCGTTCTCGTGCAGCAGGGCGTAGAGGGCGCGGCGGCTGTGGCCGCTGCGCTCGGCCAGCTGGCGGGCGGCATCGCGGCTGCTGAGGCCAGCGGCCACCAGCCGCTCCAGTTCGGCCCGCAGGGCCTCGCCATCCCAGGCCGGCGGCTGGGCGGGCGGGGCGCCGCCGAGCACCAGGGTGCACTCCCCCTGGGGTGGCACCTGGCGAAAATGCTCCAGCGCCGCGCTCACCGTGGGCCCCACCTGCTGCTCGTGGCGCTTGGTGAGCTCCCGCGCCACCCGCAGGGGCCGGTCGCCCAGCACCGCCAGCAGATCCTCCAGCAGCTCCAGCAGCCGGTGCGGCGCCTCGAACAGCACCAGGGTGCGCTCCTCGGCCGCCAGCTCCCGCAGCCGCGCCCGCCGCTGGCCGGCCTTGGCGGGCAGGAAGCCCTCGAAGCAGAAGCGGCCGCTGGGCAGGCCGCTGCTCACCAGGGCGGTGGTGACGGCACTGGGGCCGGGCACGCAGATCACCGGCAGCCCGGCGCTGCGGGCGGCGGCCACCAGGGCCTCGCCGGGATCGGAGATGCCGGGCAGGCCGGCGTCGCTGATCAGCGCCACCGCCTCGCCGTCGCCGAGGGCGGCCAGCAGCTCGGGGATGCGGCTGGCCTGGTTGTGCTGGTGGAAGCTCACCAGCCGGGGGCCACGCCCCCGCTCCCGCGCCGGGCCGCGCAGGCCGAGCTGGTGCAGCAGCAGGCCGCTGCGGCGGGTGTCCTCGCAGGCCAGGCGATCGACGCCGGCCAGCACCTGGCGGGCCCGGGGGCTGAGGTCGCCGAGGTTGCCGATCGGTGTGCCCACCAGATACAGCACCCCCGGTGCCGGTTCCTGGGACTGGGCCACCGGACTCCTGCACAATGAGGGCCCCAGTCTGTTGCCGATGGCCGGTCCCTCCTCCGCGTCCTTCTCCGCGCCCTCCTCGGCGCCCTCCTCGGCGCCGCTGGTGCTGCCCTCCGGCATCGATCTCGAAACCTTGCTGGCCGAACTGCGCCGGCTGAGCTGGGGTGCGGCCGACATCCTGGTGGCCTACGGCCGCGGCGAGCAGCCCCCCTACGGCTTCCCGAAAGCTCTGAGCGTGGATGAGGGCGGCGAGGGTCCGGTGAGCGCGGCGGATCTGGCCGTGAACCAGTGGCTGCTCGATGGCCTGGGCCAGGCCTTCCCCGCGGCGGATTGGACGCTGCTGAGTGAGGAAACGGCCAAGGAGCAGCTCACGGCCGGCGAGCCCCTGGCGGCGGAGTGGCTGTGGATCCTCGATCCCCTCGATGGCACCAAGGACTTCCTGCAGGGCACCGGCGAATACGCCGTGCATCTGGCCCTGGCCCACCGCGGCGTGCCGGTGCTGGGGGTGGTGCTGCTGCCGGAGATGGAGCAGCTGTGGCTGGGCGTCACCGCGGCCCTGGCGGGTGGCGGCGCAGATGGCAGCAGCGGCAAGGCCTGGTGTGAGAACCGGGCGGGCGAGCGCACACCGGTGCGGTTCAGCGGGCGGCGGGCCCTGGACGAGCTGGTGCTGGTGGCCAGCCGCAACCACCGCGACGCCCGCCTGGAGCAGCTGCTGGCGGCCCTGGAGCTGGGCGACACCAAGGCGATCGGCAGTGTGGGCGGCAAGGTGGCCACAATCCTGCGCGGCGAAACCGACCTCTACATCTCCCTCTCGGGCAAGAGCGCCCCGAAGGACTGGGACATGGCTGCCCCCCACGCTGTGCTGGAGGCCGCTGGCGGCGCCTTCAGCCACGCCGACGGCCGGCCGCTCAGCTACAACAGCGGCGACATCCGCCAGGCCGGCTGCCTGATCGCCAGCCACGGCCCCGCCCACAGCGCGCTCTGCGAGCGGACGGCGGCGGCGATGGCCACGATCGATCCGGGCTTCGCCGTGTGAGCGGAGCCCGGGATGTGATCAGACGGGCAGCGGGGTGTCCGGCTGGGGCACGCCGCGCAGGGTGAGGTTGATGCGGCCGCGGTTGTCGATCTCGCGCACCCGCACCGTGACCTGATCGCCCACGTTGACCACGTCCTCCACCTTCTCCACCCGGTCTTCGGAGAGCTGGGAGATGTGGATCATGCCCTCCTTGCCGGGGAGGATCTCCACGAAGGCGCCGATGGGGATCACGCGGGTGATGCCACCTGTGAACACCTCGCCCTCCGACACGCGGCGGGTGAGGCCCTCGATGATGCGCTGGGCCTCCTCGGCGGCGGCGCCGTCGTGGCTGGCGATGGTCACCACACCGCCATCCTCGATGTCGATCTTGGTATTGGTGCGCTCGGTGATGCCCTTGATCGTGCGGCCGCCGGGGCCGATCACGGTGCCGATCAGTTCCGGGTCGATGCGGAAGCTGAGCAGGCGCGGGGCGTGGGGGCTGAGGCCTTCGCGGGGCTTGTCGATCGCCTCGAGCATCTTCTCGAGGATGTGCAGGCGGGCGGGGCGGGCCTGGTTCACGGCCTCGGCCACGGTGCTCACCGCCAGGCCGGTGATCTTCATGTCCATCTGCAGGGCGGTGATGCCCTTCTCGGTGCCGGCCACCTTGAAGTCCATGTCACCGAGGAAGTCCTCGATGCCCTGGATGTCGGTGAGGATGCGCACCTCCTCGCCCTCCTTGATCAGGCCCATGGCGGCGCCGCTCACCGGGGCCTTGAGGGGCACGCCGGCATCCATCAGCGCCAGGGTGCTGCCGCACACCGAACCCATGGAGGTGGAGCCGTTGGAGCTGAGGCACTCCGACACCACGCGCAGCACGTAAGGGAATGATTCCTTGGGCGGCAGCACGGGCACCAGGGCCCGCTCTGCCAGGGCACCGTGGCCGATCTCGCGGCGGCCGGGGGAGCGCATCGGCCGGGTTTCGCCGGTGGAGAAGGGCGGGAAGTTGTAGTGGTGCAGGTAGGTCTTGTCGCCGGACGGGTTGAGGTCGTCCATCTCCTGGGAGTCGCTCGGGGTGCCGAGGGTGGCGCAGGAGAGCACCTGGGTGAGGCCGCGCTGGAACAGGGCCGAGCCATGCACGCGCTTGGGCAGCACGCCGGCGGCGGCGCTGATCGGGCGCACCTGATCGAGGCTGCGACCGTCCACGCGCTTCCCCGCGCTGAGGATCTGGCCGCGCATCAGCTTCTTGGTGAGGCTCTTGAAGTCGTTGCCGAGGGCCTTGCCGGCGGCGGCCGCCTTGATGGCGTCGTCGTCGGGGAGGGCGGCGATCGTTTCACCCACCTGCTCCTTGATGGCATCGAGCTGGCTGTCGCGGTCCTCCTTGCTGAGCTCGAACTGCTTGAGCACCTCACCGATGGCCGGCGAGCACTCCTGCTCCAGGAAGGAGGGCAGGGTGGTGTCCACGGCCGGGGGCTCGGGGATCACCTGCTCGATGCCGAGATCCTTGAGCAGGGTCTGCTGGGCCTTGATCAGTTCGCACACGCCTTCGTAGCCGAAGTCGATGGCTTCGATCACATCCTGCTCGGGCAGCTGGTTGGCACCGGCTTCCACCATCACCACGCCCTGGGGGGTGCCGGCCACCACCAGGTCGAGCTCGGAGCGCTCGATCTCGCGGAAGCTGGGGTTGAGGATGAAGTCGTCGCCGATCAGACCCACGCGCACGGCGGCCATGGGGCCGTGGAAGGGAATCCGGGCCAGCAAGGTGGCCAGCGAGGCACCGGTGACGGCGAGCACATCGGGCGGCACCCGCTCATCGAGGGACATGCACATCGCCACGATCTGCAGGTCGTCGCGCAGCCAGCCCGGGAACAGGGGCCGCATCGGCCGGTCGATCAGGCGGCAGGTGAGCACCGCCCGCTCGGAGGGACGGCCCTCGCGGCGGAAGAAGCTGCCGGGGATGCGACCGGCGGCGTACAGCCGCTCCTCGTAGTCGCAGGTGAGAGGGAGGAAATCGATCCCGGGACGGCCGGTGGAGCGGGTGGCGGTGACCAGCACCGCGGTGTCCCCGCATTCCATCATCACCGAACCGCCGGCCTGGGGGGCGAAGCGGCCTGTGGTCAACCGGATCTCCCGACCATCGAAGGAGACCGACTGAGTTTGTCCTTGCACGTGGGCTTATCTCTTTTTGTCAAATGTCATTCTCGCATCCGGCGGTGACGCACCGGGTGGTGATCGCCCGGGCGGCACTCCAGGACGCGCGGCCTTACCAGCTCGACTTGACTACGCCGGGCAGTTCACCCTTGTGGGCTCGCTCGCGCAGCTGGTTGCGGCAGAGGCCGAAGTCGCGGTAGACGCCACGGGGCTTGCCGGTGGCCCAGCAGCGGTTGCGCACGCGGGTGGGGGCGCTGTTGCGGGGCAGGTTCTGGATCTTGCGGTGGATCTCCAGGCGCTGCATGGGATCGCTGGCGGCCTCGAAGGCGGCCTTGAGCGCGGCGCGCTTGGCGGCGTAGCGCTCCACAATTTTCTTGCGCTTCACATCGCGCGCGATCATCGACTTCTTCGCCATGCGGCTGGAGAACCTGGAGGTGCTGAGCTGGTTACCTTAGCGCTCGGCAGTGCTCGCACCTCAGCGGCCGGTTGTTCCCGTGGGGCAGAGGTCGGCGATCGGGCAGCCGGGGCAGTCGGGCTTGCGGGCGCGGCACACGGCGCGGCCGTGGAAGATCAGGCGGATCGAGAGGGTCTGCCAGTGCTCCTGGGGCACCAGGCGCATGAGGTCGGGTTCAATCTGGCGGGGCTCGGTTCTGCGGCTGAGGCGCAGGCGCTGGGCCAGGCGGCTCACGTGGGTGTCCACGGTGACGCCGGCGTTGATGCCGTAGGCCCAGGCCAGCACCACCGAGGCGGTTTTGCGGGCCACCCCCGGCAGCACCAGGAGCTCCTCCATGGTGCGCGGCACGTCGCCGCCATGGCGTTCCATCAGCAGGCGGGAGGCGGCCACGATGTTCTTGGCCTTGTTGCGGAAGAAGCCGGCCGATTTCACGTAGGGCTCCACCTCGGCGGAGTCCACGGCGGCGGCGGCGGCGGCATCGGGGAAGCGCGCGAACAGGGCCGGGGTGATCAGGTTCACCCGCTCATCGGTGCACTGGGCCGAGAGCATGGTGGCCACCAGCAGCTCGTAGGGCGTGCGCCAATCGAGGGAGCAGGTGGCGTGGGGGTAGAGCTCGCCGAGGCGCTCGAGAATCAGCGGCGCGCGGGTGCGGGCGCTGGGGAAGCGCGGCATGGAGGGGGCGGCGGTGCGGCGAGCGGGCGGCGATCAGCGGGCGAGCAGCTGCTGCACCGCTGGCAGCTGGGAGGTGTCTTTGACGATCAGCACCAGGCTGAGACCCACCAGGAACACGAAGCCCGACTGCATGAAGGCCATCTGGAAGCGTTCGGGCAGGGGCCGGCCGCGCAGGCCCTCGAGCAGCAGCAGTACGAACTGGCCGCCGTCGAGCAGGGGCAGGGGCAGGGCGTTGAGCACCGCCAGGTTGATCGAGATCAGGGCGGTGAACAGGAACAGGCTGCCGCCGCCCTGCTGGGCGAGGGAGGCGCCCATCTCCACGATCTTCACCGGACCGCTGACCTGGCCGGCGGTTTCGCCGAAGTGGGTGATCAGGGTGAGGAAGCCGCCGGCGGTGCGGCTCACCAGGGTGGTGAAGTCGCGGTTGGCCTGGCGGATCGGTTCGAGGGGCCCGCGGGCGGGGCGGTAGGCCTCGCTGCCGAAGGGCTGCAGCTGGGCGCCGACGCGGCCGGTGCCATCGAGATCGGTGGGGGTGAGCTGGAGCTGCAGCTGGCTGCCGTCGCGTTCGGCCACCAGCGCCAGCGACTGGCCGGGGGAGGCCTGGATCCGCTCCACCATTTCCATCACGCCGCTCTGGCCGCCGGCGAGGGGTTCACCGGCGAGGCTGAGGATGCGGTCGCCGGGCTGGAGGCCGGCGATGGCGGCGGCCTGGCCGCTCTGCACCCCGCTCACGAGCACACCGGGGGTGGCGCTGAAGCCGGCGGGGATGCCCACCACGGCGCTCTGGGTCACCAGCACCAGCCAGGCGAGCAGGAGGTTGGCGAGCACGCCGGCGGCGATCACCAGGGCCCGCTGGGGCAGGGGACGGTTGGTCAGCAGGTCGGGGTCGTCCTTGGGGATGGTGGTACCGGCCTCGTCGTCGGGGAACGACACGAAGCCGCCCAGGGGGATGGCCCGCAGGGCGAACTGCACGCCGCGGCGCTGGCGCTGCAGCAGCACCGGCCCGAAGCCGATAGAGAAGCTGCTGACGCGGATGCCCTGCCAGGTGGCCGCGAAGAAGTGCCCGGCCTCATGCACCACGATCAGGCCGGCCAGGATCGCCAGTGCCGCCAGAACACCCATGAACGAGTCTCGTGTGGAGTGTCCATTGTGGGGCCGGCGGCGAGGCGGCGGTGGCGGGTGCCTGGATGGCGGCGCTGGCGAGGGTCACGGGGCCTGCGCAGCCGGTGAGCTCACGCCAGCGGTTGTGGTGTCGTCAGCTGTTGGCGGCCAGCCAGGCGGTGAGATCGGCCGGGCCCTGGAAATCGAGCAGGGCATCGGCGAGGGCTTCGAGCTTCTCCACCGGCAACGCTTTGATCTGGGCGGTGGTGTGGGAGCTCAAGGGGCCGCAGAGGCGGTGGAGCTGGCGGAGGGCCACCTTGGCTTCGCCGAGGCCAAAGATCTGCTGGTAGGCCAGGCTCTGGGAGAAATCGTCAACCGTGATGCCAGCCATGGCGGCGATCTCCTCTACGGGGCGGTCCCTGAAGCGTGTCAAGAGAATAATCGGGATGAGCGTGATCAGATCGGCGTGGTCCTCTGGTATCGCCAGGCCATCGACCAGCGACAGAATGCGGTCGGGGCTGTTCTGAAACAGCCAGAAGAACAGCTTGTCTGAGAGCACCGGCCTTCAGCTGTCAGCCCATTGTGACCAACCGCGTTCTGTACAGCGTGTACAGGACGCGGACCCCTCAGTGATATCACGCTAGCGCTGAGTGGTGGCAGCGCAGCCTGTTCAGCGGTAGGCCGAATTGTGGTCGGGGTGCAGGCTGAGGAATCCCAACAGGTTGTTGAGATCAAGCTCAATCACGGTTGTTCAGCCCCCGTGCGGCTCAGAACCCCAGGTTGTCGGCAAGCTGCTCGAGATCGGTGGGTGCGCCGGGTTTCTCGGCCGCATGGGCAAGGGCGCGTTCCAGGCGCTGCCGCTGCTCCGTCTCGTGGAGCCAGAGCTCGGTATCGGGAATGGTGGTGGCGGTTTTGATCACCCACACCCAGCCTCCGGTGATTCCACCAGCACGGTGCGGCCAGCGAACTCCTTGCCCAGGGAGATCTGACCGCTGGAGCCCACCTGCTTCACCACGGCCACTGTTCATGCCTTCATGCGTTGGTTCCAGTGTGACTGAGCTGCCACGTGCGGCGCCGTAGAAGGCTGGTCGTTGAGCAACGCCGCCAACAGCCCGGTTCATCCAGGCGGTATCCCTTGACCTGCTTACGCGTCACGTTATTATCTGGGCAAGATCCGATCGTTCCGCTGCGCGGACACCAAGGCTCTCGCTGAAGGTGTGCGCGTTCCACGGTTCATCGCCACCACCCTGCAGGACTTGCGGATCCCGCCCGGTAACCGCCTGGAATCCCTGGTCGGGGATCGTCGACGACAGCACAGCATCCGCATTAATGGGCAATGGCGAATTGCTTCCACCCGTCACTCCCGGCGAGATGCTGCGCGAGGAGTTTCTCGACCCGCTTGGGATCAGTGCCTACCGACTGGCAAAGGAAATTGATGTGCCTCAGACGCGCATCTGGGCCATTCTGAAAGGCAAGCGGGCCATCACCGCCGACACCGATCTTCGGCTCTGCCGGTTCTTCGGGTTGAGCGAGGGTTACTGGCTCCGTACCCAGGCTGCCCATGATCTCGAGATCCAGCGCAGGGCCATCGCCGAGCAGCTGGAACACATCAATCCCTACACGGCTGCCTGCGTTTGACACTGCCTCTGGCCTGCAGGGCCAGCATCCGCTGTTTTTTGACCAACGGAGATCTGTACAGCCTGTACAGGCTGCGGAAATCGCCGGCTACATCGCCACCGGAAGCTGGGCCTTGAAAGGTTCGGCCAGCAGTTTGGCGAGCCCTGCCGGGTTGCGGATGTCGATGCAGAGCAAGGTGGGGCCGATGAACTCCAGGGTGTAGCCATCGCCTTCCAGCACCAGATCGGGGATGCCGCGCAGCGTGGGGTGGCGAAACAGGATCGCGCCGGTGTCGGCATCCAGCAGCCGCTCCATGCCTTCCAGCTGGGTGCTCAGGTGTTGGGGCTGATCCATTGTTTGCTCAGCTCTTGCGCAGGATCAGCAGGGAGGTGGTCGGTTCAGCAATGAAGGACTCGATGGTGGAGAAATACCTGAGAAGACACTGCTGGATCTCTGCTGTGCTCATGTTGCCCACCAAGAGCCACACCACCTTGGGAGGAGCGCCACGCAGCAGGCTCAGGCTTTTGAAATCGTCATCTTTGGTGAGGATCGTGAATCCTGCCTTGAGGGCGAACTCCCAGATCGTCTGATCGGAAGCACCTTTCAGCCCCACGACCCGGACGTGAGTGCTACCAGGAAATGCATCGGATAGTGCTGTAGGCAGCCTGGGGCTGAGATTTTCATCGAACAACAACCGACCTGCCATCGCCTGGTGAGGAAACGGGACGGCTCAAGCCGCCGTGAGCTCGCTGAGGCGCTTCTCACGTTCAGCCGCGTAGCGCAGCACGGCCTGGATGTGCTCGGCGCGCAGATCGGGGAAGTCGGTGAGGATTTCGGCTGGGCTCATGCCACTGGCGAGGTAGTCGAGAACATCCGAAACCGTGATGCGCGTTCCGGCCACGCATGCCTTGCCACTGCGCACCCCCGGCGTGCAGGTGATCCAGGTGGTGCACTGGCTGGTCATGATCAGCGGATCGGTGGGCAAGGCCGTGGCCGTTTGCCGTGGCTGCCTTCATTCTGCTGCCGCCATTCCCAAACGGCCGCGCCCCACCGTCAGCCAATCCGCTCCCCGCCGAAGTAGGGCACCAGGGCGGCGGGTAGCCGCACGGAGCCGTCGGGTTGCTGGCCGTTTTCGAGCAGGGCGGCCATGGTGCGGCCCACGGCCAGGCCGGAGCCGTTGAGGGTGTGGGCCAGCTGGGTGCCCTTGGTGTCGGCGTCCTTGAAGCGGATGGCGGCGCGGCGGGCCTGGAAGTCGCCGCACACCGAGCAGCTGGAGATCTCGCGGTAGGTGCCGGCGCCGGGGAGCCACACCTCCAGATCAAAGGTGCGCGCCGCGGAGAAGCCCAGGTCGCCGGTGCAGAGCTCGATGCGGCGGTAGGGCAGCTCGAGGGCTTCGAGGATCGCCTCGGCGTCGCGGGTGAGCTGCGCGTGGGCCTCAGCTGAGGCCTCGGGGCGGGTGAACCAGAACAGCTCCACCTTGTTGAACTGGTGCAGGCGGATCAGGCCGCGGGTGTCGCGGCCGTAGGAGCCGGCCTCGCGGCGGAAACAGGGGGTGTAGGCGCAGTAGCGCAGGGGCAGCTGCTCGGCGGGGATCACCTCGTCGCGGTGCAGGGAGGTGAGGGGCACCTCGGCGGTGGGGGTGAGCCAGAGGTCGTCGTCGGCGCAGCGAAAGCTCTCCTCGGCGAACTTGGGCAGCTGGCCGGAGCCGGTGAGGCTGGCGCTGTTCACCAGCACCGGCGGCAGCACCTCGGTGTAGCCGCGGGCGGTGTGCTGATCGAGCATGAAGCTGATCAGGGCGCGCTCGAGGCGGGCGCCGGCGCCGAGCAGGGTGATGAAGCGGCTCTGGGCGATGCGCACGGAGCGCTCGCTGTCCCACAGGCCCAGGCGCTCACCGATCTGCCAGTGCTCCTGCAGGCCGGCCTCGGTGCGCGGACTGCCCCAGCGCTTGCGCTCCACGTTGTCGGCCTCGCTGGCGCCTTCGGGCACCTCGGGGCCGGGCAGGTTTGGGAAGGTGAGCAGTTGCTCGCGCAGACGGGCCTCAAGGCCCTTTTCTTCTTCTTCCAGGCCCGCCACCTGCTGCTTGATGCGGTTGCCCTGCTCGCGTAGCGCGGCCACCTCGGGGCTAGTGGGACTGGCTCCGGCGCGGATGCGCTCACCCACCTGGCGGCCGATCTGGTTGCCCTCGGCCTGGAGTTCACTGCGGCGCTGCTCGAGATCGCGCTCCTGGCGGGCGATCAGCTGAAGGCCGGTGAGGTCGACCTGTAGGCCGCGGCGGGCGAGCTGGGCCACGATCTGCTCGGGGTTTTCGCGCAGCAGGCGCTGATCGAGCACGGCGGGGCGGGGCGGAGCGGCTCGCAGCGTAGGGGGCGGACCCGGCAGGACTCCCTGCAGGGTCAGAGCACCTGCACCACTTCGGAGATCTCTGGGATGGCTTCGCGCAGCTTGCGCTCGATGCCCATTTTGAGGGTCATCGTGCTGCTGGGGCAGGATCCGCAGGCGCCCTGCAGGCGCACCTTCACGATCGGACCCTCGATCTCCACCACCTCCACGTTGCCGCCGTCGGCCATTAGGTAAGGGCGGAGCTCATCGAGGGTGCGCTCGACGTTCTCAATCGTGAGGGCGCGGGGGTCGGTGGTGGCGGCGGCCTCGACAGTCATGGAACTGCTGTGCGGAATGCCCTTAATCCTAGAAAGGGCGAGTGGACCTTCGGGTGCCGGCGGGGGCGGATTGAGAGGTTATTGCTGCGGGGATCGGGAAAGGGGCCGCGAGCCGGTGCGCACGGCGATGGTGCGGGTCACCGGTTTGCCTAAGCCCGGGGTGGCCGTGAAGGTGTTGGGGGCCAGGGGACTCGCTTTGATCTGAATGGTGGCTGTGCTGCAGTCGTCGTTGGGGGACACGCTGAAGGCCTTGACACCGCGCATGACCAGTTGATCGTTGGCTGTGGTGTTGGCCGGATCGAGGCGGCCGTCGGCGAGGATGGTGGGCCCTGTGCGACGCAGATCGTTGTTGTCGTCGCGCGAGTAGGTGATTACGGCGTCCTCGCCGGTGGGGACGTTGTTGGCATCGAAAAGCGTCACCCGCATCCGCAGCTGGTTGTCAGCCGCGGAACAGTCGGGGGGTGGCTCCGAGCAGTCACCCGGACCGGCGTTGGTGCCGAACAGACAGGCGTCCTGGGCTTCGCTCTCGAGCAGCGCGGTGAGGCGATCGAAATCTCGCTGCAGCTGCGCCTGCCAGGTGGTGGCCTCGAAGAACTGGATGGAGCCTTGGATTGTGGTCCAGATCAGGGGCACGAGTAGGCCGCTGATCAGCAGCGACACCAGCAGCTCCATCAGGGTGAGCCCGGCTTGAGCCCCGGGGCGCGACAGTTGAAGAGAGAAGGGTCTGAGCGGGCGCTTCATGGCGTCAAACGCGGCCCCATTCATTGCAGGCGCCGTTGGCTGCCTGGTTGTTACGGCCCACCTCGAGCACTCCGATCAGGCCGGTGAGACGGATGCAGCGCAGGGGCCGCTCCTTGTTCACGGAGAGAGTGATCTGCACTTCCCCGTCTGGCAGGGCGGCACCGTTGGTGGTGGCCACAGTGCCCCGGGGGGTGAACACAAACTGACTGGGCGTGGCGGTGATCTGCACCGTGGAGCCTTTGAAATAGAGATCGGGCACAGTGAGGGTGTCCTGGGTGGCACAGTCGGGCGGCTCGATGCGGGCCAGCACAGTGCCGGCGGTGAGATCGGTGCCTGTGGTGATTGTGACGGTGCAGGTTTCGTTTTGGTCTTGGGAGTCAACGAGTGCGTTAAAGCGTCTGGCGTCGCCGTTCACCTGATCGAGCCAGCCGGTGAGTTCGGAGGCCACGGCGCTGACGCGCTCGCGGCGGGCGAGATTGAGCAGCGAGCTCCCGCCCACGGCGGCGATCAGGCCCAAGATGACGGTGGTAACGAGCAGCTCCGTCATGCTGAATCCGCCGGCTCGGTGGGAGCGGTTCATGGGCAGAAGGCGGCCATGGGCGGCACCACGCGGGCCACCCTTACCACAGCGTTATCGGCATTGCTGTCGGTGTAGGTGACCAGGAGGATGTTCTGGTTGCCGGGCTGGTTCTGCACGGCGTTGAGCCTCATGATCGGCTGACGCACACCGCC
>REEV01000136.1 GCA_007694915.1 Cyanobium sp. PLM2.Bin73 | reverse complement strand
ATGCTCGAACGCCTGGAGCTGCCCCCCTGGCTCAAAGCCGGCTTGGCCCTGCCGCTGCTGGTGCTGAACCTGTGGGTGCTGCGCCAGCTGCTGCTGCCCCTGGCGCCGTTCCCCGCCCTGATCGTCACCGCCGCACTGATCGCCTTTCTGCTCGACATCCCCAGCCGCTGGCTGCGCCAGCGGGGCGTGCCCCGCCCGGCGGCCACGGCCCTGGTGCTGGCGGTGGCGCTGGGGGCGCTGGCCCTGGCGCTGGTGGGGCTGGTGCCTCGCCTGATCGAGCAGCTCGGGGACCTGATCGCGGTGCTGCCGCGCTGGATATCCAAGGGCCAGGTGTGGCTGGACGCCCTGGAGGCCTGGGCCGCCGAGCAGGGGCTGCCCACCGATTTCGGCACCCTCAGCAGTGATCTGTTGTCGCGGCTCAGCAAGCTGGCCACCCAGTTCAGCCAGCGCGTGCTGGGTCTGCTGGGCGCCACGGTGGGTCTCACCATCAACACGGTGATCGTGCTGGTGCTGGCGGTGTTCCTGCTGCTGGGCGGCGAGAGCATCGCCGCCGGCCTGGCGCTCTGGCTGCCCCCCGGCGCGCGCCCCCTGGTGGTGGACACCGTGGGCCGCACCTTCCGCGGCTACTTCGCCGGCCAGGTGGTGCTCGCCCTGATCCTCAGCAGCCTGCAGATCGTGGTGTTCACGGTGCTGGCGATTCCCTACGGCGTGCTGTTCGCGGTGCTGATCGGCTTCACCACCCTGATCCCCTTCGCCAGCTCGCTCACGATCGTGCTGGTGAGCGGCCTGCTGGCCCTCAACGATCCGCGCACCGGTCTGGAGGTGCTGCTGGCTGCGATTGTGGTGGGTCAGGTGGTGGATCAGGTGATTCAGCCGCGCCTGATGGGCCGGATCGTGGGTCTGCAGCCCGCCTGGTTGCTCGTGTGTCTTCCCCTCGGCGCCCGCCTCGGGGCGCTGCTGGGGCTGGGTGAGCTGCTGGGGCTGCTGCTGGCGGTGCCGGTGGCCAGCTGCGGGAAAACCTTCCTCGATGCCTGGGGCAGCCGCCTGCGGCTCGGTTCGGCCGTCAGTTCGTCTGGAATCAGTTCGTCTGGGGAATGATCCCCTTGTCCTGCAGCAGAGCCAGCACCGCGCTCACGCAGTCCTCCAGGCTGCGGGCACCGGTCTCCACCCGCAGCTCGGGGGTCTCGGGCGCTTCGTAGGGGCTGGAGATTCCCGTGAATTCCTTGATCTCGCCGGCCCGGGCCTTGGCGTAGAGCCCCTTGGTGTCGCGCTGTTCGCACACCGCCAGGCCGGCGTCGCAGAAGATCTCGAAGAAGTCGCCGTCTGGCACCAGGGCGCGCACCTTGTCGCGGTCGGCCTTGAACGGCGACACGAAGGCGGTGAGCACCACCACGCCGGCATCGAGGAACAGCTTGGCCACCTCTCCGATGCGGCGGATGTTCTCCTCCCGGTCGGCATCGGAGAAGCCCAGGTCGTTGCAGAGGCCGTGGCGGATGTTGTCGCCGTCGAGCACGTAGCAGGCCAGCCCCTGCTCGAACAGGGCCGAGTTCACGGCGTTCGCCAGGGTGCTCTTGCCGGCCCCGCTCAGGCCCGTGAACCAGAGGATGGCGCTGCGGTGGCCGCGCTGGTGGGCCCGCGCCTCGCGGCTCACCGTGCTGTGGTGCCACACGATGTTGGTGCTGTTGCCCTGGGTGGTGAGCGCGCCGTAGGCGGGATTGCTGGCGGGGCTGGCGGTCATGCGGGCTGGCGGCGAGGTCGATAGGGCCATTCTCCCCTGTGCCCCGCTTCGGGCTCTGGAGGGTTGCTCCGTTGTCCGATATTGATTCTAGAATCAGGTTCTACCTTGCTCTGCTGGAATGGCTGTCAGCATCAAAAGCCCTCGAGTGGATGCCCTGCTTGAGCAGCTGCGCCAGCTCACCGGCCGGGGCGCCACGGAAATCGTGCGGGAGGCCTTGGAACTGGAGCTTCAGCGGCAGCGGCGCCTGAGCCGGCGCAGGCGGCTCAGTGCCGAGTTGCCCCTGCTGCAGGAGCAGGCCACTAAGACAGCCAAGCCGTTCAATCCCGAGTCCCTCTACGACGAGCAGGGCCTGCCGGCGTGATTCTGGACACGTCGCTGCTGCTGGCGATCCTGCAGCGGGAACCGGGGTGGGAGCAACACCAGCAGTCCCTGGAGCAGGCTGAAGTGCTGCGTATGTCTGCAGGCACTCTGCAGGAGCTGCTGCTGGTGGCGCACTGCCGTGGTGTGCTTGCACCGATGCAGACGTTGCTGGATCTGATTGACCCTGATGTGGTGCCGGTGGATGCGGATCTGGCAGAGCGCGCCCTCGGGATCTTCCAGCGTTTCGGCAAGGGCCAGGGGCATCCGGCCCAGCTCAACTTCGGGGATTGCTTTGCGGCGGCCCTGGCTGAGCGTGATCAGTTGCCCCTGGCCTATCTCGGCGACGATTTTGCCCGGGCGGGCTTCTGAGCTCGTTGCCGGGCATCAGCCCCCCGCCTGCTTCGGCCGGTAGCCCGCCCCCTCCAGCGCCTTCAGGGCCGGTTCCACCTGGTCGCCCTGCAGTTCGATCACGCCCTCTTTGAGCGTGCCGCCGGTGCCGCAGGTGGCCTTGAGCTGCTTCAGCAGCCCCTTGAGCTCGGCCTCGGGGGCCTCCAGCCCCGTGATGGCGGTCACGAGCTTGCCGCCCTTGCCAGCCCTGGTGCGCTGCACCCGCACCTGCTGCTGCCCCTTCGCCACCCCTGGGTTTGCCGCCGCAGGACGTTGCTGGGCGGCCGGGAGGTCCGGGCTGCTGAATTCCTGCCAGCCACCTTTCCTGGCCATGGGCTCACGTCCGTCAACCGCTCTCCATCGTCACGCGTCAGCGGCGACGGTCGGCGTGCAGGTCGTCCAGGAGCCGGGGCATGGGCCGGTGCCGCATCCGCTCCCTCCAGTGGCGGGCCCGCTCCATCGCGCCGGGTTGACTCAGCCGCACTTCCCGCTCGATCAGCAGCCTGGCCTGCTCCTGCATGCTGCGGTGATTGCGGGCGGCCAGCGCCTTGAGTCCGTCGTAGACGTCCTGGGGGATTCCCCGCAAGCTCAGTGATGGCATGGCACTTCAACCAAGCTGAGATCAAAACGCTATCGGCTTTTGCGGTCCTTGAGAGCCGGTCTTGAGATCAACGGGCCACCACCCTCTGCCTTCCGGCCCCTCCGGCTCCCCCCACCCCAGCCGCTGCCTACGCTGGCGGCAACAGCTCCGGCCCCTGGTGACCAGCACCGTTCCCCCCCGCAGCAGCACCCCGGCCGGGCCCGAGGCCCTGCAGCCCCAGGCCCGCCCCAACGCCGCCGGCCGCTTCGGGCGTTTCGGCGGCCAGTACGTGCCGGAAACCCTGATGCCGGCCCTGGCCGAGCTGGAGGTTGCCGCTGCCGAGGCCTGGGCCGATCCCGCCTTCACCGAGCGCCTCAACCACCTGCTGCGCACCTATGTGGGCCGCCCCACGCCGCTGTATGAGGCCGAGCGGCTCACCGAGCACTACCGCCGTCCCGAGGGCGGTCCGCGCCTGTGGCTGAAGCGCGAGGACCTCAACCACACCGGCGCCCACAAGATCAACAACGCCCTCGGCCAGGCGCTGCTGGCCCTGCGCATGGGCAAGCAGCGGATCATCGCCGAGACCGGCGCCGGCCAGCACGGCGTCGCCACGGCCACGGTCTGCGCCCGCTTCGGCCTGGAGTGCGTGGTCTACATGGGTGCCGAGGACATGCGCCGCCAGGCCCTCAACGTGTTCCGCATGCGCCTGCTGGGGGCCACGGTGCAGCCGGTCACCGCCGGCACTGCCACCCTCAAGGACGCCACCAGTGAGGCGATCCGCGACTGGGTGACCAACGTGGAGAGCACCCACTACATCCTCGGCTCGGTGGCCGGCCCCCACCCCTACCCGATGCTGGTGCGCGACTTCCATGCCTGCATCGGCCAGGAGGCGAAAGCCCAGTGCGCCGAGGCCTTCGGGCGCCTCCCGGACGTGCTGGTGGCCTGCGTGGGCGGCGGCTCCAACGCCATGGGCCTGTTCCACCCCTTCGTGGAAGACACCGCCGTGCGCCTGATCGGCGTGGAAGCAGCTGGCGAGGGGGTGGCTACTGGCCGCCACGCCGCCACCATCACCGAGGGGCGGGTGGGCGTGCTGCACGGCGCCATGAGCCTGCTGCTCCAGGACGGCGAGGGTCAGGTGCAGGAGGCCCACTCGATCAGCGCCGGCCTCGATTACCCCGGCGTCGGCCCGGAGCACAGCTACTTGCGTGAGATCGGCCGGGCCGAGTACCTGGCCGTGTCCGACGACGAGGCCCTGGTGGCCCTGCGCCTGGTGAGCGAGCTGGAGGGCATCATTCCCGCCCTGGAAACGGCCCATGCCTTCGCTGCCCTCGACCAGCTCTGCCCCACCCTCGCCCCCGGCACCGAGGTGGTGCTCAACCTCTCGGGCCGCGGCGACAAGGACGTGAACACCGTGGCCGAGCGGTTGGGGGGCCTGACCGACTGAACTGGTCTGAGCGGCTGATCCGGGCCTGGCCAGCAGACCTGTCCAGGGTTTCAGCTCAGGGCTGGATCAATGGTGGTGCTCGTCCAGCTCGCCGTGCTGGCCTCGCCGCTGCCGGCCTGGGGCTCCCAGGGGAAGCGCGGCAGCCGCTCCAGGGCTTCGCGCTGAACCTCCACCCAGGTGTGCAGGAACCCCTGCAGCGCCTCTGAATCGGCCCCCAGGCGCAGCTGCTGGGCCACGCGCAGTTCGTTGCGGCGCAGGATCACCAGGTCGAAGGGCGGCCCCACGGTGAGGTTGGAGCGGCGTGTGATCACCTGGGACACCAGACACAGCCGGGCCGCATCCTCCAGCGACATCGCCGTGTTGGCCAGGCCATCGAGGGGCGGCTTGCCGTATTTGCTCTCGCCGATCTGCAGGAACGGGGTTTCGGTGGTGGCCATCACCGCATTGCCCTGGGGATAGATCATGAACAGCCCATGGGGCTGGCCCGCGATCTGGCCGCCGAGGATGAACGAGGCCGAGCCGCTGGCCCCGGCCTGGGAGAGCACCGGCTTGAACTCCGCCTGCACCTCGCGGCTGATCTGCCCCACGTAGTCGGCCACTTCGAACAGGTAGTCGGCATCCAGCAGGGAGCCCAGCCGTTTCTGCTCCGCGGCGTCCTCGCCCTTCTCCTCGCTGGTCCCCCGGCCCCGCTGGGCCCGGTCGAGATCACGCTGGATCCGGTTCAGCACCGCCTGGGTGGTGGCCAGGTTGCCCGCCGCCAGCAGCACGATCAGGCGGTCGTCGGACGGCCGGAAGATGTGCATCTTTCGGTAGGTGGAGATGTAGTCCACCCCGGCGTTGGTGCGGCAGTCCGACGCCATCACCAGGCCCGCCTCCAGCAGGAAGCCCAGGCAATAGGTCATCGGTTCGTCGCCTCAGCTCAGCAGTCGCTGCAGGCTAGAGGCCACCGAGCGCACCGCCGCCGTGGCGGTGGCGTAGGCCATGCGCATCGGGCCGATCAGGGCCACGTGGCCCACGCCGCCGTCGCCACTGCGGTAGGCGGCCTGCACCACTGCGCAGCCGGCCAGAGCGGCGTGGGGGTGTTCGTTACCGATCCACACCGCGTTGGGGCGGGGTCCCAGCACCTGCTCGGGTTCCTCCTCCACCAGCTGCACCAGCGGCCGCAGGCTGGCGGTGTGGCTGAAGTCGGGCTGGGCCAGGAGCTTGCCCAGGCCGCTGGCCACCGCGTCGCGGCGGGGACCGGGGCAGGGCAGGGCCCGGGCCTCCACCAGCTGGCGCAGCAGCCGGCCGCTGGTGGCCAGTTCCCGGGGCAGCTGCTGCCAGGCGATGCTGACGCCACCTGTGCGCAGCTGATCGTTGAGCCAGCGCTCCAGCACTGCCAGTTCCGGTTCGCTGCCGGCGGGCAGGCGGAGGTTGTGGCTGCTGGTGTGGGTGGGGCCGTACACCAGGAACACCAGCAACCGCTCACCGCTCGGCACCAGTCGCAGGGCCTGCAGCTGGGGCTGGGGCAGCGGACGCCGCGGCCGGGTGATCAGGCTCAGCAGGCCGGTGAGGTCGGTCAGGCGCCGGCCCAGGTGCAGCAGCAGGTCGTCGAAGGACGGCCACTGCAGGCTGAGGGCGGCCAGGTCGCGCTCCAGTTGCAGAGCGGCGGCGCCGGGGGCGGGCAGCAGCTGGTCCACATACAGGCGGTAGCCCTGCTGGCTCGGCACGCGGCCGGCGGAGGTGTGGGGCTGGGTGAGCAGGCCCTGCTGCTCCAGGGCCCCCATGGCCGAGCGCACGGTGGCGGGGCTGGCGGGCAGGCCGAAGCGCCGCACCAGGGTCTTGCTGCCCACCGGCTCCATGGTGTCCACGTAGTGGCGCACCGCCAGGCGCAGCACCTCCTGCTGTCGAGGGGAGAGGGCCTGCACCGGCTGCCGTGGCGGGGTGAGCCCTCCGATCGTAGGGAGCTCAGCCGCAACAGGTGCTTAATAGCGCGGCACGCTGGGGTCCACCTCCACGCTCCAGGCGTCGATGCCGCCCTGCAGGTTCCACACCTCCCCGTAGCCCTGCTGCTCCATCAGCCAGCAAGCGAACTGCCAGCTGCGTATGCCCGCATGGCAGAGCACGGCCACCGGCCGGTCGCGCTCCAGCCGCTGGTCCAGCTCCGCCAGCCACTCCTGGGAGCGGCTCAGGGGCAGGTGCAGCACTGGGTGGGGCAGCTGCGCCCAGACCAGCTCCTGGTCTTCGCGCACATCCACCAGCTGGATCGCCTCGCCCCGCTGCAGGCGCTCCTGCAGCTCGCGGGCGGGGATGCTGAGCGGTGTGGTCACGGGCCTGGTCCGGTGCAGGATGGGCCCATCCTGCTGTGGATGCATGAAGGCCCGCCGATTCCTGGCGGTGGTGCTGGCGGCGATCCTGGTGCTGCTGGCCCTGGGCGGGGGCGCCTGGTGGCTCATATGGCAGCGCTCCCCCCTGCAGCTCCAGCAGCAAGCGCTGGCCGTTCCCCGTTCCGCCCGCTTCGTGCCCCGGGACGCCGATCTCAGCCTCTATCTTCTCGGCGACCCCGAGCAGCCCCTGGCCTACGCCCGGGCTGTGGCGCCGCCCCGGCGCCGCGCCGAGGCCCGCGACGCCCTGGCACGCCTGCGCGATGGGACCTTCGCCGCCGCCGGTCTCGACTATTCCGGCGAACTGGCCGGCTGGCTGGGGCCCGAAACCGGCCTCTGGCTGCTGGCGAGCGCGGACCGCACCCCGAGCGGCTGGGTGCTGGCCCTGAGCAGCCGCGACGGCGACGGGGCCCGCCGGTTCCTGCAGCGCTTCTGGCAGACCCGCAGCCTCGCCGGCACCGACCTGCAGGTGAGCAGCTACCGGGGCATGGGCCTGATCAGCGGCCGCGGCGCCCTGCTGGGCAGCGAACAGGTGCCGATCGCCACCGCCCTGATCAACGACGAGCTGGTCTTGCTGGCCTCGGGCCGGGGCCCGCTGGAGCAGGCCCTCGACGTGTCCCAGATCGATGAGCTCAACCAGGCCGCCGATCCGGCCTTCCGGCGTTCCCTCGAGCGGCTGGCCCAGGGTGTGGTGCTGGTGAGCGCCCGTCCCCCGGCCCTGGATGACTGGCTGGGGGGGGGCTGGCCCGGCGCCGGTTCCCTGGTGGCGGCCCTCAGGCCCCAGGGCTCCAACCTGCTGCTCGATGGCTGGCTGATGCCGGCGCCGGGCGAAGACGGCGAGGAGCTGGCGGGCTTCCCCCCATCCGCTGACGGCGGCGCCAGCGCTGCAGCCCTGCAGGCCGAGGTACGCGGTGAGGCCGCCAGCCTCGCCCTGCTTCAGGATCCGGCCCACTGGCCCCAGGCCTGGCAGGCCCGGCTGCAGCCCTGGCTCCTGGCCGGCCCGGGCCGCCCCCTGGAGGCCCTGCCCGCCCGGGTGGCTGCGGCGGCCGAAGGCCCGCTGCTGGTGCTGCGCTCGGCCGGCGGCTGGCTGCTGGGCAGTGCGGCCGCTTCCCCCGACCCGGCGGCCCTGGCCGCCCAGCTGGCCGGCGACGGGCTGATCGCGGCTCCCCTCGAGCTCGACGGCGAGACGATGCAGGTGTGGACCCGGCTGCAGGCCGCCAGCGGCCGCCGCGGCGCCGCGGGCGACCAGCTCCAGGCGACCCTGGCGGCGGCCCGCAGCGAGCGGGACGGCCTGGCCTGGTGGTCGAATTCGCTGGACACGCTCGGCCAGCAGCGCCAGGCCCGCCGGGGGCCGCGCCCTCTGCTCGACACAGTGGCAGCCCTCGATCTGCCCGCGGCGCCGCTGCGCTGGGCGCTGGCGGGCGGACCGGCCCGGGACCTGCTGCCGCTCTGGACGCCCTGGCGGCTGCTGTCCGCCCTGGCCGGAGAGCCGCTGGCCGAGCGGGTGCAGGGCCTGGGCCTGGCGCTGCAGAGCGAGGATGGCGCCCTGCACCTGCGGGCCCGGCTCAGCTATGGCTGAACTGCTGCTGCTGCGCCACGGCATCGCCGAGGAACGCAGCCCCGAGCAACCGGACGCCGAGCGGGCCCTGACGGCCGCTGGCCGGCTGCGCACCGAGGCGGTGCTGGCCCAGCTGCTTCGCCTCGAGCTGGGCTGCACCGCCCTGTTCAGCAGTCCGCTGCGGCGCGCGCGTCAGACGGCCGAGCTGGCCTGCGCCGCCGGCCTGGCGCCGGCCCTGCGGCTGGCCGAGGGCCTGGCGCCCGGAGGCGACCCCTGGCCCCTGCTGGCTGGCCTGGCGGCCGGGCAGCGGCTCGCGCTGGTGGGCCATGAGCCCGACCTCGGCCTCCTGGCCGCCGCCCTGATCGGCGCCGGGCCCGGCACCGTGGCGCTCAAGAAGGCCGGGGTGGCGCTGCTGCAGCTGGAGGAGGCCCCGGCTTCGCCCCGGCCCCGGGGCCGGCTGCGGCTGCTGATGGGACCCCGGCAGCTGCTGGGCGGCAGCTAGCGCTACGGCGCCGGCAGGGGACTGGCCGTAGGGTCAACGCACGTCCGCCTGTCTGCCAGCCCGTGACTGCCCTTGCGTCACCGCCGCCTTCGCCGCCGCCGTTCCGGCCCGGGCTCGAGGGGGTGCCGGCCACCCAGTCGGCCATCTGCGACATCGACGGCCGCCAGGGCCACCTCACCTACCGCGGCTATGACACGGCGATCCTGGCGACCCAGAGCACCTTCCTGGAAACCGCTTATCTGCTGATCTGGGGCGACCTGCCCACCGCGGTGCGGCTGCGGGAGTTCGAGCACGAGGTGCAGATGCACCGGCGGGTGAGCTTCCGCATCCGCGACATGATGAAGAGCTTCCCAGCCCAGGGCCATCCCATGGATGCCCTTCAGGCCAGCGCCGCCTCCCTGGGACTCTTCTATTCCCGCCGCGCCCTCGACAACCCGGAATACATCTACGGGGCGGTGGTGCGCCTGCTGGCCAAGATCCCCACGATGGTGGCGGCGTTTCAGCTGATCCGCAAAGGCCAGGATCCGATCCAGCCCCGCGACGACCTGCCCTACGCGGCCAACTTCCTCTACATGCTCACCGAGCGGGAGCCCGATCCTCTGGCGGCCCGCATCTTCGATGCCTGCCTGATCATCCACGCCGAGCACAGCCTCAACGCCAGCACCTTCAGTGCCCGCGTCACCGCCAGCACGCTCACCGATCCCTATGCGGTGGTGGCCTCGGCGGTGGGCACCCTGGCGGGCCCCCTGCACGGCGGCGCCAACGAGGACGTGCTGGCCATGCTGGAGACGATCGGCAGCCCTGATCAGGTGGAGCCCTGGCTCGATCGGGCCATCGCCGAGCGCCAGAAGATCATGGGCTTCGGCCACCGCGAATACAAGGTGAAGGACCCCCGGGCGGTGATCCTGCAGGGACTGGCCGAGCAGCTGTTCGACCGCTTCGGCCACGACCCCCTCTACGACCTGGCCTGTGCCCTGGAACGGGCGGCAGCCGAGCGCCTGGGGCCGAAGGGCATCTACCCCAACGTCGACTTCTACTCCGGCCTGGTGTACCGCAAGCTCGGCATCCCCAGGGATCTGTTCACGCCGATCTTCGCCATCGCCCGCACCGCCGGCTGGCTCGCCCACTGGAAGGAGCAGCTCGGGGCCAACCGCATCTTCCGGCCCTCGCAGATCTACACCGGTGCCCTGCCCCGCGAGTGGCAGCCCCTGGACGCCCGCTAACTGGACGCCCGCTAAGTTGCCCCCTACCTGAGCAGCCCCCATGGTCAGCACCTCGGCCCCCGGCAGCGCTCCGGGGCTCGACGCAGCCGCAGGCCTCGATCTCCAGGCCAGCTTCGAAACCCTCCTGCAAGGTGCCGGCCTCAACGCCGGCACGGCCCACCTGCTCTGGCTGCCGCTGCCGATGCTGCTGGTGCTGGTGGCGGCGGTGGTGGGCGTGCTGGTGAACGTGTGGCTGGAGCGCAAGATCTCCGCAGCCGTGCAGCAGCGCATCGGCCCGGAATACGCCGGTGCCCTGGGGGTGCTCCAGCCCCTGGCCGACGGCCTCAAGCTGGTGTTCAAGGAAGACATCATTCCGGCCCGGGCCGACGGCCTGTTGTTCACCCTCGGGCCGGTGCTGGTGCTGATCCCGGTGATCCTCAGCTGGCTGGTGGTTCCCTTCGGTCAGAACCTGCTGATCAGCAACGTGGGGGTGGGCATCTTTCTGTGGATCGCCCTCAGCAGCATCCAGCCGATCGGCCTGCTGATGAGCGGCTACGCCTCCAACAACAAATACTCCCTGCTTGGGGGTCTGCGGGCGGCGGCCCAGTCCATCTCCTACGAAATCCCCCTGGCCCTGGCGGTGCTGGCGGTGGTGATGATGAGCAACTCGCTCAGCACCGTCGACATCGTCAACCAGCAGACCGGTGCCGGCATCCTCAGCTGGAACATCTGGCGCCAGCCGGTGGGCTTCGTGATCTTCTGGATCTGCGCCCTGGCCGAATGCGAGCGCCTGCCCTTCGACCTCCCCGAGGCCGAGGAGGAGCTGGTGGCCGGCTACCAGACCGAATACGCCGGCATGAAGTTCGCCCTCTTCTACTTGGGCAGCTACATCAACCTGGTGCTCTCGGCGCTGCTGGTGTCGGTGCTCTACCTGGGCGGCTGGGGCTTCCCGCTCCCGGTGGAGTGGCTGGCGGGCTGGCTGGGCCAGCCCATCGATGCCCCGGCGGTGCAGGTGATCACAGCCTCGGTGGGGATCGTCATGACCGTGCTCAAGGCCTACCTGCTGGTATTTCTGGCCATCCTGCTGCGCTGGACCACCCCCCGGGTGCGGATTGACCAGCTCCTCGATCTGGGCTGGAAGTTCCTGCTGCCCATCGCCCTGGTCAATCTGCTGGTCACCGCCGGCCTCAAGCTGGCCTTCCCAGCCTTCTTCGGAGGCTGAACCCCCACTCCGCTCCGGTCAACTGGCCGCCAGGAGCGCCATCATGAGCCCAATCACCGCCTGAGTTCCATGTTCGGATTCCTCAAGAAAGTCGGCGACTACACCCGCGATGCGGCGGGTGCGGCCCAGTACATGACCCAGGGCCTGGCGGTGACCTTCGATCACCTGCGCCGCCGTCCCGTCACGGTGCAGTATCCCTACGAGAAGCTGATCCCCTCGGAGCGCTACCGCGGCCGCATCCACTATGAGCTCGACAAATGCATCTCCTGTGAGGTGTGCGTGCGGGTGTGCCCGATCAACCTGCCGGTGGTGGATTGGGTGATGAACAAGGAAACCAAGAAAAAAGAGCTCCGCAATTATTCGATCGATTTCGGGGTGTGTATCTTCTGCGGCAACTGTGTGGAGTACTGCCCCACCAACTGTCTGTCGATGACGGAGGAATACGAGCTGGCGGCCTTCGACCGCCACAGCCTCAACTACGACAACATTGCCCTCGGCCGGCTGCCCACCAGCGTCACCAGCGACCCCGCGGTGCACCCCCTGCGGGAGCTGGTGTACCTGCCGAAGGGAGAGATCGATCCTCACGTCGTCCCGGACAGCGAGCCGCGGGCGGGCAGACTGCCCGAGCAGGTGCTCGAGACCCTGCCCAAGGCAGAGCCTCCTGCTGCCGCCCCCCCAGCAAATCCGGACGAGAAGGGCTGATGACCATCGCCTCCACCACCCAGCAGATCTGCTTCGCCGTTCTCTCCACCACCGTGGTGGCCGGTGCCCTTGGGGTGGTGCTGCTCCCCAACGTGGTCTACGCCGCCTTTCTGCTGGCCGGGGTTTTCCTCTCGGTAGCGGGCCTCTACCTGATGCTCAACGCCAGCTTCGTGGCCGCCGCCCAGATTCTCGTTTATGTGGGCGCGGTGAACGTGCTGATCCTCTTCGCGATCATGCTCGTGAACAAGCGTGAGGATCTGGCGGCCATTCCCGGCCTGGGCCTGCGCCGGCTGCTCTCCGGGCTGGTGTGTGGCGGCCTGTTCGTGCTGTTGATCCGGGTGGCCTTTACCACCCCCTGGGGCAGTGGCCCGGAGCCCGTGGGCGAGGAGGCCACCATCCGCATCGGTGAGCACCTCTTCTCCGACTACCTGCTGCCCTTCGAACTGGCCTCGGTGCTGCTGCTGATGGCCATGATCGGCGCCATCGTGCTGGCACGCCGTGATGTATTCAGCGAGGACATCGGCACCGGTGAGGAGGTGGATCAGGGGCTGATCGAGAAGGCCCGCACCCCCCTGCTGCTCGACCGCAGCGTCCGCTGATCCCAGCCCGCTCCAGGCCAGCTTATCCAGCTCCAGCCGCCACTTCCCCCTGCCGATCCCCGCCCCCATGGATCTTTCGCTCTCCTCCGGCATTCCTCTCCAGGCCTTCCTGGTGCTGGCGGCGGTGCTGTTCTGCACCGGGGTGTGGGGACTGATCAACAGCCGCAACGCCGTGCGGGTGCTGATGAGCATCGAACTGATGCTCAATGCCGTGAACATCAACCTGATGGCCTTCTCCAGCTATCTCGACGGCCAGCTGATCCGTGGCCAGGTGTTCGCCATCTTCGTGATCACCGTCGCCGCCGCCGAAGCGGCCGTGGGCCTGGCGATCCTGCTCTCCCTCTACCGCAACCGCGACACGGTGGACATGGAGCGCTTCAACCTGCTGCGCTGGTAGCCGGTCCATGCGCCTGGAGCGGGTGTGGCTGATCGCGCGCTCCGGCAGCCAGGCGGCCCAGCGCCAGAGCCGACGTTGCGCCGACGACCTGCGCAGCCAGGGCGTGGCTGTGGTGAGCGCCCAGTCCGGGGCCGCCGCCGATCCCTTCCCGGGCTTGCTGGCCACCGAGGATGAGCTGCCCGATCTGGCCGTGGTGCTGGGGGGTGACGGCACCGTGCTCGGCGCTGCACGCCATCTGGCTCCGCTGGCCGTGCCGATCCTCTGCTTCAACGTGGGCGGCAACCTGGGCTTCCTCACCCACGACCGCGCCCTGCTGCGGCTGGAGAACGCCCCATCCCCGCCCGAGGCGGGCACGAGCCTCTGGCAGCGTCTGCGCCACGACCGCTTCGCTCTCGAGCGCCGCATGATGCTCCAGGCCCGCATCCACCGGGGCGATGGAGTGGAGGGCGAGCTGCACGACCATCACGTGGCCCTCAACGACGTCTATGTGCGCCCCGGGCCCGACGGGCTGCCGCCCACTTGCGTACTGGAGCTGGAGATCGACGGCGAGGTGGTGGACCAGTACCGCGGCGATGGACTGATCATCGCTACCCCCACCGGCTCCACCGGCTACGCCATGGCGGCAGGCGGACCGATCCTGCACCCGGGGATCGAGGCCATCGTGGTCAACCCCATCTGTCCGATCAGCCTCTCCAGCCGCGCCCTGGTGGTGCCGCCCCGTGCTGAGCTCAGCCTCTGGCCGCTGGGAGAGAGCAGCCGGCGGGTGCGGCTCTGGAAGGACGGTGCCCATGCCGCCACACTGGAGCCGGGCGACCGGGTGGTGGTGCGCCGCGCCGAGCATCCGGCGCTGATGGTGCAGCTCGAGCAGGGCCCTTCCTACTATCGCACCCTTACCCACAAGCTGCACTGGGCCGGCAGCCTGATGGCGGCCGTGCCGTCGCACAATTAGGCAGCCGCCGCGCGGGTCGTGGGTGTTGAGATCGAACGCCGCTTCCTGGTGAGCGGCGACGGCTGGCGGGCCCATGTGCGCTGGCAGAGCGAGCTGCAGCAGGGCTACCTCACCAGCTCACCGGGAGGCTTCACCCTGCGGGTGCGTCTCAGCCATGAGGCCGGTGGCCCCGGCACCACTCCGGCGGCGGCCGCCCAGGCCTGGCTTACCCTCAAGGCCCTGGTTTCGGCCTCAGCCCCTGCGACGTCATCGGCTTCTGCGGCTGAGCCCCAGGCCGGAGAGGGGCTGGTGCGCCAGGAGTTCGAATACCCCATTCCACCCGTCGATGCGGTGGCGCTGCTGGCGCTGACGGAGCGGCAGCTGCGCAAGCGCCGCCATGGCCTGGATCTGGCCGGTGGCGACTGGGTGGTGGATGTGTTCGAGGGGGCCAATGCGCCGCTGGTGGTGGCGGAAGTGGAACTGGAGTCGCCGGATCAGCCGGTGGCGGTGCCGCCCTGGTGCGGCCTGGAGCTCACGGGCCGCCATGAGCTCAGCAACGCGGCCCTGGCCCACGAACCGTTTGCCAGCTGGGCGGAGCCGCGGCGCCGGGGGCTGCTGCAGGCCCTAGGATCCATCTAAAGGTTTTCTGCAGGTCTCGCCTTGCTGGGTCTTTACGACAGCCATGGGGTCCTGCGTTATGCCGGGCGCGACCGGGCCGACTGTCTGGCCTACGCCGAGCTGTTTTCTCTTGACGAGGCAGCCTTCAGCCTGGAGCCCCTGGTGCTGCTGGTGACGAATCCGGCAGCGGTTACCCCGGCGTCCGTTCTGCAGCCTCTTGTCTGATCTGTTGGCTGGTCTGATCTGACTGCTGGCGGGGCGCCCCGGC
>REEV01000024.1 GCA_007694915.1 Cyanobium sp. PLM2.Bin73 | reverse complement strand
CAGGCGGTGTGTCACGACATCACGGCGCTGCTGGCGATGGCAAGGCGCCAGCCGGAAGCCAGGCCCTGCTGATACTTTGAATCAGCCTGGTCAGGGCCCACTGAGGGCAGCTGGTCCACATCGCCCACCAGTAACAACGCCGCCTCGGGTGGGATAGCAGCCAGCAGGGAAGCCATCAAGCGGCACATCCACCATCGAGGCCTCATCCACCACCAGCAGGTCGCACTCCAGCGGCAGCTCGCTGTTGCGCCGGAAGCCGTAACTGCTCGGGGCGAACTCCAGCAGCCGGTGGATGGTCTTGGCCTCCAGGCCGGTGGTTTCGCCCATCCGCTTGGCCGCACGGCCGGTGGGGGCGCAGAGCTGGATGCGCAGCTTCTTGGCCGCCAGGATCTGCAGGATGGCGTTGATCAAGGTGGTCTTGCCCACCCCTGGCCCGCCGCTGAGCACCAGCACCTTGCTGGCCAGGGCCTGCTCCACCGCCGTCCGCTGGCTGGCGGCCAGCTCCAGGGCGAGGCGTTGCTCCACCCAGGGGATGGCTTTGGCGGCCTCGATGGCTCCCCAGGGCGGGTCGCCCGCCGCCAGGGCCTGAAGGGCCTCGGCGATGCGGCGTTCATCGCGGTGCAAGTTTGAAAGGAAGATCGCCGGCTCAGCGGCCAGGGTGTCGGCCACCACCGAGCCCTCGCTCAGCTCCAGATCCAGGGCGCTCTCGATCAGGCCGCTCTCCAGGGGCACCCGCGTGGTGACGCCGCTTTCATCAAGGGGCCCACTGGGCCGTTCCACCGCCAGCAGCTCACAGGCCAGCTTGAGCAGCTCGGCTGGCCTCCAGCAAGGCGTAGCTGATGCCGGCCCGCAGGCGGATCATCGCCGCAGGCTCGATGCCCAGCCGTGCGGCGCTCGCATCAGCGGTGCGGAAGCCGATGCCGCGGATGTCGCGCGCGAGGCGGTAGGGGTTCTCCGCCATCACCTGCACGGCGTCGTTGCCGTACGTCTTGAAGATCCGCACCGCCCGGGCGGTGCCGACGCCATGGCTGTGCAGGAAGACCATGATTTCGCGCACCACCTTCTGATCGGCCCAGGCCTGGCTGATCCGCTGGCCGCGCACCGGGCCGATGCCGGGCACCTCCCGCAGGCGTTCGGGGGTCTGCTCGATCACCTCGAACACCTCCGCGCCAAAGGTCGCCACGAGCTTGCTGGCATAGATCGGGCCAATGCCGCGGATCATTCCCGAACCCAGGTACTTCTCGATCCCCTCGGCGGTGGTGGGCGCAGAGGCCCTGAGGAAGGCGGCCTTGAACTGCTGGCCGTGCTCCCGGTCGTTCACCCACACGCCCGACACCGTGACCCACTCGCCGGCGCTGATCTCGGCGGCATGGCCCACCACCGTCACCAGGTCGCGGTGCCCACGGGCCTTGATGCGCAGCACGCAGAAGCCGTTGCTGGGGTTATGGAAGGTGACGCGCTCGATCGAGCCCGCCAGCACCTCGGTGGGCTGCGGGCTGGCCTGGGCCTGATCGGATGGGGACGGGCGTGCCAGGGCAGGGGTGGCCTGTGTGGTTCACCTTTGCAGAGATCAGGCGGTGGAAGTTTTCAGGGGTAATTCAGCCCTGCGGATGGCGCAGGGTGCGCCAGTGGCCGTTTTCGGTGCTCACTTCCACCCCGAGCCCGATGGGGCTGTTGGCTCTGCTGCGGGCACCAAGACCGCCGATGGTGTTCCACCACTGGGTGGCGAAATCCCAGGCCTCCTCCAACGATTCGAAGTCCTGGTCGAGCTCCGGGTGGGGCTGGCCGTGTTGATCCACCAGGCGATAGCGCCGGGGTTGACGGCTGCTGGTGATCGGCAAGGAGGTGGCCATCAGTTCAGAGCTCAGCTTGGTGGGGGGTGGATCCATTTGGGTGATGGTGACGATCACCACTGGGGGCTGCAGGGACTCCAGCCCGCCTTGCGCTTCTCAGCCCAGAGCTTGAGGGCCTCAGCCCGGCTCCGCTCCCGGCGTGACTTCAGCAGCGGGATCTCCTGATCGGGAAGCAACTCGCAGGTGATCACCTCGGCCTTTGGTTCTGCCAAGCGACATCCGGAATTAGTGCTGGACCAGTTTTGCTGTCGTCTGACATCCTGAATGAAGACTACGGACACTTCTGCCCTGACACTTGAGGACATGGAATCAGAGGAGTGGGTGATGATGCGATCAGTCCAGTGAACGTTAAGAGACATCCATGCCTGAGCTACGCGTAAATGATAACTTGATGGCTATGAGTCAAGCCAAGGGAGTGTCAGGCCAAAGGCATCGATTTGATCCATTACGATTTTGTTGAGAACACGGCCTAGAACTACCTGCGGTTCATCAGCACGAATTGGGACGACCGAATGTTGGATGGTCTTCGATTGATTCGACCCTTTGACGATTTTGCGCCTGATCAGGGAGTTTCCTGCTTCCAGTCCACAAACATAGGCTCTTTCCTGACAAAGACCTTTGGCACCATGCTCTTTGTCGCCCATCCGCACCCAGTCACCAGCGCAGACGATCGTCTCTACTGAGGTTTCCAAGGGTGGGCGCTTCCTAAAACTGCCAGGAGAGAAGTGAGACACAGAATCTGGATAACGCCGTACCTCGTAATCAACTACCTTCGCGTTCCTAAATTCAGGGTGAGCAATTGGAAGCAAGTCATGCATAAGTCGATCAATAATCTCTTGGTCATTCATCACTGCGATGACAGATGCGTTGTAAAAGTCGCTTGCAATCACGGAACCCTGTGGCTGGTCATGACCCCATAGCGCCCGCTGTGAATCTTTTTGCAGTTGGTCAAGCATGAAAAAGGTGCCTCCAGCGCCCTTCAGCGATTCGAAGCGAGAGAAAACA
>REEV01000088.1 GCA_007694915.1 Cyanobium sp. PLM2.Bin73 | reverse complement strand
GCCCACCCCCACCATCAGCGCCGCCGGCGTGGCGATGCCCAGGGCACAGGGGCAGGAGATCACCAGCACGGCGATGAAGGCCAGCAGGCCGGCGGTGAAGTTGCCGGCCAGGGTCCAGAGGGCAAACGCCCCGAAGGCCACGCCCACCACCGCCGGCACAAACCAGGCGGTGACCCGATCGGCCAGCTGCTGCACCGGTGCCGAGCTGGCCTGGGCCTCCTCCACGATGCGGATGATCTGGGCCAGGGCGGTGTCGGCCCCCACCCGCGTGGCCGTGAAGCGCAGCAACCCCCGCCCGTTGATCGTGCCGCCGGTCAGCTCCGATCCCGCCTGCTTGCTCACCGGCAGCGATTCGCCGGTGATCAGCGCCTCATCCACCGACGACTCCCCCGACGCCACCACCCCGACGGCCGGCACCTTCTCGCCGGGCCGCACCAGCACCAGATCACCGGCCAGCACCGCATCGGCCGGCAGCGTCATCTCCTGGCCCTCGCGGATCACCGTGGCGCTGGCGGGCTGGAGATCGAGCAGCCGGCGCACCGCCGCCGTGGAGCGCTGCTTGATGATCTCCTCCATGAACTGCCCCAGCAGCACAAAGGCGATCACCACCGCCGACACCTCGAAGTAGACGTTCCGCTCATCGACGCCGACCGGCAGCCACTGGGGCGCGAACACCACAACGACGCTGTACACGTAGGCCACCGAGGTGCCCAGCGCGGTCAGCACGTCCATGTTGAGGGCGCGCTGGCGCAGGGCCGACCAGGCCCCCACATAGAAGCTCCAGCCGCCGAACACCTGCACCGGCGTGGCCAGCAGGAACAGCCACACCCCCCAGGTGAGCCAGGGCAACTGGGCCACCGGCGCCATGTTCAGCAGGCTCACCCCGGCCGCCAGGGTCAGGAAGGCCCCGGCCCACACCAGCGCCAGGGCCAGCACGCCGCTGAGGGCGATGCCGATGCGCCGGCGCATGCGGCGCAGCTGCTGCTCCGGCTCCAGGAAGGTCTGCCGGCAGCCCTGGCTGCAGAAGTAATAGGTGCGCCCCACCCGCTGGGCCGACAGGGCGTGGCCGTGGGCACGACCATGCCGCAGATCGGATCCTTGGCCATCGGGCTGGCTGGGGGACTGGCGGTGCTGCCCATGGCCTCAGTTCGGTGGACGCTGGCCCTGGGAAGGTGAAGGGGCTGGCAGGTCCTGCCTTCACCATGCACGCTCCAGTCCGTGGAGAGTCAAGCGACCGGACGACTCCGGCTTGAGCAGCGGGGTGGGCTCGCGTGGCAACAAACTCCTAGGCGCAGGCCGCGCCACCGCACCCCACCCATGACCCACCCAGCCCTGCCCCCCATCGCCGGTCGCGAAGCCGAAGTCCTGGCCCTGGTGCAGCAGCCAGGACCCGTGGCGCTGCCCCTCACCAACCTGCGGCTGGAGCAGATCCGCTCCGGCTTCGCCTGCGCCCTGCACATGCACCAGCCCACGATTCCGGCTGGTGCCGACGGGGAGCTGATCTCCCATCTGCAATACATGCTCGAGCACCCGGGGGAGGGCGACAACCACAACGCCGAGCCCTTCGCCCAGTGCTACCGGCGCATGGCGGAGTTGATCCCCCAGCTGATCAGCGAGGGCTGCAATCCGCGGATCATGCTCGATTACTCCGGCACCCTGCTCTGGGGCTTCCAGCAGATGGGCCGCCACGACATCCTCGAGGCCCTCCGGTTTCTGGCCTGTGATCCAGCCATGCAGCCCCATGTGGAGTGGCTCGGGAGCTTCTGGGGCCACGCCGTGGCCCCCTCCACCCCCATCCCCGACCTGAAGCTGCAGATCCTGGCCTGGCAGCACCAGTTCGCGGCCCTGTTCGGCGCTGAGGCCCTGCAGCGGGTGAAGGGCTTCTCGCCGCCGGAGATGCACCTGCCCAACCACCCCGACACCCTGTTCGCCTTCGTGAGTGCCCTGCGCGAGTGCGGCTACCGCTGGCTGCTGGTGCAGGAGCACAGCGTGGAGAACCCAGACGGCTCAGCCCTCAGCCAGGAACAGTCGCTGATCCCCAACCGGCTGGTGGCGCGCAGCTCCAGCGGCGAGGAGGTGTCGATCACCGCCCTGATCAAGACCCAGGGCTCCGACACCAAGCTGGTGGGCCAGATGCAGCCCTGCTACCAGGCCCTGGGGCTGGAGCGGCAGACCCTGGGCGCCATTTCCATCCCGCCGCTGGTGTCCCAGATCGCCGACGGCGAGAACGGCGGCGTGATGATGAACGAATTCCCGCCCGCCTTCCTCCAGGCCCACCGCAGCCTCAAGGATCAGCCCCAGGGCGAGCCAGCCGGCGGCGGCGCCACGGTGGCGCTCAACGGCACGGAATATCTAGAGCTGCTCGAGGCCGCCGGGGTGGATCCGGCGGCCTACCCCGCGATCCAGGCCGTGCACCAGCGCCGGCTGTGGCGGCAGCTGGCCAGCCAGGCCGGCGGAGCCCCCACCCCGGAGCGCACCGAGGCCGCCATCGCCGCGCTGGCGGCCAGCGATCCCGGGTTTTCGATGGCAGGCGCCTCCTGGACCAACAACCTCAGCTGGGTGGAGGGCTACGCCAACGTGCTTGAACCGATGGCCCAGCTCAGCGCCCGCTTCCACCAGCGCTTCGACCCCCAGGTGGCCCGCGATCCGGCGGTCACCAGGAGCGAGCCCTACCAGCAGGCGCTCTTGCACCTGCTGCTGCTGGAAACCAGCTGCTTCCGCTACTGGGGCCAGGGCACCTGGACCGACTACGCCCGGGAGATTCACCGCCGGGGGTTGGCCGTTCAGAGCGTCTGATCGGGCCAGAGGAAGGTGTTGAACAGACGCGGACCCAGCCCAGGCCGATGGCCCAGGGTGTTCTGCGTGGACAGGCTCACCACCGCCCCGAGCCGGTCGGCAAGCTTCACGCAGGTCTGAAACGTCTGCGCTGTGTAGCACTGCACATCCAGCTGATTGCACCCGACGCTGGGCACAAGACCCGCCTGGAACGGCTGAATGCTGCAGTAGATCGGTTTGCGGTACACATGGCGCAGCTGGTAGAACGCCGCCAGGTTGTAGTTGGCAAAGAAGTGATCATCCACCTGGATGCCATCCCCATGGCGGGCTTCATGCACCAGGTCGGCGACACCCATCCTGCGGTACTGGGGCGACTGCACCCACACCACAGGAACCAACCCCTGCCGGCGAGCCTCCTGCGCCACCTCCCGCTGCACGGAGTCGGCCACCTTGCGGTAATCAAGAAACACCACCCGGTAGCCCTCGGCGCGGATCCGGGCCATCACCCTGGGCAGCGATCCGTTGGAGGAATAGAACCAGATCTGCGGCTGCGACAGCCACGTGCCATTCGGTGCCGCGGCAGCCACGGCCGGCGCCAGGGCCAGCGTGGCTGCCCCACAGGCGCTGGCCAGCAGTCTCAGCGTTCCCGCAATCGGTCCAGTCATCAACGCCAGCGCTCCTCCTGCCGCGTTTCCCCCCTGCGTGTTGGATGCGTTGATCACGGTCCCTATTCTGGGCACGAACCAAAGCCCGCTGCCCTGCGGCGGTCGCCATGACTGGCAACGCTGCTCAGCGCGCCCGGCGGACGCTCCGGGAGGCCGCGTTGCAGGAGCTTGATCTGGGCACCCTGGCCCAGGCTTACCGGGTCGGCCAGGCCGTGTACCTCGGCCATGGCGACTTCTGGGCATGGGAGCGTGACGGCATCCCCGCCTGGCTGGTGCCCCAGCTCGAAGACCTCGGCTTCCTGCCCTGAGACCCTTCCTGCCCTGAGTAGAGGGGCCGCTCAGCGTTCGGCCGGGCCTGGATAGCGAATCGCCTCCACATGGCCCATCCAGTCGATCGCGGAGCTGTGCAGGTCGTAGTAGCCGGCCACCACCGCCAGCTGGCCGGCGCGCACCCGGTCGGTGAGCAGCACACTGGAGTGCACCAGGTTGCCGGCGGCGCTGAGGGTGTGGCGGCGGCAGGACTCCTCCAGGGAAAGGTGGCCGCCGAACTGCAGCAGCTCCATGCGCAACTGACCCACCACCTGGGAGAGGCTGGGGGTGAGCAGCAGTTCGGGGTGCAGGGCCGCCGACACGGCGCCGCAGGCCTCATGGCCCAGCACCACCACCAGGGGCACATCCAGGTGGCCCACCGCGTATTCCAGCGAGGCGATCGCCGCGGTGGTGCTCATCGTGCCGGCGTTGCGCACCACGAACAGATCGCCGAACCCGGAATCGAACAGCAGCTCCACCGGAACCCGCGAATCGGCGCAGCCCAGCACCGCCGCCAGCGGGTGCTGCCCCTCCACCACGGCCTGCATGCGTTCACGGGTGCTGTGGGGGTGCAGGGAGTGGCCCGCCAGAAAGCGCTGATGGCCCTGCTGGAGCCAGCGCAGCACCGCGGCCGGCCGGGCCAGCGGCGCTGCCGCCGGATCGAGGGGATGGTCGGGGTCGGGGGAATGGTCGGGTGCAGGTAGAGCGCTGGGTTGGGCCATGGGCAGTGGAAACCACAGATCACGCTCTGGACCCATCGGGTCTGGCACCTTCACTGCCCGCGCAGGTGTTCAGATCGAACAGCCCGTGGGCTCTGACACGGCGCTTGTTGCACCCGCCCCGGCCCGTTACGTTCGGGCTGAACCCTTTGGGCGGCGATGGCCAGCTTCATTCCCCGCCGGCTGCGGCCGGCTGCCATCGCTCTGCTGGCCAGCCTCGGCCTGGCCGGGCTGGTGGGGGGCGCGCCGCGGCTGCTGGCCAGCGACACACCGCAGGCCGATGCCCTCGACGCCATCCGCCAGGTGTGGCCGGCGGAGCACCTGCTCAGCGCCATTCAGGTGGCCTACAAGGAAAGTGGCCTCACCCCCACCGCCCGCGGCTGCGGCGGCGACTGCATCGGCCTGTTTCAGATTCACTACACCGCCAACCGGCGGCTGATCGCCTCAATGGGCATCGAAACCTCCGAGGAGCTTCTCGATCCCGTCGTCAACTCCACCGTGGCCTACCGGCTGTTCCGCCAGGCGGGCTGGACGCCCTGGTCCGGCCAACCCTGATCAGCGATCGGTGCGGTAGATCTTGTCTGGATTCATCCGCGGCGACCAAGGCAGCCCTGAGTTCTGCCAGCCATTCTTCAGGCGCATGCCAGCCCGTTCGCCTTCGCCGAGGCGGTCGCCCTGAAAGCCGTTCAGCACATAGCGGGCGTTGGGAAATCCCTGCTCCCGCAGAAACAGGGCGCTGGGTTCACCGCGCTCACTGCCGGAGCGGCACAGGGTGATCACCGTGGCCTCGCGGGTCAGCCCCTTGGCCTCCAGGGCCTGCTGCACCTGCTCGGCGAAGCGGGGGTTGGGCTCCAGCTGAAAGCGGTTGTTCTCCTGGTCCCACACCCGGCGGTTCACCTGCACGAAGGGGATGTTGGTGTCCACCTCATCGGTGGAGCCCACGAACATGATCTCCACCGGATCACGCACATCGATGAACAGCAGCGCATCAGCCTGGGCCTGAACCAGGGCATGGGTGAGCTCCGGTGTCAGTCCGAGGGGGGCGGCCTGCGCACGCGGCAACAGAATCAGCGCCAGTGAGAGCGTGGTGGCTGCCCGCGCGGCAGCATCAAGACACTGGGAGGCGCGCATGAAAGTTCTGCTGGCAGGAAGTCTCTGTCTCATCCTGGCCTGCGCGCCGCGTGATTCCAACGGAGAGCCGTTCACCTCGCCACCCTCCACCTCGCCACCCTCCACATCGCGCCCATCCGGCGATGGGTCCGGCACCAGCGTTCCGCTGCCGCCACCGCGCCGCAGCGGCGACCTGTCGGTGGAAGAGGCGCTGCAGCGGCGCCGATCAGTGCGCAGCTACCGCAGCGCGGCGCTGAGCCTGGAGGAGATCGGTCAGCTGCTCTGGGCTGCCCAGGGCATCACCGACCAAGCCCGTGGCTTGCGCACGGCCCCTTCGGCCGGGGCCACCTTCCCCTTGGAGGTGTATCTGCTGAACTCCTCCGCTGCCCATGGCCTCGGCGCGGGGGTGTATCGCTATCGCCGCGATGCCCATGCCCTGGAGCCAGTGATCAAGGGTGATCGGCGCGATCAGCTGTTTCGGGTGTCTCTCCGGCAGAGCGCCATCACGGATGCACCTGTGGTGATGGTGATCACCGCCGTGCCCAGCCGCATTGAACCTCGCTATGGCAATCTTGCCCCACGCTTCATTGCCATGGAAGCGGGACATGCGGCGCAGAACGTTTATCTGCAGAGTGTGCCTCTGGGAATCGGCACCGTGGTGATCGGTGCCTTTGATGAAGCCGGCGTGAGCGAGGTTCTGCAGCTTCCTCACAGTGAACGACCCCTCTACATCCTGCCCATCGGGAAGCTTTAGACGGTATCGATCCAGGGCTTTGATGGTATAGGATCACCACAGCGATCGAGTTGCGCAAGTGAAGGAAATCAGCGCTCTGGAGATGGTGGGCCGAGTCATCGCCCGCTTTGCCGCCATCTCCGGTGGCATCGCCCTGCTGGTGTGGATCACCTGGGTGATGCTCGACGTCAAGAACATGCAGTCGGGCTTCACCCTGCCCTGAGCAGGCCGCCCTCAGCTGCCCTGCGGCCGGCCGCAGGGGCCGGTCACGAACCGGCGGCTCACAAAGGGAGAGGTCATGGCCCGCAGCAGGGCGCTGTAGCTGAGCTGATAGCGCTGCTCATCGCCCACCTGCAGCGGCCTGCCGGTGCTTTCCACCACCAGATGGTCGCTGGAGGCACCCCGGATGCTCACCCCCGCCGGGGGGGTGAGGCCGGCCGGGTCCACGTCCTGTTCCCCCAGGGCCAGCAGGGCCCGCTGCACCGCAGGAGCATCGGCGCAGGGTTGCGGCCCGGCCCGGGCATCGGGAGAGGCGGTGGAAAAACTCGTGTGCCGGCGATCGCCCCAGGCCTGGCTGGGCTTGGCCTTGGCCTCGATCACCTCCGCCACCAGGGTGATCGCATCGGTGTAGAGGCCCGGGATCGTCGTGCGGCCCAGGGGCTCACGCCCCAGCAGCAGGGCTTCTCCCAGGCGCAGATGGTTGATCCGCCCGGGATCCCCCCCGGCAGCCAGCCAGGGCAGATTGGCAGAGTTGCCACCTGAGCACCAGGGCAACCGCAGGGTGAAGCGGCGCTCCAGGGCCGTGGTCAGCCTGGAGAGCTCCGCCATGTTGATCGCGTCCGGGGCGATGCCGTGCTGGCAGCCCAGGTTGGTGCCGATTCCCATCAGCAGCAGGTTGGGCAGGGCCAGGGTGCGCCGCACCACCTGCTCCAGGTCCACCGGCAGGATCCCCTCCCGCAGATCACCGAGTTCCACCATCAGCAGCACCCCATGGCGCAGCCCCTGGTGGGCTGCCGTGGCCGCCAGGGCTTCCAGCACCCGCACCTCGCTGTTGCAGCTGATCGCGGCATGGGCCACCACCCGCTCCACCTGGCTGAGCATCGGCGAGCGAATCAACAGCATCGGCACCGCCATGCCGCTGCGGCCCAGGGCTTCGATGGTTTCGATGCGCGATTCGCCGATCGAGCCCACCCCTGCGGCCACCCAGGTGCGCACGATCTCGGCCAGGCCAAGCGTCGCCTTGCTCACGCCCGTCACGGCGATGCCCTTGTGGGCCAGCCGCTCCACCAGGGTTCGGGCGTTGTGATGCAGCCGCTCGAGGTGAATCTCGAGCCGTGGCGCACTCAAACGGGCACGGCCCGTTCACCGCTGAGTTCGGGGAAGGCGCGCACCACCATGGCCACGAGACGCGATGCCGGCCGGCTGATGGCATCGGTCACCGGGATGGCAAGCTCGGCCTCGTAGAGCGCGATGGCCGCGGTCAGTTGGGCGTCGTCCATGCCTTCGTGGTTGATCGTGAGTCCGATCACCCGGGTGGGCGCGAAGGCCTCGATCATCCGGATCTCACTGGCAGGCGTGGGCATCGGCACAAAGGGGAAGTCACTCAGATGGCGCCGCGCCGGGGCGTGTTGCAGGATCACGGCCTGGGGCTGGCTGCCGCGCAGGATGAAGCTCGACGAGAGGTAGGCGGGATGGCTGAGGGCCCCCTGGCCCTCGATCACGATCACCTCCGGATGGGCACTCTCGTAGGCCGCCACCACCGCCGCCTCCACCTCGCCGGAGCAGAACTGCGACGGAATGGCATCGAGGGGCACCCCGAAGCGGCCCCCCTGGATGAGGCCGGTCTGCCCGGTGCTCACGAGCACGGCGGCGATGCCGTGGTGCTGGAGGGCCTGCACCAGCAGGGTTGCCGTGGTGCGTTTGCCGATGGCGCCATCGGTGCCGAGCACGGCGATGCGCGGGCAGCGGACCCGGGCGATGGAGCCGCTGAAAAGCTTCAGATCCTTGAGGGCGGCTGGCCGCCGCACGTCCCGGATCGACACGCCATGGCGTTCAGCCTGGGCCTTGAACTCGGCATCGTCATTGAGGAACTCCCGCATACCGCTCACCAGGTTGAGCCCTGCGGCCATCGCCTCCAGCAGGGTGCGGCGATCGTCCTGGCAGAACAGACCGGTGGCCGGAGCCATCCCGTAGATGAGGGTGGCGGGTGCTGTTCCCACCAGGGCCAGGGCCTCCTCCAGACAGGCCACGATCGGAATGCCGTTGGCCACGCCGTCCAGCGTCTGTCCGGCATCCAGCCCGGCACAGTGGCTGTCGATCACGGCTCTGATCTCGAAGGCGTCGCAATGACGCACCAGGCCGTGGGCTGTCTTGCCGTCGAGACCGGAGAAGTGGCCCTCGCAATACACAATGGCGGCCGGTGAGCGGGCTGCCGTCAGCTCGGTTTCGGCCAGGGTCAGGTCGGAGACCTGGAGGGGAATCAGCAAAGGAGCCAGGCCGTGTCTGGAGCGCAGCCTTCAGCGCCGCAGACGAAGGCGGCACGGAGGTGGCCGCCAGGTGGCGTGGATCAGCACACCCTAGGGAAATGATCCAGCTGGAGGGGATCGATCAGGGCAACTGGGGGCGCAGGATCAGCGTTTGCCGTTCACAATCACCGGACTGCCAGCACCGGCAGCGGCGCCCGGCAGGGCCGGCACCACAGCGGTCTCACCGTCCCACTTGTCGAGGAAGAGCTTGTAGAGCACCAGATCGTCGAGGCTGGAATTAAGCGTCTGATAGCGCTTGGCTTCCTGCTCGGCGATCTTCACCTCCGTCTGGGCCCGCAGCAGCTGCTGCTCGGCGATCTGTTTCTGCTCGATCGCGGCGCGGTATTCCTCGGCAATCTGCAGGCCGGTGAGATCGAGACCCTGCACGTTCACGTAATCAAATTTGCGCAGTTCCTCAGCCACCTTTTCCTGCACGATCTCGGAGATGCTGTTCCACTCGGTGGCGATGGTCACCAGCTCATACTGGGAGAACACCGATTTCAGGGCCTTCAGCAGCGACGGCTGGATCACCCGCGGATAGATCTGCTGGTTGTCGGTGGCGATGGTTTCGTAGATGCGGCCGGCTTCACTCGGCTTCATGGCGTACTTCACCGTGGCCGTGGCCTGGATCACCTGCAGATCCTTGGTGAGGGTGGAGAACTGCTCGGGCCGCACCTGGGTGCGCACATCGAACGGGGAGACGTTCTGCACCAGCGGCAGCTTGAAATTCGCGCCCGGGCTGCGAGGAACGCCGGTGACCTTGCCGAGGGTGGTGACCACGGCCACATTGCCGGCCGGCACGATGAAGATCGTCTGGCTGAGCAGGATCACCAGGGCCAGCACCCCCCCCAGGATCAGACTCAGGCCCGCCCCCGGTCCATCGGGGCTGGCGGAGCGAAGCGGGGATTGCATGGGGTGCCTGACCAATGCCAGACCCTAGGGGCATCCACCCGGTCCCGCTCCCACTCCACCCCTAGCCTCAGGCCATCCCCGCCAGCGCCCATGACCGCCGCCCCCGCCGCGTGCAGCCCGCGCACGATCCGCGTGCCGCTCAGCACCGATCCCTACCCGGTGGTGATCGGTGCCGGCTGCCTGACGCGGCTGGGCGAGCAGATCGGCGACCGCGGCTTCCGCCAGGGCACCCGGGTGCTGGTGGTGACCAACCCGGTGGTGCACGAGCACTACGGCGCCACCGCCCTCGAGAGCCTGCGCCAGGCGGGCTATGAGGCCAGCGTGCTGGTGGTGGAGGCCGGCGAGCAGCAGAAAACCCCCGCCACCGTGGCCCGCATCCACGACGCCGCCTTCGCGCAGCGGCTGGAGCGCGGCTCGCTGATCGTGGCCCTCGGCGGCGGCGTGGTGGGCGACATGGCCGGCTTCGCCGCCGCCACCTGGCTGCGTGGCATCGCCGTGGTGCAGGTGCCCACCACCCTGCTGGCGATGGTGGATGCCGCCATCGGCGGCAAGACTGGCGTGAACCACCCCGGCGGCAAGAACCTGATCGGCGCCTTCCACCAGCCGCGGCTGGTGCTGATCGATCCCACCACCCTGGCCACCCTGCCGGAGCGCGAATTCCGCGCCGGCATGGCCGAGGTGATCAAGTACGGCGTGATCGGCGACGCCGCCCTGTTCGCCGAGCTGGAGGCCGCCGGCGACATCAGCTCGATGGCGGCCGTGGGGACGGCCCTGCTGCAGACCCTGCTGGAGCGCTCCGCCGCCGCCAAGGCCAAGGTGGTGGCTGCCGATGAGCGCGAGGGCGGCCTGCGGGCGATCCTCAACTACGGCCACACCCTCGGCCACGCCGTGGAGACCCTCTGCGGCTATGGCACTTGGCTGCACGGCGAGGCGGTGGCCATCGGCATGGTGGCCGCCGGCGAGATCGCCCTGGCCAAACGGCTCTGGAGCGCCGAGGAGCAGGCGCGCCAGAAGGCCCTGATCGCCGCCGCCGGCCTGCCACTGGCCTGGCCCCACCTCGATCCGGCGGCGGTGCTGCACTGCCTCCAGGCCGACAAGAAGGTGAAGGACGGCCGCGTGCGCTTTGTGCTGCCCACCCGCATCGGCGCGGTGGAGATCCGCGACGACGTGGACAGCGAGCGGATCCTCGAGGTGCTCGCCGTCCTCACAGCTCAGACCGCTGCGGATCAGACCTCGCCGTAGCAGTCCTCCAGGGCCGTTTCCAGGGTGGTGAGCAGCAGGGCCAGGGCGGCGCGCGCCTCCAGATCCGGCGGGCTGTTCACCGAGGCGATCCAGTTGTGGCAGAGGGCCAGGATCTGATCGAACAGGGGCCCACCGCGGCTGACGCTGGCCATCACCCGCTCCAGCCCCAGCTCATCCACCTCCGGCGGCAGTCCCACCACATAGCGACGGCCGTCGTCACCCACGTAGGTGAGGCGCCCGGCCCCATCCACGACCGGCGCGGCATGGGGCGTGATCGGCGTCTCATCGCCGCCGCCTGCGTGCTGATGGGCCATGGCACCGCCTCGGCGATCGTCCTCCTGATCCACAGCTAGACACGCCCGCCGCCGCTGCCAAGGGTGCAAAGCACCCAATCAGGCCTTGAGCGCATTGCGGGGGGGGGCGCCGCTGCCCCGCTCCAGGCCCCGCTGCCAGCGGGCCAGCCGGCGCTCCACGGCGAGCAGCAGGGCTGCCGCCGCCAGGCCCGAGCCCACCAGCGCGGTGGAGGGCGCCAGCCCCCCCAGCCACACCACCGCCAGCAGCAGCAGCGGCACCAGCGCCACCAGAGCCTGCAGCACGGGCCGCCAGCGGCGGATGCGGCCATGGGCCACCGAACAGCTGCGGCAGTGGCGGGTGTGGGCCTCGTAGCGGTCCATCAGCGCCGCCGGGCCCTGGCGGGGCGGCAGGGGCTGGCCGGGGAAGGGCTCGCCGCCGTGGGTCACGATCCAGTCGTGCAGGGCCTTCACATACACATCGGCGCTGGTGGGCAGATAGCAGGCGCGGCTGAACTGACCGCTGCCGCCCCGGCTGGCCAGGGCCCGCTCCTGCCAGTGCAGGAACACCTGGTCGTCCTCCAGCACCGTGTGGTTGCCGATGTGCTGCAGCCAGCGCGGGGTGAGCCCCAGCAGCAGCCGCGGCAGCCGGGAGCGGAACAGGAACGGGAAGCGGGCGATCAGGCGGCACTGACCCCGGTGGGTGGGGGTGGCGTAGACCACCGTGAGAAAGCGGGCGAACCCCTTGGCGTCCAGGTCGTGCCACATCAGGCCCGGTGCCACGAAGGTGGTGAACTGGCTGCCGAGCTTGCCCCGGCGCGGCCCCTCCGCCCAGGCGGCGGTGAAGCCCCCGGGCCCGGAACCGGTGAGCTCGGCCTCCACCGGCGCGGCGTTGTCGCGGCGGCCCACAGTGCGGTGGTGGGTGAAGGGCACGTGGCTCACGTCGAGCACGTTCTCCAGCAGGGTGAGAACGTCCATGGGCAGGTCCCGGAAGGTGTCCTGCACCAGCCAGCCCGGCTCCTCCAGCAGCGGCACCAGCGGCAGTGGCACCGTCTCGGCGCCGGCGGCCTCCCCGGCGAACACGAACAGCAGGCCCTGGGCGGTGCCGGTGGCGTAGGCGCGGCACTGGGCGCGGCCACTGGTGGAGGCCGTGGCCGCCACCGCCTCGGGGGCCTGGGGGATGGCGGTGCAGCGGCCCTCGCCATCGAAACTCCAGCCGTGATAGGGGCACTCCAGCTCGCCACGGTCGTTGATCCGGCCTTCGCTGAGGGGCACCAGCCGGTGGGGGCACACATCGGCGAAGGCCCGCCATTGCTCGGTGGTGGCGTCCCACCACAGCACCAGGTCCTGATCCAGCAAGGTAAAGGCGAAGGGGCGGCGGGGATCGAGATCCTTGAGGCAGGCCACCGCATACCACTGCTGCTGCCACTGCCGGCGCCAGCGCTCGTCCTGGAGCTGGGGGTCGGTGGCGGGGGGCTGCTGGACCGGAGCCGTGCTGGAGAGGGCCATGCGCTGGGAGTGCCTGGCCGGATGATGGCGCGCCAGCGGGGCCGGCATCGTGGGTAGGTTCAACCCTTGAGACGCCGGCAGCGAATGAGCACGATTGCGGTGAGCGGCGCCAGCGGCAAGACCGGCTGGCGGGTGGTGCAGGAGGCCCTGCGCCAGGGCCACACGGTGCGCGCCCTGGTGCGGCCCGGATCCGAGTTGCCGGAAGGGCTGGCGGGGGCCGAGGTGATCCGCCTGGAGCTGGGCCGCAGTGAGGCCCTGCAGGAGGCACTGAACGGCTGCGACGCCCTGGTGATCGCCACCGGTGCCCGCCCCTCGGTGGATCTCACCGGTCCACTGCAGGTGGATGCCTTCGGGGTGCGCAGCCAGATCGAGGCCTGCCGGGCGGTGGGCCTCAAGCGCGTGGTGCTGGTGAGCTCCCTGTGCGCCGGCCGCTGGATCCATCCCCTCAACCTGTTCGGCCTGATCCTGGTGTGGAAGCGGGTGGGCGAGCGCTGGCTGGAGCAGAGCGGCCTCGACTGGACAGTGATCCGCCCCGGCGGGCTGAGCGAACGGGAGGAGGGCCTTGAGCCCGGCCAGGAGCGTGAGGGGGTGGTGTTCAGCGGCCCCGACCAGCAGGACAGCTCCAGCATCCCCCGGCGCCTGGTGGCCCGGGTGTGCGTGGAGGCCCTGGCCGATCCGGCCGCCGTGGGCCGGATCATCGAGATCACCAGCAGCGCCGACCAGCCCGCGCGCAGCCTGGGCGCCTGGCTGGCCGAACCCAGCGGCACCCCCGCCTGACTACGGTCAGCCGGCCGGCCAGCCCCGTTTCTCCCTTGCCCGCTCCTGCCCTCTGCCGATGACCGTCGCTGCGCTCCAGGCGGCCTGGCTTATTCCCCTCTATCCGCTGCTGGCGGCCGTGGCGTCGCTGGCCTGGTCGCCCGGCCTGATCTCCCGCACCGGTCCCCGGCCCTGCGGCTACCTCAACATGCTGATGGTTGCCGTGGCCTTCGGCCACAGCCTGGTGGCCCTCACCGCCCTGCACACCAACGCCCGCGCCGGGGCGGAGGCCCTCTACCGGCCGGTGAGCTTCAGCTGGACCTGGCTCGACACCGCCGGCCTGCGCATCGGCTTCGACGGCCTGGTGACCGAACCGGCCCTGATCGCCATGGCCGTGATCACGGGGCTGCACCTACTGGTGCAGATCTATGCCTTCGGCTACATGGAGATGGACTGGGGGTGGCCGCGCTTCTTCGGCTCGCTCAGCGTGTTCGAGGCCGGCCTCTGCGCCCTGGTGCTCACCGACTCGCTGTTCTTCAGCTACGTGCTCCTGGAGCTGCTCACCGTGGGCACCTACCTGATCGTGGGCACCTGGACCAATCAGCCCCTGGTGGTGAAGGGCGCCCGCGACGCCTTCCTCACCAAGCGGGTGGGCGACCTGATCCTGCTGGCCGGCCTGATCGCCCTGCTGCCCGTGACCGGCACCTGGAACTTCAACGGCCTGCAGGCCTGGGCGGCTGATCTCAGCAACAACGGCCAGCCGCTGCCGCCGGGCTTCACCCTGATCCTGCTGGCCCTGATCGCCGGACCGATGGGCAAGTGCGCCCAGATCCCGCTGCACCTCTGGCTCGATGAGGCGATGGAGAGCCCCCTGCCCTCCACGATCCTGCGCAACTCGGTGGTGGTGATCGGCGGCGCCTGGGTGCTGCTGCGGCTGGAGCCGCTGCTGGAGCTGAGCCCCTTCGTGCAGAGCGTGCTGGTGGTGGTGGGCGGCTCCACGGCGGTGGTGGCCTCCCTGATCGCCCTGGCCCAGATCGACGTGAAACGGGCCCTCAGCTTTCTGGTGAGCAGCTGGCTGGGGCTGCTGTTCGTGGCGGTGGGGCTGGGCGGCAGGGCCGCCGCCGATCACCTGCTGCTGGTGTATCCGCTGCCGATGGCCCTGATGCTGATGAGCGTGGGCACGGTGGTGATCAGCAACATCACCCAGGACCTCACCCAGCTCGGCGGCCTCTGGAGCCGCCGCCCCCTGATGGGCCTGGCCTTCCTGGCCGGCGCCATGAGCTTGATGGGCCTGCCGCCGTTCACCGGCTTTGCCGCCCTGCGGGAGCTGCTGGCCCTCACCGCCCGCAGCGGCCATCCGTTGCTGCTCGGCGGGGTGGTGCTGCTGGCCAACGCCCTGATCAGCGCTGGCCTGATCCGGGTGTTCGGCCAGATCTGGGGTGGCCG
>REEV01000068.1 GCA_007694915.1 Cyanobium sp. PLM2.Bin73 | reverse complement strand
ACAGCCTCTTGTTCTGGGGTTCTTGTTCTGGGGTTCTTGTTCGGGGGGGCGCTGGTGTCCGGGGTGGGGGGTGTGCTGGTGGCCGGGGTGGGGGATGCGCTGGTGTCCGGGGTGGCCACCAGAGGCAGGGGGCCTGGTGTCCGGGGTGTCACCAGAGGCAGGGGGTTTCCTGGCAGGGGTGCCACCAGGTACCCGGGGTGCGAGCCGAAGCACCGTGGTGCGGCCGGGCCTGGGCTCCTGAATCACCCAGCCCTCGGCCACCAGCTGGGCAAGAAGTCGCCGCACCGCCCGGGTCGAGCGGCCCACCTCCCGGGCAAGGGTCGCCATGGAGCACCAGCAGCCCTCAGCACTGCCACTGCTGTGCCGGTGAATCACCAGGTAGAGCACCACCCGCACCTGGAAGTCACGGGTTCCGACCTGATCGAGGAGCGCATGCGGCACCGCCGCAAAGGGAGGGGTGCTCCGGCTCATGCCGCCTCCCTGGCGCTCGCCTGGCTGGCGGCCTTGGCGAGCCGCCGACGCACCCGCTCGATCTCCCGCCGCTCGTCGTCCATCAGCTGCTGCAGGATCTGCCGCATCAGGGAGGACATGCCACGGCGGCCGGCGTGATTGCGCAGCCAGGCCGCCTGCTCAGGCCGCAGCAGGAAGGCGATCGTGACGCGTTCCCGCGTCTCGGGTTCGGGCAGCTTCACTGAACCATTCCTCAGCACGTTAGCGGGTACTAGGCTACTAAAGGTTTCTGATTGGGCTCGTTGACAGCCACGGCATTAGCGTCCGCAGATGAGCAGCAGCTGCGTGAGCCCTGGCTGCACCCGTTGCCGCTGGTGCGCGACGACAGCACCTGGACCTACCGGCTCACCGACCGCGATCACCGCTTCCCCGTCTCCATTACCGGGGTGATCGCCAAGGTCTGCAAAAACGAGGACGCCCTCGCCTGGATCGAGGCCTGGCGGGACGTCTGGGAGCCGCGGGGCAACACCTGCCACGCCGCCCTGCAGCACTTCGCCCTGCACAACTGGCGGGCGCCGCAGCACCTCTGGCCCACCGGCCTCGATGCCTCCGAGGCTGTCGATCCCTGGGGGCAGGCCTACGGGGCGTACGGCGACTGGATCGCGCCCCTGCTGGCCGAGCCGCTCTGGCAGCACGTGCAGGTGGTGGCCGCCGAACTCATGCTCTACGACCTGGAGCGCAATGTCGCCGGCACCCTCGATCTGCTGCTGCGCTTCCCCGACAGCAGCTACGGGCTCGCCGACCTCAAGAGCCTCTCGGATCGGGGCAGAAAGTACGACACCAGGCCCCAGCTGGGGGCCGGCATGGTCATGGCCGAGCACCACTACCGGCTGCCGATCAGCCGGGGGCTGACCATCTGGGCCTCGCCCGGGCAGTGCGAGATCAAGACCGCCACGGCCAGCGAGTGCCGCAGGCGCTGGCTGCAGGTGTTCGGCGAGTACCTGCAGACCTGGCGCCCTTTTTGATCTTGCTGTTAGCGATTGGTAAGGGCTAGGGTTTTGACCGTAGGCAACTGATCCTGAGTCACATTGGCCGATCCCGAACTCCCAGCCTTTGCCCGCACTCGATCCCGTTCCCAGTACCCCAAGCCCTATGGCCTCACCGTCTGCCCTCGCCGAACTGCGCGACCTGCTCGATCCCAGCGACTGCTCGCCCTCCTCGCCGCCGCCAGCGCAGGCGGAATCCTTGGCATCGGAATCGGCGCCGCCCTTTGCCGTCTCTCAGGAGGCGGCTGAGGCTCTCTTCACTGCAGCCGACGCCAAGGCCGTCCTGCTCCAGGCCCAGCAGGCGCTGGCCGCCGCCACCGCCCGCCTCGATGAACTCGTCGATGCCGGCCTGCTGCCGACCAAGGGCCTGCCCACCGTCAGCGGCATGGCCATCTACCGCCAGGAAGGCCGCGTCTCCTGGAAGTACCCGGCAGCCATCAAGGAACTGGAGGCCCACCTCAAGAAGCGCAAGCAGCTGGCCGAGCAGCTGGGAGAGGCCACCCAGTCACGCGGCGAGCCCTTCTGGACGATCAAGGAGGCGACGCCGCTCGCGCCCGACACGGACCAGCTCGCAACCCTGACGCAGCGATGAGCGATCCCGTCACCGAAGCCGCCAGCGAGGTGGTGGCCCAGCACCTGCACGAACTGCCCAACGTCGCCCTCGAGGCCCTGATGGATCTCATCACCAGCGGCGGTCCCCAGGCGCTGGTGTTCGCCATCACCGAAGAAATCGCCTCCCGTCACCCCGGCCAGCGCAACGCCCGCCTTTACCGCCGAACCCTCAAACCATGCACCCATCCCCGTGGCTGACGGCGCCCCAGGCCGCCTTTGCCTTGAGCGTCTCGATCTCCACCCTCTACCGCTGGCGCACCCAGGGCCTGCTGGTGCCCGGCGAGGACTGGTATCGCAAGTTCCCCAGCGCCAGGAGCCCGATCCTCTACAACGTCGAGAACGTGCAGCGGCGGATCGCGGCCCTCTCCGCCCGCAGCGCTCAGGAGCTCGACGCCGTCCCCGGCTGACTTGGCGTGGCGGGGTGGGAAGAGGCAGCAAGCGCCCGAGCAAAGGCAGCAGCTGCACCCTGACCCGACGCCCATGGATAGCTGCGCAGGTGCACCTCCAGGGAGTGGCCCATGCTCAGCGCCACGCTTCCGGGATCGATCCCCAGCTGGTGCCCGCGCAGGCTGTAGCCGTGGCGGAACGAGTACGGCACCACGCGCTCGCCCCGCGAGGCCAGGCGCTCGCGCAGCTCCTGCCACCCCCGCTGGCGCTTGAGGTAGGTGCCGATCGCATCCGCCGCTCCAGGCCCACCACCGAGGGGTGGCAGGTCGATCTCACCCGATCGCCAGCGCTCCAGCAGCCGCCACTCCATCCGCCGACCGTCCCAGTCCGTCAGGGGCAGCG
>REEV01000110.1 GCA_007694915.1 Cyanobium sp. PLM2.Bin73 | reverse complement strand
CGGATCACAGCCCCTTCTGGGATGCGGGCTACGACGCCGTGATGGTCACCGACACGTCCTTCCTGCGCAATCCCCACTACCACCAGATGAGCGACACGATCGACACCCTCGATCTGCCCTTCCTGGCGGCGGTCACCGAGGGGCTGGATGCGGCGTTGAGCAGGCTTTGAGGCGGTTCAGCCTGCGGAACGACCACCCACTCGTATTCGGCCTGGACCAATGGGGGAGATCACATCAGACCTGCCCGGCTGGATGTCGCATGCCGATCAGGTGCTGCGCCGTTGGCTCTTCGCCCGCCGCAGGATTCCCCCACCTGAGCTGTGGCAGGCCAGCATCGGCAGAGCGGAGCAAATCCGCGAACACCCTGGCCATGACCGACAAGCCCCCTGTCCACAGCCCCCGCTACAGCGAAGCCCTGCAGTGGGCCGCCGAGCTGCACGGCCGCCAGACCCGCAAAGGCAAGGACGTGCCCTACATCGCCCACCTGATCGCCGTCAGCGCCCTGGTCTGGGAAGACGGCGGCGACGAGGAGCAGGCGATTGCTGCCCTGCTGCATGACGCCATCGAAGACGCCGAAGTGAGCCAGGACGAGATCGCCGAACGCTTTGGGGAGCGGGTGGGGCGGATCGTGGCCGACTGCACCGACACCAACGGGCCCGTCGCAGACGGTGGCGAGAAGGAGCCCTGGCTGGTGCGCAAGACGCGCTATCTGGAGCACCTGCAGCAGGTGGAGCTGGATTCACTGCGGGTGAGCGCCGCCGACAAGGCCCACAACGCCCGCGACCAGATGCTCGATGCCCGCCGCGACCCCGAGAGCTGGAGCCGCTTCAAGGCCGGCATCGACGGCACCGCCTGGTACCAACTGCGCATCCACCAGACCCTGAAACGCCGGTTGGCGGACAGCCGCTCCGCTGAGCTGCTGGGCGAGGCCCTGCAGGAGTTGCTCGACAGCCAGGCCTACCGGCAGGTGGTGCCTGAGGGGATCGCGCCGGCGGTTTGGGCCGCGGGTTACGCCGAGCGGCAGGAAGCCAGGCCGGAGCAATGATCAGCCACCTGGCGCCCCTGGCCGCAGGCCATGCCTCCTGGTGCCGGGCGGGGCTACGCGTCGTGGCTCCAGAGGCGCAGCGCCTTCACGATCCGCTCTTCCTCCAGCACCTGGTAGACGAGGCGGTGCTGGATGTTGATCCGCCGTGAGCAGGCCCCGCGCAGATCGCCCACCAGGGCTTCGTAGGGCGGGCGATGCCGACGCGAGCTTGCGGGCGTCCTTCTGCGCCTGCCTGGTGAACAGAACCGTCCAGCTCACCAGCCGGGTTCGCTGCTCAGCTCAGAGACATCGGTTGCCATGCCCTCGAGGATCGACTCACGCATGCCGGGAATCGAGACCAGATGCAGGGTCTCCTGGATGGCGCTCCAGTCATCCTGGGAGAGCAGCACGGCATTGCCCCGCTTGCGGGCTTCTGTGGCGGACACGGTGGTCATGGCTTGGCTCTTGTCCGTACGTCAAAGCCTCCTGGCCTTGGCCGTGCAGCGTCGGCGGGCTGGCCGCGATCCGCTCCCTCGAAGAACGCAGCGGGGAGAACCGCTGAGTCGTGAGTGCCTGCCTGCTTGTTGCCGATCCGGCAGATCCGATCTGAATGTGCGGTGCCGGCCTGCCTGTGCAGCGGATCCAGTGGAACCCGAACCGAGCAGACTGGCGCCATGAGCCTCCCCCTCGCCCAGAGCCAGCTCGATGCCATCACCGCCGCCTGCCAGCGGCACCACGTGGCGCGTCTGCATGCCTTCGGGTCGGTGCTGCGGCCCGACTACCGGCCCGGTGAGAGCGACATCGACCTGCTGGTGGAGTTTCAGGCCCTCGAGCCAGGAGAACTGGCCCAGGCGTACTTCGGCCTTGAGCAGCAACTGGAGCGGATCATCGGCCCAGAGGTGGATCTGGTGATGGCTGCAGCCCTGCGTAATCCGATCGTGAAAGCCGACATCGAGGCCTCCAGGCAGGTGATCTATGGGGCGTGATCCCAGAGCCTTTCTGCTGGATGTGATGGATGCCGCCGGGCCTTGACCCACCACCACAGGGCCGTGTTCACCGCCCGTCGATCGAAGCGCTCGCCGGTGATGAACTGGTGCAGGTTCATGTCCTGCCAGCCGATCATGATCTGCAGCACCTCATGGAGGCGGCCCAGGGTGATCGTCTCCTCCCCCAGCCGCTCACCGGCCAGCGCCAGCAGCTCGTCGAGGCCATAGAGGTCTTCGGTGTCAGCAGCGGGGTCGCGGCCGGCGGGGGGGGGAGGCCTGCAGATTCGCGATGGCGTTGCTGTCAGCCGACAGGGCGGAATGGCCGACCTGTTGGTGCGCGGTGTCGATCCAGCCGTGGTGCGCGCGCTCAAGAAGCGTGCCGGTGACCATGGCCGCAGTGCCGCGGCTGAGCACCGCGCCAGCCTGGCGGCCATGCCGGATGTGGGCCGTGACGCCGACTTCGCGCGTCATCAGGACGGAGGCGCCAGCGCCGATGTATTTGATTGACACCAATGTGATCAGTGAGGCCCCTGTTTCTCTCGGCCATCACCATCGGAGAGCTCAGGCGGGGCGTTGATCTGATCCGGCACCATGGCGATCAATCGCAGGCCGATTCCTTGGAAGCCTGGCTGGCGCCGCTACTGCAGGACTATGGCGAGCGGGTGTTGCCGCTCGATGGCGATGCCGCGCAGCTGACTTCATCCCCACCGGTGTCCCGGTGATGAACCCTTTCGATCCGTGATGCGGAGCGGGTGGGCGGCGTGGTGTGCGACTCCTCCAGCAAACAGATGGTGTTGCAGCAGCTCAACCGCATCAGCGATCAGATTGGGGGAACCCCCGGGCAGCCCCTGCCTGATTGCGGTTGCTGCCGGCCAGCAGCTGAACCATCAGTCCTCCTGAAGGATCGACTTTTCCC
>REEV01000087.1 GCA_007694915.1 Cyanobium sp. PLM2.Bin73 | reverse complement strand
TAGCGGTCGGTGGTCTTGACATCGAGCCTCACCTGCTGGCCGATGGGGAGGCCCTGTTGCAAGTACTCCCTGGCCTCAGGCCAGCCGCACGGTGATGGTCTCATCCCGGTGCCGCGCAGGCCGGGGCCAGCAGCAGCAGGGACGCCAGCACCAGTGCTGCCAGACGGTGCTGAACGGGCCAGGCCGAGAGCGCGATGGCTTCACTGTGCACGCCTGGAGTCGCCATGGGCTGCTGCTGCATGGGCGGGCCTACCGCGTGAGCGCTGATGGCAAAGCCCAGCCCGGACCCTGAGCCAGGGGCGGGCGCCAGTGGACTTGGTGGCGCAGAAGGCGGTGCAGGTGCGACGGCTCTGTTCTCACTCACCGGGCAAACACCACCCCAACTCCCGGCGGGTCCTCCCGGGGCTGGTGGGAGGGCAGGGAGAGATCAGCAAACAACCTGTCCTGACAGATCGGATCGCCGCGCTTGAGTTTCCCCACCACATGCTGCAGCTGGGCCCCACGCCATTCACCGTTATCGATGTCAATCAGGCTGATCCAGACAGGGTCGGTGTCGTGGTGAATCCGATCGATCCGCCCCACAAAGGCTGGGCAGTAATGGGTGTTGGCCACGGCGACGATGTCACCGTGTTTGTAGACGTTGGTGGTGCTCATCGGGGACTGTGGTTCCTTCAGCCGGCCTCCGGTGCCCAGCCGCGGTAGCGGGTGAGGTCCTCGGTCCAGCTGGGGCAGCTGTGGGTGAGGTGCTCCCCGTGGGCGAGCAGGCCCTGGTGCAGCTAACAGGTGAGCAGGAGGATGCAGTTCACCCCGGCGTGGTGCCTGAACTGTGGCAGGTGATGCAGACCTTGCGGCTGCGGGTTTTCACCAGCAGGTCGTGCTCGAGATAGAGCAACTATTCGACTGGGGCTTCCAGCCTGGTCTGACCTCACTTCGAGCAATCGATTGAGAGCGCTAGCGCAACTTTATGAGCTACTGGTATCCTCCCAAGCCGGGCTACGCCAGGATGACCCATGTAGCGGCGGCATGGCGCGCTGGTCGTCATCGCGCGGCCAGCCAGAACCCATCTTCGGGATCTCCCGAGGGTCGAGATGAATCATGGTGTCCTCCTCAACGCCAGTAACGCCTGGAATCCTGAGGACTCGAGCGAGCGTGGCATCGTCCGCCTCGCCAGCCACCAAGTGCAGCTCCGCCATTACAGAGGACACTTGGAAGCTGGTCTGGCTCAATTGGTCTAAAACTCTCTGCATGCTCTCGGATGGATCGATCGTGACGATGAAGGCCATGGTCTTCCTTTTGAGGGTTGCCTGCTCCCAGCGAGACTCCGATACGTAGTCGGTGCGCCGGCACTTATTCACACTGTTAGGAACGAACCATCCCTGCTCCTTGTTGGGCGGTGGGCAGCGTTAGTCGGCGAGCGGTCGCCTGGAGGTGACGCCACAAGGCGATACCCCGAAGGGCGCGACCCTGCGACTGTAGGGCCGCGATGCCAGCTACATGCGGTGCGGCCATGCTAGTGCCGTTTAGGAAGCCGCGCAGCCGCGGACGGGGCAGGGCGGAGTCGATTGAGGACCCGGGCGCGCAGATCTCCACCTTGCCGTGGTTGGAGAAAGTTGACTTTTGCATGGTGGAGGTGATAGAGGCGACCGACATGATTGAGGGCGAGTTCGCTGGCTGCCCAGTAGGCTCGTTAAAGTTTCCAGCCGCTGCGATAATGAGTGAGTTCTGCGCCAGCGCTCGCTGTCCCGCCTGGTTGTAGTGCAGCGCCGGGGTCCGGGTGCGGTTGCCGAGAGACATGTTGATGACCTGCGCCCCGTTTTGCAGCGCCCAGTTGATGCCCGCCAGGATGGAGGCGGTTGGGCCCGAGCCAGCGTTGCTCAATACCTTTCCAACGAGGATGTCGCATCCATGTGCGATGCCGTAGCGCGGCGCAGAGGTGCGTGGCACGCGCGGCCCGCAAGCAGTGCCGGCCACGTGCGTGCCGTGCCCGTTGCCGTCCTGCGGCGATTCGCCCGCAATAAAGGACTGCGCCAGGATGCGACGCCCGACGAAGTCCGGATGGCCGAAGTCGAGTCCGGTGTCGAGGATCGCGACCCGGATGCCGCGCCCAGTAAATGGGCTTAGGGGGGCGCGGGTAACCGACAGTCCCCAGGTCACGGAAGCCGTGTCAGCGCCTTCGTCGAGATCGAGTTCGGGCGCGAGCTCCGGCATGTTGTCGAGCAGATCAGTCGCAATGCGGTCCGACGCTGCGCGGAAGCCGCGGAGATAGCTCGCCGGATCCATCGCCATGATGAACTCCATTGTCTCTGGCACGAGGACGTAAGGTCGCTCCATGGTCTCTGCTATATCCCCGTCGGCACTTTCGCTAATCTCGTTTGCTGCTGCGGCTGCGGGACCGCCGAGCACGGCGATGCCGAGATTGTCGAAGGTGAGCGCGTCGGCGGTTCCAAGGGCCGAGAAATCCACCGCGTCCTCGCCGAAATCATGGCTGTGCGCCGGAGTCGCGGAGAACGCCTGTTCCATGATCTCCGACGTATCGGTCTCGATACCCTCGGCGAAGACAGCGATCATGCGGCCCGTATGTCCATCTGGGTCTAGCGTCGCGTGGTCGAGCAGCTCGTCGAGCGAGGCGGTGAGTGAAGGTATGTCGTTGCTAGGCGTATCGCCGAATTTGGAACGCGCATCGGTGTTTCGCTCGCCCATATCTTTCCTAGCCATAATCCGTACCCAGGAAAAAATAAACATACTTCTGGCAGGGACTTTAAGCGGTCCAAGACATAAATTTCACGGTACTGGCAATTCCAGCGCAGTAAAGGGAACCGTCCCCCCGCCGTGGCCTTGCTCCGGTCTTCTCCAGCTTGAGGCCCTCCTGTGTCGGGCCTCGTCTGGGATCGGTCTGTCGCGACGCCCTCGGCTCTGGCCCCGTCGGTTGTCGGAGCGAGGTCGTATTGCCCTGCGGATTCGTCGGCTGCGGAGGAACCCTTGACTCAAGGGGTGCTTCCGCCATCAGTAGTCCTCGCGAAACATCACCGTGGTGATCAGCCCCTCGCCCTCCCCCGGAAGTCGTCGGTGATCAACCAGAGCTTTCCTTGCGCGCTGGTGGCGTGGCTGGAGAAGAGGCGGCCGTTGCCTGTGCTGCCGGCGTTGTCGTTGGCGGCCTTGTCTTCGTCGCTGAGGTCGCCCCAGTCACCGGTGGCATGGCGATCGCGCAGGCCGATGATCTGGAGATGTAGCACGGAAGCTGCGATAGCAGCCGTGGCGACGAACTTGCCGAGCGAATGGCGCATGGCTGGAGAATGCAGGGCCGGATCAGTGAGGGGAAGTCTGATCGGATCAGGCCCCTTGCAGGGCAGCGGCTCCATTCACCTGGTGGTGCTGCCTTGCTGAGTGCACCTACCGGTGCGAGACAAGAAACGCCTCGATCCAGTCGTGATGTCTGCGCTGGCAGATGCGATCAGCGATCGAGGGGGCATCGGCCGGGATCTGGAAGCGCTTGTGGAAGGCCTTGCTGAACCCCACGATCCGCACCAACGCGGGCAGGGTGCGGATCGTGGCGTGCAGCTGGCGGATGGCGGCCGGATCGAGGGGCACCAGGGCCGGGTCGATCGAATCGGCCTGCTGGGGTGCTGGCGCTGCCGGTGCTGCCGGCTGCTGGCCGATGGCTCCCTCGGCGGCCGTTTGGCCGGACTGCTGGCGGTGATCGAAACGCCGGAGGCGATGGAGGCCTACATCGCCCGCGCCGGTAGCCAGGACGATGCCAAGCGCCGTGCCCATCGCTGCATCGAGGCGGTGCAGGAGGCGACGCGGCTGACGTCAGTGCGGGGCTGGCTGGGCTGAGGGGTGCATGGCCCGTCCGCACTGCCCATGACGATCGACGCCAGAAGCGGCATCTCCCGTGGTTTGCCAGGCAGGGTGACTGAGACCCGTTCCCACCCCAGCCCCTTGGCCGCCGTCGCCCCCATCGCCGCGACCGGCGTGCTGCGCTTCTGGTTTGAGGAGACGTCGCCGCAGCAGTGGTTCGGCAAGGACCCGGCCTTCGACGGCCAGGTGCGGGAGCGCTTCATTGGCCTCACCCGGCAGGCGATCCAGGGCCAGCTGAGCGGCTGGGGCAGGGAACCCCAGAGCGGCCTGGCGCTGGTGCTGCTGCTGGATCAGGTCCCCCGCCAGATCTGGCGCGAGACGGCCATGGCCTTCGCCGGTGATGGCCAGGCCCTGACCCTGAGCCAGGCGGCGGTGGAACGGGGCTGGGTGGCGGCCGAACCGGAGCAACCGCGGCGGCAGTTCTGGCTGATGCCCCAGATGCACAGCGAGGAGCTGGGGGTGCAGGAGGCCGCAGTGCCGCTGTTCGAGCAGTTCACCGACGCGCGCACCGCCGAGTTCGCCCGCCGCCACCGCGATGTGATCGCCCGCTTTGGCCGCTTCCCCCATCGCAACGCTGCTCTTGGCAGGGTGTCGAGCGTTGAGGAGCTGGCCTTCCTGAAGACCCCCGGCTCAGGTTTCTGAGCCATCGGGTCCCACGGTGGCGCTCAGGGGGCCGGGTTTGCCCCCCGATCATGCAGCCGGCCACCTCAACGGGGGCCGCCTTGGGCGGCTGACCAGCAGCCCGATGCCCGAGGCGATGGTGATCAGGGTGAGGATTCCCAGGATCCCGGAGTAGTAGGGCTGCAGGTTGATCGGCCCGAAACGGCCGGTGTGGATCTTCACCAGCCAGAAGGCGTCGATCCCCTGCTCCAGCAGCAGGGTGTAGAGCGAACCCGTGGCGGCGGTGAGCAACAGCGGTGCTGCGCAGATCGGCACCACCCAGCGGTGCAGCTTGCGAAACCGTGATCTGGTGAGAACTGCCATGGCGCTCAGTGGTGACGCAGGTGTTTGTGCAGCTCAGCTTCATGGCTGCAGGGCATCCACTTGCCGTTGTTCAGATGGGTGCCCTGACAGCCCAGCTCCCGGGCCCGTTGCTCGGCTTCCCGCTGGGTGTCGTAGAGCCCCCTCGGATGCGCCTGGCTGGCACTGGCGACACCGAGAACTGCCAGGACGAGGAGCGGGATCAACGTGCGCGTCAGCATCATCAACAGGGTGTAGTGCCGTGGTCTGTGAGTGTTCAGAAGCTCAATCAGAACGTAAAAAGGCTGTCGAACTTGTGGTACTCAGGCTTGTCAAGACCTTCGTGCCTGAGCATGCGGCGCAGCGCGATGATTTCCCGGCGCTGGGCCACGATGATCTCCCGGGCCAGTCGCCGCACGGTGGTGTTGGTGGACTTCTCCAGGGCGTCGTGGGCCATCTCCAGGGCGCCGCCGTGGTGGGCAAGCATTCCCTCGAGAAACCACACCACCCGGTTGTCGCGGCTGGGGGGCTCGCCCATCATCCGCATCGCCTCGATCTGGGCGGCGCTCATGCGCTGCAGGCCCGCCATGGTGTTCGGATCGCCGCCGGGCTGCAGGGCCACCGGATACACCGGCGCCTCAGGAAACCAGGCCCTGCGCCACAGGCCCATCGCCCTGATTTCCCGGGCCTGTTCGCGCCAGATCTCGGTGGCCAGGGCGCCCACACCGGGGGAGCCGATGTTGAACACAATCTCGCTCATGCGCAGCGCCCCGGTGTGGTGCTGCACCATCGCGTCGAGCCAGCGCAGGTCGTAGGTGGAGCCCGCCGGGCCGACGTCGTGGCTGTGATCTCCGTGACCGTGACCGTGACCGTGACCGGCACCGTCCGGAATGGGGCTGGGCCGCTGCTGCTCAGGGGCCTGGTGCTTGTGATGCTGGTGGTGGTGGTGCTGGTGGGAACCGGCCTGAGCCGGGGCTGGAGCCGCCCAGATCCCGGCGAGCAGCAGTGGAGCAATCAGCGAACGCATGGAGGGGGACAAGACGTCCTCTTACCATGCACTCTCCTGCCGATGGAGAGTCAAGTGTCTGGATCTCGGCTCGCCTTGGCTTCCTCCCCCGTGCTCCAGAAGATCGGCGCCGTGGCCCAGCGCTCCGGCGTGTCGGTGAAAACCATCCGCTTCTACTGCGATCAGGGGCTGCTGCAACCCAGCACCCGCAGCGAAGGGCACTACCGCCTCTTTGATGAGACGGTGTTCGATGAGTTGGCGCTGATCCGCATGCTGCGGGGTCTGGAGATCCCTCTGGTCACGATTGGCGAGGTGCTGAAGGCCCGCCGCTCCGGCATCTGCCACTGCGACGAACTCCGGGCCACGATCGGCAGCAAGGCCGGTGAGATCGAGCAGCGCATCAGCGATCTGCAACACCTGCATGGCGAGCTGACGCGCATGCTCGCGAGCTGGCAGGCCTGTGGCGGCCGGCGTCCGGCAGCTGAACGCTGAAGGTGCTGCCCGCCCCCGGCGTTGATCGCACCGTGATCAGCCCGCCATGGCGGCGGGCGATCGCCTGGGCGATGGCCAGCCCCAGGCCCGTGCCCCCCTGCTGGCGCGAACGGGCGGGATCCAGGCGGGTGAAGCGATCAAAGATGCGCCCCTGCTCGAGCGCTGGAATGCCGGGCCCGCTGTCGCGGATGCGCAGGCTGATCTCGCCGCCCCGCTGATCCAGCTCCAGGCAGACGGTTCCACCAGACGGGCTGTGCTGAATGGCGTTGCTGAGCAGGTTGATCACCAGTCGACTCAGTTCTGAGGCGATGCCCAGCACCCTGGCGCTGGGCGCCTGGATGGCCTGCTCCAGCGTCACGCCGGCGGCGGCCGCCGCCTCCTCGAAGTCATCCACCACGTCGGCCGTGATCTCGGCCAGGTCACACAGCGCCTTGAGGCTCTGGGGGCAGGGGCGCTCCAGGCTGGCCAGCAGCAGCAGATCGGCGATCAGGCGCTGCAGCCGCCGTCCCTGGACCAGTACCCGATCCAGGCTCGAGCCGGCCGCTGTGTTGCGCTCTGCCTCCACCACGGCCAGCAGGTTGGCCAGCGGCGTGCGCAGCTCATGGGCCACATCGGCGCTGAACTGCTGCTGACGCCGGTAGGCCTCCAGCAACGGGGCCATCGCCAGCCCCGCCAGCCACCAGCTGGCGGCCGCCATGCCGAGCATCGCCAGGGCAAACACCCCGTGGCCCAGCCACCACAACCGCTCCGCCTCCGCATCGAGGGCGGCCAGGCTGCTGGCGATCTGCAGGTAGCCCCAGGTGGGTTCGCCGGGCGCGTGGGAATGGTGCAGATGGATGGTGTAGGTGGCCCAGCGTGCGCCGGACTGATCCCGCTGCAGCTGCAGTCCCGGCTGAACGGGCTCTGCTTCCGATGCCGATGCCGATGCCGGTGGCTGGGGGCCCGGAGACGAGGCGATCAGCTCCCCGTGATGATCCAGGAGCCGCAGCTGGAAGCGCTCCGGATCGCTGGCGCTCACCGCATGGGGCTGGATCAGGGCATCGGGCGCGGAGCAGGGTTCACCCACGACGCAGAGGCCGGGCAGCACGGCCACGAGGGGGGCGGAGGGCTGAGCAGCCGGCGGCAAGGCGGGTTTGAGGCTGTCGTGCAGGGTGCCGGCCAGCGTCTGCAGCTCGCGCTGGATGGCCGCCTGCTGGGTCTGCAGCAGCAGCCGGCCCATGGCCAGGCCCGCGGCGTAGAGGATCGTGCCCATCACCAGCAGCGACAGGGCGGCCAGCCGCAGGCGGGCGCGCCAGAGCAGCCCGGGCTCCATTGAGCGGCTGTGCTCGCTCACGGCTCGGAGCCGAGCCGCGGATCAAACCGATAGCCCTTGGCGGGCACCGTGGCGATCGGTGAGGGCAGGCCATGGGCCGCCAGCTTGCGCCGCAGCAGCCGCACCTGGGCCGCCACCACATTGCTCACCGGATCCTGGTGCAGGTCCCAGAGCTGGCTGCGCAACCGCGAGCCCGGAATGATCTGGCCGGGATGCTCCAGAAAATAGGCCATCAACTGGCGCTCCTTGGCCGACAGCTCCACGCTCACCACACCCTCAGCGGTGCTGACCCGCAACCGACTCTCGGCCGGGTCGAGCTGGAAGACGCCCGCCTCCAGGGGCGGCTCGCGGTAGCCGGGGTAGCGGCGCTGCAACGCCCGCACCCGGGCCAGCAACTCCTCCAACGCAAAGGGCTTGCTGAGGTAGTCGTCGGCACCGGCATCCAGCCCCTCCACCCGATCGGCCGTGGTGGCGCGGGCGGTGAGCAGCAGCAGCGGCAGGGAGAGGTGTGCTGCCCGGGCGCGGCGGCAGAGATCAACACCGCTCAGGCCCGGCAGCATCCAGTCCACCACCGCCAGCTCGTAGCGCGCCAGCGTGCTGGCCAGCAGGGCCCAGCCCTCGAGGCCGTCGCCGCAGCGGTCCACCACATGGCCCTGCCGCTGCAGCACCGCCTGGATGGCGGCCGCCAGATCCTCCTCGTCGTCGATCAGCAGGATCCGCAGCGGCATCGGCTCTGGATTCCGGCAGAGATGGTAGGCAGCACAGGGGATTTCACCTGGTTTTCATCCCGGCTGCGCGATCCTCCGCCGATCGTTCGACGCCCCGGCCGTGATCCACCGGCTCATCCCGATCGCCGCCAGCGCCAGCCTCTCCGCTGCCACCCTGGCCGCAGCCCTCGTCGCCGTCCCCGCCGCCGCTCCGGTGGCCCTGGCCCATGTGGGCCATGGCGATGAGTTCCAGCAGCAGGGGGAGGCCCGGCAGGTGCGCCGCAATCGTGAGAGCGACGCCCTGATGGGTGTGGCCACGGCCATGCCGGAGGCCGGCCCAGATGGCCTCACGGTGCCCGGCACGGCCGTGGTGGATGCCGATGGCCAACCGCTGCTGTTCGTGCAGACCGAGACGACCTACGACCCGGTGTACGTGGAGACCGGGGGCGGCCAGGGAGACCGGGTTGTGGTGACCACGGGCATCGATCCCACCGATGACGTGGTGATCTCAGGGGCGCTCTCCCTCTATGCCGAATCGCTGAAAACGGAGCAGGCCGAACCGGCGGCAGGGGCCGAGTCAGCAGAAGAGTCGGGCGGTAAGCAGGCACAGCCAGCCGCAGGTCGCAGCCTGCCGGCTCCGGCCCTGATCGCCGGCGCTGTGGTGGTGCTGGCAGCGGGCGCTTTCGCCCTCAGCCGCGGCGGCAGAAGGGATGCTTGAGCGCCTGCTGAACGCCACGCTGCGGTTCTCGATCGCCCGCCGCTGGCTGATCGTGGCAGCGGCGATCGTGGTCAGCCTCTGGGGGTTGGTGGCGGTGCGCCAGATGCCGCTGGATGTGTTTCCCGCGTTTGCACCGCCGCAGGTGGATGTGCAGACCATCGCCGATGGCCTCTCGCCGGAGGAGGTGGAAGCGCGCATCACCGTGCCGATCGAATCGGCCGTGAACGGATTGCCCGGGGTGGACACGGTGCGCTCCTCCTCCAGGGTGGGCCTCTCGATGGTGCAGGTGGTGTTCGATCAGAGCGCCGATATCGAGCAGGCCCGGCAGGCCGTTGCCGAACGGTTGCAGCCGATCTCCGGCGACCTTCCCGCCAGCGCCAGCGCACCGCAGATCTCGCCGCTGGTGTCGCCCCTGGGCACGATCCTCCAGGTCGCCTTCACCCTCAAGAGACCCGGGCCCACCAGCCCACTGGAGCTGCGACGGCTGGTGCAGTCCAGCTTTAAACACCAGCTCCTGGAGATTCCCGGCGTCGCCCAGGTGACGCTCTACGGCGGCGATGACCTGCAGCAGCAGATCTGGGTGGATCCCGACACGCTGCGCAGCCGCAACGTGTCCCTGCAGGCGGTGGCGGATGCCGCCGCCCAGGCCAGCGCCACGGCCCCAGGGGGCTTCCTGATCGGCGGCGGCCAGGAAACCCTGCTCCGCGTGGATGGCACGGCCCGCAGCGCCGATGACCTGGGCAGCTCCATCGTCATCACGGCCGACGGCGAGGCGCTGCGGCTCTCGGAGCTGGCCGACATCCGCCAGGGCGGGGCCCTGCGCCGCGGTGACGCCAGCTTCAACGGTGAGCCGGCGGTGGTGCTGATGATCAACAAGCAGCCCGATGTCGACACCCCCTCGGTGACCCGGGCCGTGGAACAACGGCTCGCCGCCATCAGCCGCAGCCTCCCCGGCGATGTCGCCCTGCACCGCACCTTCCGGCAGGCGAACTTCATCGACACCGCCATCGCCAACGTCAGTTCGTCCCTGCTGGCGGGGGTGGTGATCGTCTCGCTGGTGATCGTGCTGTTCCTGATGAACTGGCGGGCTGCCGTGATCAGCCTGTGCGCCATTCCGCTGTCGCTGCTGATCGGCCTGTCCGTGATAAAGGCCCTGGGGCTGGGGATCAACACCATGACCCTCGGCGGACTGGTGGTGGCGATCGGATCGGTGGTCGACGACTCGATCGTCGACATGGAGAACTGCTACCGCGGCCTGCGCCGCAATCAGCAGGCTGAGCGGCCCGTCGATCCTCTGGAGGTGGTGTTCCGCACCTCTGTGCAGGTGCGCCAACCGGTGATCCTCTCCACCGTGATCATCCTGGTGGTGTTCGCGCCGATCTTCTCGCTCACGGGTGTGGAAGGGAGGATCTTCGCGCCGATGGGTCTGGCCTATCTGGCCTCGATCGCGGCCTCCACCCTGGTGGCGGTGACCCTGTCGCCGGCCCTGTGCGCGATCCTCCTGGCCACGGTGCGGCTGCCGGCCGAGAACACCTGGATCGCCAACCAGGCCGAAACCCTCTACCGCCCGCTGCTGGAGGCCGTGCTGCGCTCACCGCGCCGGATCCTGGCGCTGGCGCTGTCCCTGCTGGTGGCCACCACCTTGATCCTGCCCAGCCTGGGGCGGGTGTTCCTGCCCGAGTTCCGCGAGCGGTCGCTGGTGAATTCGATGGTGCTCTACCCCGGGGTGTCCCTGGAGATGACCAGCCGGGCCGGTCTGGCCCTCACCCAGGCCCTCAAGGACAACCCGCTCATCGACTGGGTGCAGGTGCGGGCCGGCCGCGCCCCCGGCGATGCCGACGGCGCCGGGGTGAACCTGGCCCACGTGGATGTGGAGCTGAGCGATCGGGCCATGGCCGATCGCCCCGCCGCCATCGCTGAGCTGCGCAAGGCCTTTCTGCGCCTGCCCGGGGTGGCACCGAACATCGGCGGCTTCATCTCCCACCGCATGGATGAAGTGCTCTCGGGGGTGCGCAGCGCCATCGCCATCAAGATCTACGGCCCGGATCTGGCGGAGCTGCGCCGCATCGGCGAGCAGGTGCGCGATGCCATCGAAGCGATCCAGGGCGTGGTGGACCTTCAGCTGGAACCCCAGCTGCCGATCCGCCAGGTGCAGGTGCAGTTCAACCGTGAGGCGGCGGCGGAGCGGAGCCTGTCGATGCAGCGACTGGCCGAGCAGGTGCAGATCGCTCTCAACGGCAAGGTGGTGAGCCAGCTCGTCGATGGCCCCCACCGCATCGATGTGTTTGTGGGCATCCCGGAAGCGGCCCGCAACAACCTGGATGCCATGCGTGCCATCCCGATCGCCACGCCGGCAGGGGCGATGGTGCCCCTGGGGGATCTGGCGACGGTGGAGTACGGCATGGGTGCCAACCTCGTCAACCGGGAGGACGTCTCCCGTCTGATCGTGGTGTCGGCGAACGTGAGCGGCCGCGCCCTGGGCCCGGTGGTGAACGAGATCCAGGCCACGATCGAGCGCAGCATCCAGCTGCCCAGCGGCTATTCGATCCGCTACGGCGGCCAGTTCGAATCTGAGGAGCGCGCCACCGCGAGTCTGCTGATCTACAGCCTGATCGCTGCCGTTGTGATTGCCCTGCTGATGTGGATCGCGGTGTCGTCGTGGCCGGCCACCGTGGCGATCCTGATCAACCTGCCCCTGGCGCTGGTGGGCGGACTGGTGGCCGTGCTGCTCAGCGGCGGGGTGCTGTCGGTGGCCTCGCTGATCGGCTTCATCACCCTGTTCGGCGTGGCGGTGCGCAACGGCCTGCTGCTGGTGGACAACTACAACCGCCGGCATGCCGCCGGCGAGGCCCTGGAGGAGGTGATCCGCGGCGGCAGCCTGGAGCGGCTCAACGCCATCCTGATGACCGCCCTCACCTCGGCCCTGGGCATGCTGCCCCTCGCCCTGGCCTTCGGGGCCGGCAACGAGATCCTCCAGCCCCTGGCGATCGTGGTGCTCGGCGGCCTGATCACTTCCACGATGCTCACGCTGCTGGTGCTGCCGGCCCTCTATGCCCGGTACGGGGCCTGGCTGCTGCCCAGGTCCACGGTTCGCGCATGACGCCTGAGGGTCATGGCCAGCTGGCGGGCCTCGGAGCAGCCGTCCTGTTCGGCTGCAGTGCGCCGCTGATCAGCACCCTCACAGGGGCAGGATCAGCTCTGAGCATTGCTGCGGTGCTCTACGGCGGCGCCAGCCTGGCCCTGGTGCCGGTGGCGCTGGCCCAGCCGCGGCCTCGGGGGCGGCATCGAGCGGACACGGAAACGCCCGTGCGCCGCGCCGACTGGCCGGCCCTGATGGCCCTCACCGTGCTCGGCGGTGTGATCGGCCCGGTGGCGCTGGTGCTGGGTCTGGCGCGTCTGCCGGCGGCATCCAGCTCCCTGCTGCTCAACCTGGAAGCTGTATTCACCTTGGCCATTGCGGTGCTGGTGGGGCGGGAGCACCTCGGCCGCCGGGCCCTGCTGGCCGCAGTGCTCACGATTGCGGGAGCTGTGGTTCTCTCGGAGGGGTCGCTGAGCGGAGCCAGCTGGCAGGGTGCCGGACTGATCGCCCTGGCCACCCTGGCCTGGGGGATCGACAACAACCTCAGCCAGCGCCTGAGCCTGCGCGATCCGCTCCAGATCGCGTCCATCAAGGCTGTTGGCGCCTCCCTGCCGATGCTGGGCCTGGCCCAGCTCCTGGGCCATCGCTTCCCTGCCCCGCCGGTGATCGCGGCCCTGCTGCTGATCGGTGCCCTGGGCTATGGCCTCTCGATCTGGCTCGATCTGCTGGCCTTGCGGGCCCTGGGGGCAGCCCGGGAAGCCGTGATCTTCGCCAGTGCCCCGTTCGTGGGCGCCTTCTTTTCCGTGCTGGTGCTGCGGGAAGCCCCGACAGGTCCTCTGCTGATCGCGGCTGGATTGATGGTTACCGGGATTGTGCTGCTCCTGCGCGACGCGCACAGCCACTGGCACCTTCACGAACGGCTTCAGCACGCCCATCGGCATCGCCATGACCCACGTCGCCATGACCCCTGCGCCCTCGACGACCCCCATCACGACCATTCCCACAGCGCTGAGGAGCTCAGCGGCATGCGCTCCGACCGCCCGTTCTGGCATGCCCACGAACATCGTCACGAGGACATGGAGCATGCCCACCCCCATGTGAGTGATGCCCATCACCGTCATCGCCACTGAGTCGCTCAGATCCCCGATGGCTGGTGACGCTTCTGATCAGGCTGCTGGATGGGACTGCCGTAACGAGAGGCGGGTGCAGCAGCACTTGGCGGCCATGGCCGGATCAGCCGGCCTCTGGGGCCCAGCCGCGCAGGCGGGCGAGGTCTTCTGTCCAGTTGGGGCAGCGGTGGGTGAGGTGCTCCCCGTGGGCAAGCAAGCCCTGGTGCAGCTGACAGGTGAGCAGCGGGATGCAGTTGACGCCGCTGTGGTGACGGAAGAAATGGCAGGTCATGCAGACCATGCGGCTGCGGCTGGGCTGGAGTTGCTGCTGGTCGAGATAGGGCCACTCGTCGACGGGCAGCTCGAGCTTGCCGCTGGGCGGCTCTGGGGAGGAGGAGCGGCGGAGACGGGAGCCCATGGCCCTCTGTGCATGCGTACACTTGTACTAGCAGGAGTCGGGACGTCGTGCTGTGCTCCTCGCAGCCAGTGGTCTGTACAGGTCGCTACCGCCTCAGCGCAGCGGCACAAAGATCCGGTTGCCGTTGGCCGGGTTGGTGAACACGGTGTTGCCCTGGATCAGCACCTCCCGCTCCCAGGCAATGCGCACCGTGCCGTCGAGCGAGTGGCTGTCGCGGCAGCGGATCGGCTGGTCGTTGAATGCGCAGGTCTTCCAGGGTTCCGCCAGCGCAGCTGGGCCAATGGCACCGATGAGCAGGGCCACTACCCCAGCGGTGCGGGCCAGGTGTCTCGGCATGGGAGGTGAGGCAGAGGTGTTCATGGAATCGGCAACTCCATGTAGACACCGCCCTCGATGGTGGCGATGGCGGCTCGGATCTCGCCTGTGACCTGGCGAATCCGGGGCCAGCTGGTGGTGGTCAGCACCAGGATCGCGATGCTTCGGCTCTGCTGGCCCTGCTGCGACCCCAGCCCCTGAGCCGAGCGGCTGTGCGGCCGTCGTCCCTGGATGCTGCGCACGACGGATTGGTGGCCGGCAGGGCCCAGACCCCGATGGCCCTGCTCACCTGCTTCCGTGGCTGAGCTGGTGACCTCCCGCTGCCGCTTGTCGTAGAGCGCCAGGCCGAACGGGTTTCCAAAGGTCATCAGCGCCCGCTTCATGGCATCGGTCTCGGCTTCCTTGAGGGCCGATTCATGGGCCTGGCCGAGATTGACGTCGATGCCGTGGCCGGCCCCGCAGCCCGCCCTGATCCCGTCCTTCGAAAACCGGTTCAGGCCAGCGGTCAGGCCAATCCGCTGCCGTTCCCGCAGAGCCCGGGGCGGCAACACAAAACCCCCAGGCCAGGCCTGGGGGTTGATGGGATTCTGGGTTCGGGGACAAGCCTCAGAAGCAGAAGGGCAGTAACTGGGTGCGGCAGGCGGCATAGCCGTCCACCAGGGCACCGAGGCCGATCTGCTGGGTGCTGGTCATCGGGGGTTGTGCGGGGCGAGATCGCTGGGGCGTGAGAGCACGAAGGAGACCATGGCGATCAACCCAGACCGATCTGGGAGAGGATGCCCTGGCCGGTGAGCAGCTCGGTGCCGAGGCCGATCACGAAGCCGAGCATGGCCAGGCGGCCATTCCAGGTTTCGGCGAAGGCGCTGAAGCCGAAGCGGGGGGTGGTGTCAGACACGTCTGTTAAGCGGTGTTACAAACACCGTAACAGTCTGTAACGGATCTGTCGAGTGGGGCGGGCGGCGTCGAGCTCCCCCCTTGCGCCTGGGCCCTGTCACCTCCATCACCGGCTGCGCTTCACGAGCCCAGTGAGCCACTGGCAACGGGCGGCTTGCTTTGCTACCAGTTCCAGCCATGAAAAAACCCCCTCCCGTCCGGGAGGGGGCAGCCGAGATTCCGTCTCGCTTGGGCTGATCAGCCGGGCTGGCTGGCCTCAGCCAATCGCCGGGGCGCTCAGCGCCACCGGGGTGGCTTCCGCGGCAGCCAGATCGAGCGGGAAGTTGTGCGCGTTGCGCTCGTGCATCACTTCCATGCCCAGGTTGG
>REEV01000086.1 GCA_007694915.1 Cyanobium sp. PLM2.Bin73 | reverse complement strand
CGATGCCAGTCTCCAAGCGGTTTCTGAGCCTGCTGAATTTCCAGCTGGCCCAGTTCGCCGACCGGGGCGACGTGGCCTCCCTGGTGGTCTATGTCACCGAGCCGGGGCCAGCCGAGACTCCCAGCCTGATTCCCGTGGGGCAGTGGCCCACGGCCGGGCGGACGCTGCCAGCGCTGGCGGCGGACAGCCCGCTGAGGGCTCCGGAAGAGCGGCGCCGCTGGCTGCCCCTGCGCCACCAGGGTGTGCTGCTGGGGGCCCTGCAGGTGGAAACCAGCCAGCTGCCCTGGCCCGAACCCCTGCGCCAGCGACTGCAGGCCGTGGCGCTCTGCCTCACCGAGGGACTCTGCCTCGATCTGGAACACACGCGCCTGCAACAGCAGCTGCGGATGCAGCAGGAGCAGTTGCGGGTGCTGCTGCACCAGCTGCGCAATCCCCTGGCCGCTCTGCGCACCTTCGGCCAGCTGTTGCTGCGCCGGCTTGAGGGCGACAGCCGCAACCGCAGCCTGGTGGAGGGCCTGCTGCAGGAGGAGCAGCAGCTGCGGCGCTATGTGGACGCCATTGATGGCCTGGAGAGCGGCGTCGCGGTGTTCAGCGGCGCCGAGCTGGTGGCCCCGCTGCTGCTGCCACCCAGCTTCGGGGGCGGCGGGGAGCAGAACCTTGAGCCCCTGATGCAGCCGTTGCTCCAGCGGGCTGCGGCCACGGCGGCGCTGCAATCCCGGCGCTGGGTCCCGCCGGCGCAGCTGCCCGACTGGCGCGGCGATGCCGGCAGCGTGGCGGAGATCGTCGCCAACCTGCTCGAGAACGCCTTCCGCTACAGCCAGCCCGGCACAGCGGTGGGGCTGCACGTGGCCCCCCGCGCGGGCGGAGGCTGGACGCTCACCGTGTGGGATGGCGGCGAGCCGATCGCCGCGGGCGAGCGCGAGCGGATCTTCGAACCGGGCGAGCGCGGCAGCAGCGGGGCCGATCTCCCGGGCACCGGGCTGGGGCTGGCCCTGGGCCGCCAGCTGGCCCGCCGGCTGGGGGGAGATCTGTGCCTGGCGGCCTCTCCCCTGGAGGTGGACGGCTCCCTGCCGGAGCGCGGCAATGCCTTCCGGCTCAGCCTGCCACCGGCAGGGACAGCCCGCTCCACAGCAGACCGCTGAGCAGCAGCGCCAGGGTTTCGCTCCACTCCACACAGGCCCCGTAGCTGTCGCCGCTGTGGCCGCCCAGGCGCCGCCCCAGCCACCGGGGCAGCAGCAGGGCCGGCACCAGTCCCGCCCCGGCCAGGGCGATCAGCCGCGCAGCCGGCAGGGTCCGGTCCCCAGCGGCGCTGACCACCGCCGTGGCGGCCAGCAGGGGCACGGCCACCAGCAGGGCCGGCAGCAGCTCGGCGGCCAGGCCTGCCCAGTGGCGGCGGTGAAAGGCGGCGGTGCCGCCGGCGGCCGGAGCCTGGCGCAGGTAGGGGTAGCGGTGCATCGCCAGCAGGGGCGCGACCCGGCCCCAGAAGGCGGCCCACACCAGCGCGGCGGCGCCGATCCCCGCCGCGACGGGGGCCAGGCAGAGCAGGCCGGCAGCCCGCAGCAGCACCAGCAGCAGGGCCGCCTGCACCGCCGCGGCCCCCACCCGGCTGTCCTGCATCGCCTCCAGGGCCCGGGGGCCGGCGGCCAGGCCATCGGCGGTGTCGAGGGCACCATCGTGATGCAGCCCCCCGGTGAGCACCAGGGCCAGGGCGATCACCAGGGCCACCCGGGCCCCGGCCGGCAGCCAGGCCTCACTCAGCAGCCACAGCAGCGCCTGCAGGCCACCGAGCACCACACCGATCAGCGGCGCGAAACGGGCGATGCGCTCGAAGCGGGGCGGGATGGCGGGCCAGGCCGGAAGCACGGAATAGAACACCCAGGCACCGGCCAGATCCCGCAGCCAGGGCGGAGCTTGAAACGGCTGCGCCCTAGCGTCGTCGCAGCTCCGGTGCGGTGCCATCAGCGTTCCTCCCGTCGGCGGCGAATCACCCGGCCACTCCGTGAGCGGCGAGCCCTTCAGCTTCGCGATCAGCGCCCGCAGCGCTGGCAGCCGCGCCCGCTGCGGGCGCTTCCACACCCCCCACGGCGCAGTGGACACGCCCTGTTTCATGCCCGTGGGCACCCTGGCCACGGTGAAGGGGATCACAGCCGCTCAGCTGGCTGCCACCGGCGCCCGCATGGTGCTGGCCAACACCTATCACCTGCATCTGCAGCCCGGCGAAGGGATCGTGGCCGAGGCCGGGGGGCTGCACCGGTTCATGGGCTGGGCGGGGCCGCTGCTCACCGACTCCGGGGGCTATCAGGTGTTCAGTCTGGGGGACATCAACCGCATCAACGACCAGGGGGTGACGTTTCGCTCCCCCCGCGACGGACGCCGCATCGAGCTGACGCCGGAGCGGGCGATGGCGATCCAGATGGAGCTGGGCGCGGACGTGGCGATGGCCTTCGACCAGTGCCCGCCCTACCCGGCCAGCGAAGCGGAGGTGGAGACCGCCTGCCGGCGCACCCATGGCTGGCTGGAGCGCTGCATCGCCAGCCACACCAGGACCGACCAGGCCCTGTTCGGCATCGTGCAGGGGGGCTGCTTCCCGGCACTGCGGGCGGAATCGGCCCGGGTGGTGGCGTCGATGGACCTGCCCGGCATCGCCGTGGGCGGCGTGAGCGTGGGCGAACCGGCGGCGGAGATGCACCGGATCCTGCGCCAGCTGGGGCCGCTGCTGCCGGAGCACAAACCCCACTACCTGATGGGGGTGGGCAGCCTGCCGGAGATGGCTCTGGCGGTGTCCCAGGGCTTCGACCTGTTCGACTGCGTGCTGCCCACCCGGCTGGGGCGCCATGGCACGGCCCTGGTGGGGGGGGAACGCTGGAACCTGCGCAATGCCCGCTTCCGCCACGACCATCAGCCCCTCGATGCCAGCTGTCCCTGTGCGGCCTGCCGGCACCACAGCCGCGCCTACCTGCACCATCTGATCCGGGCGGAGGAACTGCTGGGCAAGGTCCTGCTGAGCCTGCACAACATCACCCAGCTGACGCGCTTCACCCGGGCCATGGCCCAGGCGATCCGGGAGGGTTGTTTTGCGGAGGATTTCGCTCCCTGGGAGCCCCAGTCCCCGGCTGCCCACACGTGGTAGCGTCCCGATCACGCCTGTCGCATCAGTACCGGGATGGCCGCTTACGCCCTGCAGACCCTGGCCCAGCTGCCGGTGATCCAACTGCCTCTCGCCAAGCTGCCGGAGGCCTACCAGGCCTTTGCCCCCCTGGTGGACATCCTGCCGATCATCCCCCTGTTCTTCCTGCTGCTGGCCTTCGTGTGGCAGGCCTCCGTGGGTTTCCGCTGAGGGTTTCCGCTGACGGGCGGGTCAACGCTGACCCACTCAGCCGCCCCGCAGCACCGCCCAGGCGAAGGCCGGCAGCGCCAGCATCCGCCGCCAGCGCCTGGGTTCCTGGATCAGCCGGTACATCCACTCGATACGCAGGGCCCCCATCCAGGTGGGGGCCCTTTTTTTGACCCCGGCCCAAACGTCAAAGCTGCCGCCCACGCCCATCCACAGGCCACCGCGGCGGCCGCCGAGCGCGGCGATCCAGGTTTCCTGCCGCGGCACCCCCAGCGCCACCAGCACCAGGTCGGGCCGGGCTGCCAGCAGCTCATCCTCCAGGGCCGGCCAGGCCTGGGCGCTCTGGTAGCCGTGGACGCTGAACGCCACCTGCAGAGCGGGAATCTCGGCCTCCAGGCGCACCAGCAGCTGCTCCATCACAAGCGGTGAGGCGCCCACCAGGGCCACCCGCCAGCCCTGGGCTGCTGCGTGCTCCAGCAGGCGGCGGGCCAGCTCAATGCCGGGAGAGCGCCGCACCCGCAGCCCTCGGCGGCCCAGGGCCCACACCACACCGGCACCGTCGGGGATCACCAGATCGGCGGCGGCGATGGCGCGGCCCAGGTCTGGGTCGGCACGGGCCGCCATCGTCATCTCCGCGTTGAGGGTGACGATCTGCCCCCCGCCCCGCTCACGCAGGGCCAGGGCGGCGGCCAACACGTCGGGGCAGACATCCACCGGCACCGCCAGCACCTGGCTGCGCCGCGGCGATCCCGAATCGGTGGCCGTCATTGCCATGGCTCCTGGCGCCGCGGTGGAGAATCTATGGGGTGTCTGCTCCGTCAACACCTCCCGCCGCCGCAGCGTTTCTCGACATGGCCAGCGCACCGCCCCTGAAGGCCCTGGCCGATCCCACCCAGGCGGAGGCGCTGCTGGATGAGCTGGATCGTCAGATCGAGCAGGTGGTGCTGGCGCGCCAGCACCCGATCACCGGCCTGCTGCCGGCCAGCACGGCCCACACCGTGCACGGCAACTACGGCGATGCCTGGGTGCGCGATGGCGTCTATTCGATCCAGTGCGTGTGGGGCCTGGCCCTGGCCCACCGCCGCCTGCGGGGCCCCAACCGGCGCAGCTTCGAGCTGGAACAACGGGTGCTGCAGTTGATGCGGGGCCTGCTGAGCACCATGCTGCGCCAGACCGCCAAGGTGGAGCGCTTCAAGCACAGCCGCAACCGGCTGGATGCGATCCACGCCAAGTTCGACACCGCCACCGGCAATCCGGTGGTGCCCGACGACGGCTGGGGCCACCTGCAGCTGGATGCCACGGGCCTGTTCCTGCTGCAGCTGGCCCAGCTCACCCGCGCCGGGCTGGTGGTGGTGCGCTCGAGCCATGAGCACGATTTCGTGCAAAACCTGGTGTATTACGTGGCCGAGGCCCACCGGGTGGCCGACTACGGCATCTGGGAGCGGGGCGACAAGGGCAACCACGGCCTGCCGGAACGCAACGCCAGTTCGATCGGCCTGGTGAAGGCGGCCCTGGAGGCCCTGGAGGGCCTCGACCTCTACGGGCCCCACGGCGACGGCAGCTGCTGCCTGGTGATCCCGCACGACGCCATCGTGCGCCTGCGCCGGGCCCTGCAGGGGCTGCTGCCGCGGGAATCGGCCAGCAAGGAGGTGGATGCGGCCTGCCTCTCGGTGATCGGCTACCCGGCCTGGGCCGTGGAGGATCCCCAGTTGGCCGAACGCACCCGCACACGCATCCGCAGCGACCTCAGCGGCGGCTACGGCTACAAGCGCTTCCGCCGTGACGGACACCAGACCGTTTTGGAGGACCACACCCGCCTGCACTACGAGCGCGAGGAACTGGCCCAGTTCGAGCACATCGAGTGCGAGTGGCCGCTGTTCTGGGCCTACGAACTGATCACGGCCTGCTGCGAGGAGCGCTGGGACGAGGCACGCCAGTGGCGCCAGCGGCTGGCGAGTGTGAGCCAGGTGGTGGACGGGGTGGCCCTGCTGCCTGAGCTCTATCTGGTGCCCGAAGCGGCGGTGCAGGCCGAGCGCCTGCGTCCTGGCAGCCAGCCGCGGGTGGCCAACGCCAACGTGCCCCTGCTCTGGACCCAGAGCCTCACCTGGCTGGGAGACCTGCTGCTGGGCGGGCTGATCACCCCGGCCGACCTCGACCCCTGCGGCCGGCGCCTGCCCGCCAGCCTGGGGGCCGAGCGGGTGCTGGTGGCCCTGGTGCCGGCGAGTCCGGCCATCGCCGCCCGGCTGGGCGAGCAGGGGCTGCCCTGCAGCCCTCACCAGGACAGTACCCACGGCGTCCAGATCGCTCCTTCGACGGCCCTGGCCCAGCGGCTGGGCCAGGTGGGAGCCAACCCCACCCTGGGTCTGAGCGGCCATCCCCCCGCCAACATGCGCACCCTGGCCACCGCCCGGCTCTACCGGCGTGGGGATGGCGCCGGGCAGCAGGAGCGCCTGGCCTTTCTGCCGGCGGTGCTGGAGGAGGGCAGCTTCTACCTGGCCGACGATCCGGAGCAGCTGGTGGACAGCGTGGTGGCAGAACTGCGCCTGCTGCGCCGCCACTGGCGCGGTCCGGGGGATCCCCTGTTGCTGATCCCGATCAGCGAGGGGGCCTTCCATGCTGGTGTCGAGCCCCTGCTGGTCCTGGCCCAGCGCCTGCGCGCCGGCGACGTGGAGGGCGTGCCGGTGCAACTCGGCAGCCTGGAGGAGCTGGCCGACCGGGCGAACTGGGTGGACCTGCCGGCCATCGCCCTGGCCCCAGCCCCCGCCACGGCCGATGACACCCCACTGCAGGCCAGCAGCCCCCAGGCGCCGCTCACCGCCGCCGAGGAACGGGAGCTCGAGCGCGGCGACCTCAGCGTGGCCGACCTGGCCGAACGGCTGTGGACCAGCACCTCCCTGGAGGAACAGGGCGAAGTGCTCGAGCAGCTGGGCCGCCGCCTCGGCGGCGATGCCCGCCTGCAGGGACCGGATGGGCGGTCGGTGGCGCTGCGCAGCCTGCTGGAGGAGGTGTACCACCGGGCCCTGGCCGCCGCCGACTGGGATGGGGTGCGGCGCATGGCCGCCCAGCTGCAGCTGGTGCATCCCCAGCTGGAGGACGCCCTCACCGACCTGCTGGCGCGCCAGAAGCAGGTGGTGGTGGGGCGCAACTACACCGCCGACTCCCGCATCACCACCCCCTGCTCCAGCCGCGCCATCGCGGCCATGATCCGCCGCTTCAGCGGCGAGGACGGGCGCGAGTGGATGTTTCAGCAGGAACTGCTGCTGGCCCTCGACGGCCTGGCCCGCCATGAGCCCAGCCTGCTGAGCGGCAGCCTCACCCTCCAGCTCGGGCAGTTGCTGCTGCTGCTCACCGGTGAACTGGCCCTGGAGGCCGACCTGGGGCCGATCGAGGCCTTCGAATCCCTCTGCCGCCAACCGCCCCACGCGATCCGCCGCCGCCTGCGGGCGGTGCTGATGGATGCCGACCATGCCCGCACCGCCCTGCAGCGCAAGGAGCAGCTGCACGTGAGCGGGCGGGTGCGCTGGACCGCACCGGACCCGCTGGAGGAGCTGCCCGGCGGCGACTGCTGGCTGCAGCACCGCATGCGCCTCGGCGCCCTGGGGCGCGTGCCGCGCGACTTCTACGCCGGCGTGTGGGATCTGCTGCACCACTGCCGCGGCATCGTCATCGGCGACAAGCTGGAGAAGCGCAACCGCCTGGCCAGCGCGCCCCTACTCAGCGAGAAGACCCCGGGCGAGCGCAACTTCGCCTCCCTGGTGGAGCACCTGCTCAGCAAGATCGAGGCGCCGGAATACCGGCAGCTGTGCACGGAAACGCTGATCACGCTGATGGCCTTCGTGGAGGCCAACCCCCAGATGCGCTTCGAGGACGATCTGGCGCTCGATGTGGTGATCGGCCACGCCGTGCGGGTGGGCTGGCAGGGCAGTCACCCGCAGGTGCCGACCGGTGAGTACAGCCAGCACAAGGCGGCCGCCTGGGACCACTTCTACCGGGCCTCCCCGGCCGACTGCCGGCGCTGGCAGCTGGAGGCACTGCGGGAACTCAGCGAGGCGGGCTGACAGCGGTCCGCCGCCTCAGATGGGCTGCTCCAGGCTCATGCACAGGTTGGGCTGCTCCACGCACTGCTCGATCAGGTCGGCCAGCAGCAGGGCCCGCGACGCCTGCAGACCATCCACCGCCGGCGACTCATCGCCGCGCACGCAGGCCAGGAAGTGGGTGAGTTCGGCGTAGAGGGGCTCGATCGAGGTGGTGCTCACCTCCTCCACCAGGCCGTCGGAGCGGTACACCAGCTCGCCGTGGTCGGCACTCACCGACTGGTGGGAGCGCCGGTGAATGTGCAGGGTGCGGTTGAGAAAGTCGGTTTCCACCAGGCTGGCGCGGCAGTGGGCGCTGAGGCTGCGGATCTTGCGGTGGGCCATCTTGCTGGCGGTGAGGCTGGCCACCACGCCGTTGGCGAAGGCCAGGGTGGCATTCACATAGTCGATCGGGCCCTCGGCGCTGCGGCCCCCCGCCGCCGCCAGCCGCAGCACCGGGGCACCGGCCAGCTCCAGCACCAGGTCGATGTCGTGAATCATCAGGTCGAGCACCACCGACACGTCGTTGGCGCGCTCCGGGTTGGGGCTGTGACGCCGGGCCTCCAGCACCACCACCTCCTCGCTGGCCACCACCTTGAGCAGCTCCCGGAAGGCGGGGTTGAAGCGTTCGATGTGGCCCACCTGCAACTGCACCCCGGCCGCCTCAGCGGCGGCGATCAGCTCAGCCGCCTCGTCCTGGCTGGCGGCGATCGGCTTCTCGATCAGCACGTGCTTGCCGGCCCGCAGACAATCCAGCCCCACCGGGTGATGCAGGAGGGTGGGCACAGCGATGCACACCGCATCCACCCGCTCCAGCAGCTGCTCATGGCTGGGAGTCCATTCACAGCCGAACTGCTGAATGGCCAGCTGTCCCCGGCCCCGGTCAGGGTCCGCCACGCCCACCAGCTGGGCATCCTTGATCAGGCTGAGCACGCGGGCGTGGTGCCAGCCCATGTTGCCGATGCCGATGACCCCCACGCGGACCGGGTTCATGGCAGCGGTGTGCAGACGGGGCAATTATCGACGATGGCGCGGTTCAGGGCGCGGCAGGCAGACCATCGGCCAGCTCAGCGGCCGGTTCGGACGGGCGGTCGATCTGCACCCGCTCGATGCGGGGACCGTCCATGGCCAGGATCTGGAACTGGTAGCCCCCCCAGCGCAGGCTCTCGCCGGCGGCGGGGATGTGCTGCAGCCGCTCCAGCAGGAAACCCGCCAGGGTGTGGTGGTCTTCAGCCTCGGGCAGGGGCACAGGCAACTGGCGGTTGAGCTCGAAGATCTCCAGTTCACCGGCCACCGACCAGCAGCCTTCCCCCAGAGCGGTGAGGAAGTCGTGGGGGTCCTGGGGGTTGTCCTCCTCCCCCACAATCTCGCTGGTGAGGTCAGCCACGGTGACCAGGCCCTCGGTGCCGCCGTGTTCATCCACCACCACCAGCAGGGGCTGGCCGCTGCGGATCAATGGCAGCAGCTCCGCCAGCGAGGCACTCTCCTGCACCTGGGCCACCGGCCGGATGTAGGGAGCCAGGGGGGAATCGGGCTGCAGCAGACCGAGGGCGATGGGATCGGCCAGGTGGCGCAAGTCGAGGAGGCCGCGCACATCGTCGAGGGAGCGGCCGATCACCGGGAAGCGGGCGTGGGCGGTGTCATGCACAGCACGCATCAGCTCAGCAAAGCTGACCTCAAGCGGCAGGGTGACCATGCCGGAACGGGGCACCATCACTTCCCGCACCCGGGTATCGCGCAGGGAGAACACGCCCTCGAGGATGTTGCGCTCATCGGGCATCAGGCCCGTGACGCCGCCGGTTTCGATCAGGGTTTCCAGCTCACCGGCCGACAGCACCGGCACCAGCTGATCCCAGTTGCGCGGCAGCCCCATCAGCCGCAGCAGCAGAGCCCCCAACCGTTCCACCAGGCCCAGCACAGGGGCCATGCTGCGGCTGAGGGCGCCCAGCACCGGCGCCAGCCGCAGGGCGGAGCGCTCAGGGCTGTGGAGCACCCAGGCCTTGGGCGCCAGGCCACCGAACAGGGTGGCCACCAGCACCATCACCAGGAACACCCCCAGATCCAGCGCGGCCTGGGGCAGAGCGAGCCCACCGACGGCAAACAGTGGTGCCAGCAGCGGTGCCAGGCGCTCGGCCAGGCCCCGGCCAGCCCAGCCGAAGGCCACCAGGGCCAGCACCGACCCCAGCTGAGTGGCCACCAGGGCGCGGCGCAGACGGCGCTGGAGCTTGGCGATGGCAGCCGCACCGGGCTCACCGGCCTCCAGCAGCTGGTTCACCCGGCTGGGCCGCAGCTGGATCAGGGCCACCTCGCCGGCCGAGAAGAAGGCCCGCAGGAGCACCAAAGCCGCGAGGGCCAGAAACAAGATCACGGCATGGGTGCCGGCCACAGGCATGGGGGTCGCGAGGATCGAACTCGCCTTGGGCGGATTATGAGTCCGCTGCATTCACCAGATTGCTAGACCCCCGGTGCGGGCCGGACGGACTGGCTCACCAGAGGCCGCGCACCGGGGTGGACCAGGTCTCGCCGCCCTGGCCCTGCATGGAGAACGGCTGGGGCCCATCCAGCGAGCCGGGCTCCACCCGCAGCGGCTCGACGCCGCCGCTGAGGCTGCCCGAGAAGCCGCTGGAGATGTCGCCGGTGCGCAGGGGCATCGGATTGTGCTGCTGGTCGAGCAGGAAGCGGGTGGTGTTCTCCACCGCGCTGCCGTCCCAGATGATGGTCTGGTCGGTGAAGCCAAGGCCCATCAGGCGGTTGCCGTCCCGGCCGCCCATGGAGATGCCGAACAGATCGGTGATCTGGTGCGTGAGGCTCACACCCCGGGCGAACGGGGCGGTGTAGCTGAAGAAGCGGGCCTCCATCAGCTCGGGCACGGACTGCACGGTGCCGCAGCGGGTCACTTCCACCGGAGCTCCGGGAGCGCGGCCGGCGCCCGCTGCGGGCGCCTCCAGGGTGGTGGTGCAGACCACCGGACCGGACCGGACCGGAGCGGCCAGGGGACCCGCCAGCAGGGCGGCCGCCGGCAGGACAACGCTGAGCAGCAGAGCGGGGGAGCCGGTGAGGCGGGAACGGATGGACATGGCCGGAACCTCAGGGGACTGATGCACAGCGGGGCAGGGACGGTCCCTGGAAACGGATGGAGGACAGCGGCCCTGGGGCATGAGCCAGGGATAGGGCAATGATGGGACCTCTATGCCCAAACTAGGCAATTCGCCGCCATTCCACCAGTGCCGTCTCTGGAATCCACCTCCAGGCTCGCCCTGCCCAGCGACGCGGCGGCGATGCGCCGCCTGCTGCTGGAGCGGGTCGCCGGCCGCGCCTACCGCCACGGCAGCTTCACCCTGGCCTCGGGACGCACCAGTCCCCACTACGTGAACTGCAAGCCGGTGAGCCTCAGTGGCGAAGGGCTGGCGCTGCTGGGCGCGCTGCTGCTCGCGCACGTGGAGGCCGCCGCCACCGCGGTGGCGGGCCTCACTCTGGGGGCTGATCCGCTGGTGAGCGCCGTGGCGATGCGCGCCGCGCTCGACGGCCGGGCGCTCGACGCCCTGATCGTGCGCAAGCAGGCCAAGGGCCATGGCACCGGCGCCTGGCTGGAGGGCCCGCTGCCGGCGGCGGGCAGCACGATCACCGTGCTGGAGGATGTGGTGACCACCGGCGGCTCCTCGCTGCAGGCGGTGCAGCAGCTGCGGGAGGCCGGCTACCGGGTGAACCGGGTGGTGGCGATCGTCGACCGGCAGGAAGGCGGTCTGGAGGCGATGACGGCGGCGGGACTGGAGCTGTGCAGCCTGTTCCAGCTCGACGAGGTGGCGAGCTGCCGCGCCGCCATGGAGGAGGACGGGCGATGAGCAGCCCACCGATGAGCAACTCCCCGATGCCCAGCCCCTGGACCTGGAGGCCCGAGCGAGCTGCCCTGACCCGTGAGCCGGTGAGCCTGATTCGGCTCGATGGCAGCGACAGCCTGCGGGTGCTGCACGGCCAGACCAGCGCCGCGATCGAAGGAGCCCGGACCGGGCAGTGGATTCCCACCTGCTGCATCAGCCCCACCGCCCGCCTGCGGGCGCTGGCGGAGGTGCTGGTGGATGGCGAGGGAGCCTGGCTGGCGGTGTGGGCCGGTGACGGCGAGCAGGTCCATCAGGCCCTCGACCGGGTGCTGTTCCCCGCCGACCGGGTGCGGCTGCAGCCGCCCCAGCCCGGCTGGCTGCTCAGGCCCGTGCCTGGCCGCGGGGAGGGCGCCAACGCCGCCGAGCCAGGGGGCTGGCGGGAGCTCGAGAGCGGCGATGGCTGGCAGCTGGGCGGCGGCGACCTGGGGCTGGGCCTGCTGCTGCGCCAGGAGGGAGCGCTACCGCCGGCCTGGACCGGGCGGCAGCCCCTGAGCGCGGCGGATCAGGAGCGCTGGCGCATCCAGAACGGCCTGCCGGCCGCGCCCGGCGAGATCAACGACGACCACAACCCCTTCGAACTCGGCCTGGCCGATCGCGTCAGCCTCAGCAAGGGCTGCTACGTGGGCCAGGAAACGCTCGCCAAGCTCGCCACCTACGACGGCGTGAAACAGCAGCTGCGACGCTGGCACTGGCCGGCGGTCGCCGGCGCCCCCGCGCCGGCTCCGGGCCAGGTGCTGCGGGAGCCCTCAGCGGCAGCCGAAGGCCCGCGGCTGGGCGTGATCAGCTCCGCCCTGGCCCTGGCCGGCGGCGACTGGATCGGCCTGGCCCTGGTGCGCCGCCGCGCCCTCGATCAGCCCCAGCTGCAGGCCGGTGAGGCTGAAGCGAGTGCCCGCCTGGAGATCTCGGTGCCGGATGGCTTCGTGGAACCACCGGTGGGGGCTGGATCTCAGGCGTCCTGATCCAGCAGCCAGCGCACCACCGCCCAGGTGGCCAGGTTGTCGTCGCGGTTGTAGGTGAAGATCCGCCGCAGCCGGGCGGTGCCGCCATCGCGGCGCCACTGGCGCCACCAGAGCAGGCAGCGGGCCCCGTCCACCCCGGCCTGGCTCCAGCGGAAGCCCAGCCAGCCGGCCACCGCCTTGAGCCCGTAGCTGCTCACCGGCAGGCGCCAGGAGCGCCGCAGCCGGGCATGGACGTCGAGCAGGCGCCCCCTGAGGGCGGCGATCTCCCCCTCCTGGGCGCCCTGGCGGCGGGCGAGGCGCAGCAGCGCGATCGCCTCGGTTTCGCCGTAGTGCAGCAGCGGCCAGGCCGGATAGCGGGCCAACAGGCGGCGCAAGCGCAGCCAGAGCCGGGCCTCGCCGTGCTCCTGGAGGGCCAGCAGGGGCTGGTAACGCCAGCCGGGATCGGCCTGCCGCGGCCAGGCCAGCGAGGGGTCTGCCGAGGCCAGCCGCGGCACCGCCACGAAGCCGTGCAGGAAATCGTCGCGGGCGTCGGGGTCGGATTCGATGTCGTAGAGCAGCACCCCCGGGGCGCTGGCCAGCTCCGGCAGGGCCGGCGAGGGGGCACCGTGACGGCGCTCGGGCCGGGCCGACGCCTGCACCCGCGCCTGGGCCACCAGCTCGGCAGCCACCTCGCGGTGCTGCTCACCATGCACGGCCAGGGCCTCGGCGAGGGCGGCGGGATCACTGGCCGCCAGCTCGGCGAGGCTGGTGATGCCGTGCTCCAGCAGCATCTCCCGGCGGCGGCCGCCGATGCCGCTCACCTCACTGAGGTGACCCTGGCGGCTGGCCTCCTGATCGCAGATCCCGCGCCAGCTACACAGCACACACTTCTTGCGGTCGGCCACCAGGGGTGGTGGCTCCGGCCGGTCCAGATCCACGGCCAGCCGCTCCAGGGCCTCATCCAGCTGGCGCTGCAGGCCGCCACCCAGGGGCAGCCGCTGGCGCTCCAGCCCCCGGCCAGCGCCGGCCAGCGCCAGGGCCTGGGGCACGGGCGCCCGCTGGCGTTCGGCCAGCAGCCGGCCCCAGAGCATCAGCACCAGCCGGTGTTCACGGGTGAGATGGCGGCCCTGCCGGCCCAGCACGGGCTGGTAGGCGTGCTCACCCCACACACTGGGCCCCGCCACACGCTCCAGCAGGGCCGGATGGGCCTGCAGGGCCAGCCCGCCGGGGCCCAGGCCATGCAGCCGCAGCCCCACCACCCCGGGCGCCGCGGCGGCGCAGGCCGCCTCGCCGCGCCCGGGCTTCTGGGGCAGCAGGGTCTGGAAGCTGGCCAGCTGAGCGCTGAGCGCCAGGGCACGGTGGGAAGTCCAGAGGCGCTGGGCCTGGTCGCCATGGCGGTCGAGCCAGGCCCGGCGCTTGCAGCGCAACCAACTGCGCAGCAGCCTGTCGGTGATCACCTGCTCGGGCATGGCTGCACGCTAGGCAGCGCGTGGTCTGGGCCCGGGGCAGGGGTCTTGACCGTCGGCCTCGTGGCCAGGGGCAGGGGAGCTCGGGCAAGCTGGCGGACAACGTGTCCCGCCGTCGGCGTCCATGGCCTCAGCCCCCCTCCCCCTGGCGCCCAGTGCCATCGCCTTCGGCACCGATGGCTGGCGGGGCATCCTCGGCGTGGACATCACCGTGGAGCGGCTGCTGCCGGTGGCCGCCGCCGCCGCCGCCGAGCTCGCCTACTCCGCCCCTGAGGGGCTGGGCAGCCGCGAAGTGGTGATCGGCTACGACCGCCGCTTCCTGGCGCCCGAACTGGCCGAGGCGATCTGCAGCGCCGTGCGCGGTGTGGATCTCGAGCCCATCCTGGCCGACTCGGCCACCCCCACGCCGGCCTCCAGCTGGGCGGTGGTGGAGCGCGGCGCCCTGGGTGCCCTGGTGATCACCGCCAGCCACAACCCGCCCGAATGGCTGGGCCTGAAGATCAAGGGGCCGTTCGGCGGCTCGGTGGAGGGCGACTTCACCCAGCGGGTGGAAACGCGCCTGGCCGCCGGGGGCATCACGGTGCCGATCCCACCGCCGGCGGGCGGCGAGCCCCGCTTTGACTCCCTCGGCGCCTACGTGGCCGGCCTGCGGGCCAAGGTGAACACGGCCGCCCTGGCCGAGGGGCTGGAGCGGCTCGGCCTGCGGGTGATGGTGGATCCGATGCACGGCTCGGCCGCCGGCGTGCTGCCCGCCCTGCTGGGGGAGCAGGCCGTGGCCAGCGGCGTGATCCGCGAGATCCGGGCGAACCGCGATCCCCTGTTCGGCGGCCATCCGCCTGAACCCCTGGCGCCCTACCTGGGCGAGCTGATCGCCGCCGTGCAGGCGAGCACCGCCGCCGGGCGCCCGGCCATGGGCATCGTGTTCGATGGCGACGGCGACCGCATCGCCGCCATCGACGAGCGCGGCCGCTTCTGCAGCACCCAGCTGCTGATGCCCCTGTTCATCGACCACCTGGCCCGGGCCCGCCAGCTGCCTGGATCGGTGGTGAAAACGGTGAGCGGCTCCGATCTGATGCGGCAGGTGGCCGAAGCGCTGGGCCGCACTGTGCTGGAGAAGCCGGTGGGCTTCAAGTACATCGCCGCCGAGATGCTGACCTCCGAGGTGCTGGTGGGCGGCGAGGAATCGGGCGGGGTGGGCTTCGGCATGCACCTGCCCGAGCGCGACGCCCCGTTTGCCGCCCTGCTGCTGATCGAGGCCCTGGTGGAGGGGGGCGTGCCCCTGGGCGAGCGGCTCGATGCCCTGCAGCAGGCCCACGGCGGCGCCGCCAGCTACGACCGCCTCGACCTGCGCCTGGCGGACATGGCCGCCCGCCAGCGGCTGGAAACCCGCCTGGCCGAGGCGCCGCCGACGGCTGTGGCGGGCAGCCCGGTGCAGGAGGTGATCAGCACCGACGGCGTGAAGCTGCGCCTGGGCCCCAGCCACTGGCTGATGCTGCGCTTCTCCGGCACCGAGCCGCTGCTGCGGCTCTACTGCGAGGCGCCCAGCGCCGAGCGGGTGGCCGAGGTGCTGGCCTGGGCACGCCGCTACGCCCTGGAGGACTGATCGC
>REEV01000113.1 GCA_007694915.1 Cyanobium sp. PLM2.Bin73 | reverse complement strand
CCTGGAGGCCCGCAAGATCCGCTTCGAGCTCAACCGGGTGCAGCTGCCGATGGGGGTGGAGGGCCACTTCGGCGTGATCCGCCACCCGGGGGCCTCCCTGGCGGTGCCGGTGCTGGGCGACGGTCGGGTGGTGATCCTGCGCCAGTACCGCTTCGCCGTGGCCACCCGGCTGCTGGAGTTTCCGGCCGGCACCCTCGATCCGGGCGAAACACCGCTGAGCACGATGCAGCGCGAGCTGCAGGAGGAGGCGGGCTACAGCGCCGAGCGCTGGGATCCCCTGGGGGCGATGCTGCCCTGCCCGGGCTATTCCGACGAGGTGATCCACCTGTTCCTGGCCCGCGAGCTCAGCCCCCTGGAGCAGCCCCCCGCCGGCGACGACGACGAGGACCTGGAGGTGCTGCTCATGGAGCCGGCCGAGCTGGATGGGGTGCTGGCCAGCGGCGATGAATACCTGGACGGCAAGAGCGTGACGGCCTGGCTGCGCGCCAAGCAGCTGCTCGGACTGTGAGGGAATGATCTGATGGCAGCGGAGCGCTGGCTGTTCTGGCACCGCCGCGACCTGCGCCTGGCCGACAACCTGGGCCTGGCCGCCGCCGCCCGCGCCACCCCGGCCGTGACCGGGGTGTTTGTGCTCGATCCGGCGATCCTCCAGGCCCGAGCCCCGGCGGGGATCCCCGGCGATCTGCCGGCGGTAGCGCCGGCCCGGCTGTGGTTTCTGCAGGAGAGCCTCAAGGAGCTGGCCGAGGCCTGGCGGGCGGCCGGCAGCCGGCTGCTGGTGCTGAAGGGCGATCCCGAGCAGCTGCTGACCCGCGCCGCCGCTGCCCTCGGCGCCGCTGTGGTGGCCTGGAACCGCGACGTGGAGCCCTTCGGGCGCGAGCGCGACCGGCGGGTGGCACGGGCCCTGCAGGCCGATGGCCGCAAAGTGCTGGCCGGCTGGGACCAGCTGCTGGTGGAGCCCGAGGCGCTCAGCACCGGCGCCGGCGATCCCTATCGGGTGTACGGGCCCTACTGGCGCAGCTGGCGCCGGCGGCTGGAGCAGCTGGAGGTCCTCGGTTCCGCCGCCAACGGTGGCCTGGCCCCCCTGGCGGCCCCGGGCTCCCTGATCGACTGCGATCCCGCCCAGCTCAGCGGACTGCCCCTGGTGAGCCCGGAGCTGGAGCACGGCTTCACGGGCGTCGACCTCTGCCCCTGCCGCCCCGGGGAAGCGGCGGCCCAACAGCAATTGGCGGCCTTCTGCGCCGGCGTGGGCAGGGCAGGCAGTGGCGGCAGCGGCCGCTCTGCCCCCCTGCTGGCCTACGACGAGGGCCGCAACATCCCCGGCGAGGCGGGCACCTCGACGCTGAGTGCGGCGCTCAAGTTCGGCACCCTCAGCCCCCGCCAGGCCTGGGCAGCGGCCCAGCAGACCCGTCAGACCGTGGCGGCGCTGGGGGGCGGCCAGGAGGCCCTGGCCTCGATCGGGGTGTGGGAGCAGGAGCTGGCCTGGCGCGAGTTCTACCAGCAGGCCCTGTTCCATTTTCCCGAGCTGGCCGCGGGGCCCTACCGGCCCCAGTGGCGGGCCTTCCCCTGGGAGAACGACACCAACCGCTTTGCAGCCTGGCGCGAGGGCCTCACCGGCCTGCCGATCATCGATGCTGCCTTGCGCCAGCTGAACAGGAGCGGCTGGATGCACAACCGCTGCCGCATGATCGTGGCCTCCTTTCTGGTGAAGGACCTGATCTGCGACTGGCGCTGGGGGGAGGCCACCTTCATGGCCCAGCTGGTGGACGGCGATCTGGCGGCGAACAACGGCGGCTGGCAATGGAGCGCCAGCAGCGGCATGGACCCCAAGCCCCTGCGCATCTTCAATCCGGCCACCCAGGCCAGCAAGTTCGACGCCGAGGCCCGCTACATCCGCCACTGGCTGCCGGAGCTGAAGCACGTGAGCACCCGCGACCTGCTCAGCGGCGAGATCGCCCCCCTGGAGCGGCGCGGCTACCCAGCGCCCGTGGTGAATCACAAGATTCAGCAGGCCCGCTTCAAGGCCCTGTACGCGGGCCTGCGGGGATAGGGATCAGGCCACCAGGGGCTGGGCGGCGGGCATCAGGCTGTGCAGGGCCTCGATCACCCGTTGATGGCGGGGTTCGCCCAGCTCGGGGAAGATCGGCAGGCTGAGCACCTCATCGCAAAGACGCTCGGTGACCGGCAGGGAACCCGGTCCGTAGCCGAGGCCTTCGTAAGCGGGCTGGCGGTGTATCGGGATCGGGTAGTAGATGATCGTGCTCACCCCGGCCTCTTGCAGCTGCTGCTGGAGCCAGTCGCGGCGGAGCGGCTCCTCCGTGGGGGCGACCCGCAGCACGTACTGATTCCAGCTGTGGCCAGCCGGGCCAGGCGCGGGCAGGCTGAGCCCGGGCAGGTCGGCCAGCTGGCGCCCATAGCCGTGGGCCAGCTGGCGGCGGGCCTCCAGCCAGCGCGGCAGATGGGGCAGTTTCACCGCCAGCACGGCGGCCTGGATGGCATCGAGGCGGCTGTTGTAGCCGAGGGAGGTGTGCAGGTAGCGGCGCGGCATGCCATGCACCGCCAGCTCCCGCACGCGCTGGGCGAGCTCGGGATCCCGGCAGGTGACGGCACCGCCATCGCCGGCGCCGCCCAGGTTCTTGGTGGGGAAGAAACTGAAGCAGCCGGCATCGCCCCAGCTGCCCACGGGCCGGCCCGCCCAGGTGGCACCGGTGGCCTGGGCGCAGTCTTCAATCACGTGCAGGCCGTGGCGCTGGGCGATGGCACACACCCGCTCCATGTCCACGGGCCGGCCGAACAGGTGCACCGGCAGCAGGGCGCGGGTGGCCGGGGTGATCGCCACCTCCAGCTGATCGAGGTCGATCAGGTAGCTGCTCTCCAGCACGTCCACGAACACCGGCGTGGCGCCCACGGCACTGATCGCCTCGGCGGTGGCGAAGAAGCTGAAGGAGGAGGTGATCACCTCATCGCCGGGGCCAATGCCCAGGCCGCGCAGGGCCAGCACCAGGGCATCGGTGCCGCTGTTGCAGCCCACCGCATGGGCCACGCCGCAGGCGGCGGCGAAGTCACGCTCGAAGCAGGCGGTGATGGCTCCGCCGATGTACTGACCGCTGCGCAGCACCTCCAGCACGGCCTGATCGAGGGCGTCGCCGAGCTCCTGGATCTGCTCGCCCAGGCTGAAGGGAGGCACAGTCATGGACCAAACCTTAAGCGGCCCGGCCGGTGGCGGTCAGCGGGCCCATTCCGGTTCCTCACCTGGATGCCACTTGATGTTGCAGCCGATCGCCGGCTGTTGCTCGGCCGCCACCGGCTCAGCGGCCAGCACCGCCCGGATCGCGGCCCGGATGTCGCGACCGTCGAGGGGCTCGGCGTTGCCGGGACGGCTGGCATCGAACTGGCCGCGGTACACCAGGCGCTGCTCGCCGGCACCGTCGGCGGCAGGGGTGGGGGCGAACAGGAAGGGATCGGGGGTGCAGGCGGCCCGGAAGGCCCGGGCCAGCTGCTGGCCTTCATCCAACAGATAAGGGAAGCGCCAGCCGTGGCGCTCGGCCTGGGCGCGCAGACCCTCGGGGCCGTCCTGGGGATGGGTGACGGTGCTGTTGCTGGAGATCGCCAGCAGCGCCAGGGCCGGCTCCGGGGCTGGCGCTGCAGAGGTGGCGGGAGCAGAAGTGGCAAAGTCGGCCTGCAGCCGGCTGATCTCGGGCTCCACGTGCTTCACGAACGGGCAGTGGGCGCAGAGAAACAGCACCAGCAGGGGCTGCCGGCGCAGGCTGTCGATCGCCAGCGGCTCACCGCTCACCTGGCGCACGCGGCCGGCGGCCAGTTCGGCGCTGATCGCCGCGAACGGCAGGGCCGTTCCCAGGGGAAGCATGGTGGAGGGCGTCAGCGCCATGGGGCCGTTCCGCGAGCAATGCCGACAGCCAAAGTAGGAACCGCAACCCTCGCCGCGGGGAGGGTGAACATCCCAGCCACGGCCCTGGCGGCGGCCCTGCTGACCAGCGGCTGCGTGCCCGCCCATCGCACCCCCAGCTGGGCCATCTATCCGCTGCAGCGGCGCACCGCCCACGACGGGCTGGCGGTGGTGAGTCAGCCCAACGGCTACGGGTTGCACATCTGGATCGGCACCGACACCAGCGAGAGCGGCATCTGCCAGCCGCGCTGGAATCCCGACCCGGCGCGGCTGTTCAACGGCAACGGCACGGCCCCGTTCAGCTCCGGTCTGGCCGGCCGGGAGGAGTTCTTCGCGGCCGTGGCCCGCGCCGACGTGCGCAGCGCCCTGCGCCAGGAGAGCGAAGCCCTCTGCCGCAGCCGCGAGCCGCGGCGCAGCTTCCGCTGGCTGGAGCCCCCGCGCAACGCGGGCGAGATCACGGCCACCCCCCTGCCGCTGCTGCAGGAGGAGGATCTGCTCAGCGACCCGGAGGCCGTGCAGCAGCAGGAGGAGCAGTTGCTGAATCCCGGGCCCTCCGACTGAACCCCGCCCACACCAGCGGCTCGGCCAGGCGCCAGTAGCGCGAGAAGCGCCGCAGCTGGGCCGCCGGCAGCTCCAGATCCACGAACGGCTCCACCGGCAGCACCTGCAGCGGCAGCCGTTCGGCGATCGCCGCGGCGGTGGCGGCGAAGCGCGGATCCACCGCGGCGCTGGTGACCACCCCGTCGGCGCCGTGCTCGGCCGCAAAGGCCAGCAGCTCGGCGGCCCCATCGCCCTCACGCACGCGCAGCGGCAGCTCGGCCAGGCACTGGCGCAGAAAGCGCACCCGCCCCGGGGCCAGGGGCCGACCGCCGGTGGTGGCGGTGCGGCCGGCCAGCAGCTCGCTGTCGAAGACGAACAGGGCTGGGGCGCCGGGGTGCGCGCGCAGGGCCGGGTTCGCAGGGCCGAGGGCCTCGCCGTGAATCCACAGCAGCGGCCGGCGCAGCGGAGGGGCTGGCAAGACCGGGGCGGGGCGCGCCGAACCGGGCTGAACCAGGGGGTCCGGTGACGCCGGCCCTGGGCTGTCCGTGGCGGCAGCGGCGTGGCCCGCCTGTGGGAACAGGTGCCCCTGCAGCTGCTCGTAACTGGCCTCAAAGGGGCAGTCGCGGCCGGCCCGGGGGCAGGTGCGGCAATAGCGCCCCCTGCTGTAGCGCTCCAGGTTGTCGCGGTTGAAGAGGTAGGGCTTGCTGCTGAAGCTGCTGGCCACCCACTGCCAGCTGAGGTTGTTGCTGGCCGGGTCGCCATCGAGCAGGTGCTGCAGAAACCAGGCGGCCCCGGCCTGCCAACGCACCCGGCGCCAGTGCACCAGGTAGCTGGCCAGCCACATCCTGGCGTGGTTGTGCAGCCAGCCGGTGGCCATCATCTCGGCGGCGAAGGCGTCGATGCACACCAGGCCGGTGCTGGCAGCGGCCACATCGGCGGGCAGATCGGGGGCGTAGCTGGCGGCGGGATGGCCGGTCTTGAGGGGCTCGAGGTCGCTCCAGATGCCGTCGCCCAGCTGCAGCCAGAGCCGCTGCCAGTAGTCGCGCCAGCCCAGCTCATTGATCAGCTTGCCGGCGATACGGCGCCCCTCGGCCTGACGGCCGGGCTCGCCGTAGCCGTGCTCCCGCAGCCAGGCGAACACGGCCTCGCGCACCTCCGCCAGGGTGAGCACGCCATGGCGGATGTAGGGCGAGAGGCGGGTGACGGCACCGTCGAGATGGTTGCGCGTGGCGCCATAGGCGATGGGATCGATGGCCGCCAGCCGGCGCTCGGCCTCCCGGCGGCCGCCGGGCCAGGGGGCAGGGGTGGTAAGGGTCATGCCTGCAAGCTGGCATGGGCCACACCCCTGAGGGCAGCGCCAGCCGCCGCCTTCCCTAGCCTGAAGCGATGCCCAGCCTTGATCCGCATCAGACCCTGCTGCGGCGCCAGTGGGCCGAGGAGGCCCAGGCCCTGGAACACCGCCGGCAACAGCTGCTGGCCGGGGCCTTAGAGGCCGCCTCGACGCTGAGGGCACAGTGGCCCACCACTGAAGCCGTGTGGATGTTCGGCTCAGCCGCCGCCCAACACGCCTTGCGCCGCCATTCCGACCTCGACCTTGCCGTCGCAGGCCTGCCCGCGGAGGCCCACCTGTCAGCCCTTGCCGTGGTGGAGCGGGTACTGGATCGAGCCATGGCCGCCGCCAGTCAAGACCCTGTGGCGATCGATCTGGTGCGCCTCGAGGATCTCGATCCCCACTGGCAGGAGCGCATCCGCCAGCGGGCGCTGCCCCTCACCTGAGCCCGCCATGGCCGCTCCCAGCCCCGAGCAGCTCGCAGACCTGTCCCTGGACCTGCAGGTGGAGATCCACAAGCTCCAGCGGTTGATTGGCGGCATCCAGGAGCTGGGCCCACTGGCAGAGGATCCACTGCGGGTGGATGCGGCGGCCCTGCGGCTGCAGAGCCTCTACACCGGGATCGAACGCTGCCTGGTGCAGATCAGCCGGGTGCTCAACGGTGGCAGTGGCGAGGGAGCTGAATGGCACCGCCGCCTGCTGGAGCGCATGGGCCAGCCCACCGTCCGGCGGCCGGCCGTGCTCAGCCCCGCCACCATCGCCGATCTGCAGGAGCTGCTGCGCTTCCGCCATCTGGTGCGCCATCTCTACGCCTACGAACTGCGGCCCGAACCGGTCGAGCGTCTCCGGTGCCAGGCGCTGACCGTCTGGCCAAGAGTGAAAGTCGATCTTGAGCGCTTCCGACGCTGGCTGGCGACGGGGCCTGGTGATGGGGACGCGGAGACCAGGTCCTGAAGCGGGCGCTGCGTGAGAATCCGGTACCCAATCCCGCCTCCCATGCTCCTCGATCTGCGCGGCAAGAAGGCCCTGGTCACCGGCATCGCCAACAACAAGTCGATCGCCTGGGGCATCGCCCAGCAGCTGCATGCCGCCGGCGCGGAGCTGGGAGTCACCTACCTTCCCGATGAGAAGGGCCGCTTCGAGGGCAAGGTGCGCGATCTCACCGCGCCCCTGGCGCCGACGCTGTTCGAGCCCCTGAACGTGCAGGAGCCGGCCCAGATCGAGGCCGTGTTCGATCGCGTGAAGCAGCAGTGGGGCTCGATCGACGTGCTGGTGCACTGCCTGGCCTTCGCCGGCAAGGAGGAGCTGGTGGGCGACTACAGCGCCATCAGCCCTGAGGGCTTCGCCCGCGCCCTGGAGGTGAGCGCCTACTCCCTGGCACCCCTGTGCCGCCACGCCAAGCCCCTGTTCAGCGCGGGCGCCAGCGTGATCACGCTCACCTACCTGGGCGCCGAGCGAGCCATCCCCAACTACAACGTGATGGGCGTGGCCAAGGCGGCCCTGGAGGCCTCGGTGCGCTACCTGGCCGCCGAGCTGGGCCCGGAGCAGCAGGTGCGAGTGAACGCCATCAGCGCCGGCCCGATCCGCACCCTGGCCAGCAGCGCCATCGGCGGCATCCTCGACATGATCCACAACGTGGAGGGGAAGGCCCCTCTGCGCCGCACCGTGACCCAGGAGGAGGTGGGCAGCACCGCCGCCTTCCTGGCCAGCCCCCTGGCCAGCGGCATCACCGGCCAGGTGCTGTATGTGGACGCGGGCTACTGCATCACGGGAATGTGAAGGGGGGGGTCAGACGAGCGGATTGCAGAACCGCAGGCCGGGGAAGCGGCGGAAGTCGGCGTCACTGCTGTGTACCACTCCGCCATGCTCCAGGGCCAGGGCCGCCAGGTGGGCATCCATGGTGAGGTTGCCTGCGGCACCGGCCTGCCGCAGCAGACCCGCCAGGATCTCCCAGTGCCGTGGGCCTGGTTGCAGCAGCACCACGGATGGATGATCGAGCCAGGCCTGCACCACCTGCAGCACCTGCTCCACCGTGAGGGCAGCGGGGAACAGGCGGGCATTGGTGCAGAGGCGCACTACGGCCAGGATCACCACCCAGCAGAGGGCCAACGGCTCATCCCCAGCCAGGCTTTGCTCCAGCCAGCGCCTGGCGGCGGCGTGACCGGGCAGGTCGGAATGCAGCGCGTAGACCAGCAGGTTGGCGTCGGCAACGATCATCGGCCCTGGCGGAGCTTCGCCACGATCTCCTGGTCTTCCAGCTCGGCGGCCAGGGCCAGGGCCTTGTCGAGATTCACGGGCCAGCGGGGCTGCCCCATGGAAAACGTGGGACACACGTAACGGGGCCTGGCCGCCTCCGAAGACTTCTCCAGGCCCGCCCGCAGGGTGTCGTTCACCACCTGCTTGAAGGGCTTGCCCGTATCGAGCGCCTTCTGGCGCAGCTGGCGCAGCAGGGCATCGTCGATGGTGAGCGTGGTGCGCATGGCATCAAGATGTATCCCGGAGGCATCATGGCATCACCCAGGGGGTGGTCCGCAGTGCGCACGGCATCAGGCTTCGGCATGATCAAAGAACGTTGACCACGCCCCATGCGCACAGGCGACATCCACCGCGTCACCGGCGAAACCGATGTGCGCGTGGCACTCAACCTCGACGGCACCGGCCGCTGCCAGGTGAGCACCGGTGTGCCCTTCCTCGACCACATGCTCCACCAGCTGGCCAGCCATGGCCTGCTGGATCTGGAGATCGCCGCCGAGGGCGACACCCACATCGACGACCACCACACCAACGAGGACGTGGGCATCGCCGTGGGCCAGGCCCTGGCCCAGGCCCTGGGCGACCGGCGCGGCATCCAGCGCTTCGGGCACTTCGTGGCACCCCTCGATGAGGCCCTGGTGCAGGTGGCACTCGACTGCTCCGGCCGCCCCCACCTCAGCTACGACCTCGCCATTCCGGCCCAGAGGATCGGCAGCTACGACACTGAGCTGGTGAAGGAGTTCTTCGTGGCGGTGGTGAACAACAGCGGCCTCACCCTGCACATCTGCCAGCTGGCGGGGGCCAACTCCCACCACATCGTGGAGGCCTGCTTCAAGGCCTTCGCCCGCGCCCTGCGGCTGGCCACCGAGATCGATCCCCGCCGGGCCAACAGCGTGCCCAGCAGCAAGGGGGTGCTGGAGCGGGCGGGCGCGGCCTAACGCAGGGCGGGGCGGGCCCAGAGGAACAGGCCATGGCGCTCGGCGTCAGCCATGGTCTGTTCGGCGTCGAGCAGCAGGGCGCCACGGGCCTCCCAGGCGATGCCGGCCAGGCCGGCGGCCGCCGCCTTGGCCACCGTCTCCGGGCCGATGGCCGGCAGGTCCATCCGCCGGTCCTGGTGGGTCTTGGGGGCCTTGTAGAGCACCCCGGAGCGGGTGCCCTCCGGCGGGTGCTCGCGGGTGCTCGCCACCCAGTCGAGCATGGCATCAGTGCCCGGCAGCGACTCTGTTGCCAGGCAGAGCCCAGCGGCCACTACCGCCCCCTGGCCCACATCCACCGCCGAGATCGCCTCCACGATGTCGGCGGCGCGCTGCACATCAGCGCGATCCGTCTCGCTGGGCACCCGGCTGGCATACAGCCCCGGCTCCGGCAGCAGGTGGGGGGCCACCTCCTCCACACCCACCACCTCCAGGCCCAGTTCCTCGATGATCTCGGCCAGGGCCCGCAGGGAGGCGTCATCGCCCTTGCGCAGGGAGGCCAGGATGCGCGGCGCCGCCATCAGGGTGGAACCCTCGAAGCGCAGGGGGTTGAGCACCCGGGGGCGCTGGAACTTGCCCACCATCACCACCTGGCGCACGCCCCGCCGCTCCAGGGAGCGGAAGAAGGAGATCGCGCGCTCGAAGTAAAACTCCTCCGCCTCGTCGAGCTCCACCTCCACGCCGTGGGGATGGAAGCAGAGGTGGGAACGACCGGAGGACTCCAGGGCGCGGGAGAGCATGCGGGGCAGCACTCCGGAACCGGCGATGATGGCGAGGTTGGGATCTCCCATCCGGGCCGGTGGCTCAGGCAGGGTGTCGGAGGCAGTCAACTGCCCGCAACCCGGCCCCTGCCTTGATCAGTGGACAGGTGCTGGGGCGTCATGAGAGCGGGCCAGGCCCCGCCAGCGCCTGCAGCACCGTCCCGGCGAGCTCGGCGCAGGCGAGGCGCTGCTCGAGCCGCTCGCCGCGCAGGTCCTTGAGCATCGCCACCCCGGCTTCCGCCTCGGCGTCGCCGATCACGGCCGCGAAGCGGGCCCCGGAGCGGTCGGCCCGCTTGAACTGCTTGCCGAAGGCCGCCCCGCTGGCATCGAGCTCCACCGCCAGGCCGGCGGCGCGGCACTGGCGGGCCAGGGGCAGGGCCGCAGCCGCGCCCGCCTCGCCCCGGCTCACCACATAGAGATCGGGCGCGGCAGCCGCGCCGGCGGGCCGGTCGGCCTGGCTGAGCAGCAGCACCAGCCGCTCCATGCCCAGGGCCCAGCCGATTGCCGGCGTGGCGGGGCCGCCAAGCTGCTGCACCAGGCCGTCGTAGCGGCCGCCGCCGCACACCGTGGCCTGGGCGCCGAGCTGGCTGCTGGTGATCTCGAAGGCGGTGTGGCTGTAGTAGTCGAGGCCGCGCACCAGGCGGAGATTGAGCTGGAAGGGAATACCCAGGGCCTCCAGCCCCCGGCGCACCGCCGCGAAGCGCTCGTGGCTCTCGCCGCTGAGGGCATCGGCCAGGGTGGGGGCACCGGCCAGCAGGGCCTGGGTTTCGGGCACCTTGGAATCGAGCACCCGCAGGGGGTTGGCGTGGATACGGGCCTGGGAATCGGGATCGAGCCGCTCGCGGTGGGCCTCCAGCCAGGCGACCAATTCGCTGCGGTAGCGGGCCCGGTCGTCGGGGCTGCCGAGGGTGTTGAGCTCCAGGGCCAGGCCGCCGACGCCCAGATCGGCGAGCAGATCCCAGGCGATGGCGATCGCCTCCACATCGCTGCGGGGATCGGCGAAGCCGAGCAGCTCCAGGCCGATCTGGTGGAACTGACGCTGGCGGCCGGCCTGGGGGCGCTCATAGCGGAACATCGGCCCGCCGTACCAGAGCCGCTGCGGCCCCTGGCTGAGCAGGCCGTGCTGGATGGCGGCCCGCACCACCGAGGCGGTGCCCTCGGGCCGCAGGGTGCAGCTGCGCTCACCGCGGTCGAGGAAGGTGTACATCTCCTTGCCCACCACGTCGGTGGCCTCACCGATGCCGCGGGCAAACAGCTCGGTGACCTCCAGCAGCGGCGTGCGGATCTCGGCGACGGCGGCGCGGCGAAAGTGCTCGCGGGCGGTGGCCTCCACGTGCTGCCACAGGCCCGTGGCCTCGGGCAGCAGATCCACCATGCCGCGCAGGCTCTGCAGCGAAGACAAACGGGAAGGGCTCAGGTGGCAGCGAGTCTGCCTGGCGGCACTCAGCCCTGGCAGCGCTCAGTCATGGCAGCCGCGAAACCAGGCGGCGAAGCGCTCCACGCCCTCCTCAACGACATGGCGGACAGGAGTCCACCCAGTTCTCCAGAACCCTGGGCCGGAGGATCACTCCACCCGCTTTCAGAGAACGCGGACCACTGAGTGAGTGGGTGAGAGAAAAAAAAGGGGGGGGGCCAAACGTCGCGTTGCGGCCATCGAGCGAATGACTGAACCCTCACATCAGGAAACACAACTTGCAGCAACCCGAAAAGGCCCCATTATGGCGGGGCCTTCAGAAATCAACAGTCCGCAATCAGACTAAATAAAGTTACTTGGATTTGTGGCTCTGACCTGGGCACCGGTGAGGCCAGGGGCAAGGCGGTTGAGCTCGCCTTTGTTGTTTAATCCCAGAAGAGAGACGGCGGCGTTAGTACTGAATACATTAAATTGTCCAAAATTATCGGGCCCCTCGAATTCAGCGAAAGATTTGCCGATAGTGCCATCCCCAGCCGGCTGGCCAACGACTGGGAAGGCCCCGTCCGCAGCCAGCTGCTTGTAGCTGACACGCTTTCCACCACGAATTGCTTGGCAGTGATTATCTGAAATAGGAGACAACATTGACCGTGAAAGCCATGAGGACAGACGGAAAATAGCCTTGAGCGCCCGGGTCGGGGCTTTCTATTTTGAGACCGACACAAAAGCAGTCATTGCGTGATCGCGCTGGACCAACGGGCTGGACTGAAACGGACTGCCTGCTCAGACCGCTCACAAACTGCCCAGCTCCACCATCCAAGCCAACGCCAGACGATCTCGCGACTGGGAAAACTCAGAAGGCTGCTCCATGTTCCTGCGAGCGGAAACGTATCAAGAGACAATATGACTGATCTGAACCGTTCACTGCCCGGAGATCAGCCGCGCCTTGCGCAACAAAAAGGACAGAACCGTATCGACACGTGTGGTGATGTCTCCCTGGACATCCATGCCCATCTTCAGCTCGCAGCGGCGGGATCCCGAAACCAGTGCCGGCGCATCGGGCTGCACGTTGACTGCATACATCCCGGATCCTTCTCCTCGAATGACGGGGGGCGCTCCATCCCTGGGCAATGGCTGCACTTGACCAGAGACGGCATCGGGCTCAATGGCGTTGACCTGCCCCTTGAGCGTGCCGAAATCAGGAAACGGGCAGCCACTGATCCGCAGATCGGCGCGCTGGCCAATCTCCAGGTTGTTGATGTCTTCCGAGCGCACCAGCACCCTGGCCACCAGTTCACGACCGCTCGGGGCGATCTGGGCCAGTGCCTGGCCCTCGGCCACCACCTGCTGGGGATTGCGCAAGGAAAGGGAATACAGCACGCCGCTTACCGGCGCCCGAACCTGGATGAGAGCGAGGTTGCGCTCCACCTGGGCCCGCTCCCCGGCGCCGGCAGCAGAGTCCTGCGCCAGCCGCGATAACTCGGCCTGCTGGCTGGCGAACACCTCCTGCACCGTCTGCTCAGCCTTGGTGAGATTGGAGCGCGCCACCGCCAGATTGGCTCGCTTCTCCTCAAGTTGCAGCGGTGCGATAGCGCCGCTCAGCACCAGCTGAGAGAAACGCTGGTATTCGGTTTCTGCCAGATTCAAGGTGGCCTGGGCCTTGGCCACCTCCTCTCGGGCGGCAGCCACAGCAGCTTCACTCTGCTGCACCACTGCCTGCTGCTGCCGCTCCAGAGCTGAGTGTCTGTCGGCCAGTTCCTCACGCTTGGACTCCAGATCAGCCGGGTCGAGTTCGGCGATCACCTCACCCTCCTGCACCGTCTGGTTGCTGCGCACCCGCAGGACCCGCAACCGGCCCGCCAGGGGTGCATGAATCATGCTCGTTTCGCCGCTGGGGCGGATCTCACCCATCCCCCGCACCACCACCCGGTAGGGCCACACGGCCATCAGCCCAAGGCCCACAACGAAGCTGCCGATCATCAACAGGCCCACGGCCCGCACCCAAGGCCGCACGGAAGGGAGGAATTCCTCGGCGGTGGCAACGCGGAGCACCAGTCCGGAATCGAGAGGTCGTACGGCCAGGCCGTTCTGCTCCTGGCGGGGCTGGAGGACGATCCTTGCGCTACCGGCCGGGTGGCCGTTTGGGGAGGCGGGCGTCGTCATGCCGACAGCAGGTAGGGGGTGAGGGTGTCAACGTCCCGCAGGTCGTGGGGGGCGCCCTGGACTTGCACCACCCCCCGCTCGAGATACACCACCCAGTCAGCGCGGAGGATCACGCTGGGGCGGTGGCTGATGATCACCGTGGTGAGGCCCTGTCGCAGCGGCAAGAGGTTTTCGAGCAAGCGTCGTTCCAGCACTGGATCGAGGGCTGCGGTGGTTTCGTCGAGAATCAGCACCGGCGGGCGGGCCACCAGGGCCCTGGCAATGGCCAGCCGCTGGCGCTGGCCGCCAGAAAGATTGGCGCCAAATTCTCCGAGCTTGGTGTGATAGCCATCTGGCAGTGAGCGGATGAACTCATCGGCCAGGGCAATCTCGCAGGCCGCCACCACCTGATCAAAGCTGGCATCGGGATAGGCGAGGCGAAAGTTCTCCAGGATTGTGCGACTAAAGAACTGGGGATCCTGGGGGATCAGAGCCACCTGCTGGCGCAGGCAGTCCAAAGAAATGTCGTTGAGGCCATAGGGGCCGTAGTGAATCGTGCCCTTCTGGGGTGGATAGAGGCCGGCCAGCAACTTCGCCAGCGTGCTCTTACCGCAGCCCGATTCACCGATCAGCGCCGTCAGCCGCCCACCCGGAATCGTGAGGCTGAAGTCCTCCAGCAGCTCCACGCGCCCGGCGTGATGGAAGCTGATTTTGTCGCAGCTGACATCACAGCCCAGCGGCAGGGCCACCCAGGGCTTCTCCATGGCCCGCGGATCCTCCACGGAGCCATCGAGCACCTCGCCGAGGCGGTGGAACACCATCTGAGCCGTGATGAAATCGCCGGTAAACGCCACCAGGGCGGCTAAACAACCCAGCACATTGGCACCCATGCCATTGAAGGCAAGCAGCTGCCCAATAGTGAGCTGGCCGGAGATCACAAAGCTGCTTCCGAACCAGAGCAGCCCCAGGGTGGTAACGCTGGATAGCAGGCTGGTGGTGGTGGAACTGAACAGCGACAGCTGCAGGGTATTCCAGCGCAGATGGGAGAGCTTGCCGAAATTGCTCTGGTACTCGTCCCACACCTGAGGCGTGGCCTCGGTGGTCTTGAGCACCTGGGCACCACGGAAAGCCTCCACTAGAAACCCTTGGTTTTCGGCTGATTCCACGATCAGCCGGCGAGTCTTCTGGCGCAGGGCCGGCAGAAAGATGAGATTGGCGCTGACCACCAGCAGGAAAGCCAGCAGGGAGGCCGCGGTGAGGACTGGGCTGTAGGCCAGCATCAGTGCCAGCGATACAGCGGCGATGAACAGCTGACTGGGAAGCCCGAGCACCACAGTGCTGATCAGCCCATTGATAAGGCTCACATCGCCGATGCGACTCACCACCTCACCGCTGCGGTGGCTGTCGAAATAGGTCATCGGCAGACGCAGCAGGCGATGGCCATACTCCAGGAGCATGCCCAGCTGCAGACGCTGGGCGAAGTGTCCCACCAGGTGCCCCTGCAGCAGGGAGATCAGGTTGCGGAAAAGGAACAGCAGCAGCATGCCGATGCCAAGGCTGGTGAGTAGCTGGGTATCGCGCCGCACAAGCACGTCGTCGGTGAGCAGCTGCATCAGCAGTGGCATCCCCAGCGCCAGCAGGCCGATCACGGCATTGATGGCCAGAGCCTGCAGAAGCAGGCCGCGGTAGGGCAGAGCCAGGCGCAGAAATCGAAGAAAGGGAGCGCGGGGGGACTCTTCCTGAGCATTGAGGCGGTGGCAATCGGGGTCCAGAAGGAGCATCACCCCGTTGCTCCAGCCCGCCAGGAGTTCGCTGCGCCGCAGCCAGCGCAGGCCCACGGATGGATCGGCAATCAGAAATCTGTTCCGGTCGCGCCGATGCAGCACCACCCAATGGTTACCGTTCCAGTGCAGGATCGCCGGCAACGGCACCGCGTCGAGGCGGTCAAGCAACTCCAACTCAGCCCGCACAGCCCGGGCATGGAAGCCCACCGCATCGGCGCCGCGGCGCAGACCCAACAGTGTGGTGCCACCAGCCCCTGTGCCAACCAGTTCGCGAACACGAGCGATCGGCAACCGTTTGCCATGCTGCATCGCTACGGTAGCGATACAGGCAGCGCCACAATCCTCCTCGGAGTGCTGAAGCACGCTGGCGTAATGGGCCATGCGCCGGCGCATAAGGTGCCCGATCTTATATCACTCGTCCCTCCTCGCCAATCGCTCGACACGCCCTGATTGCCGAGCCCAAGTTTCATGGTCTGTGATGCCCCAGATACCAGTTCGCGAAGCGCTCCACCCCCTCCTCCAGGGGTGTGGACGGCCGGAAGCCCACCCAGGCCTCCAGCAGGGCGGTGTCGGCGGCGGTGG
>REEV01000012.1 GCA_007694915.1 Cyanobium sp. PLM2.Bin73 | reverse complement strand
GGCCAACGGCGCCGGCAAACCCCTGCTGCTGCTGATCGACGGCCACTCGCTGGCTTTCCGCAGCTTCTATGCCTTCGCCAAGGGCGGCGAGGGGGGCCTGAGCACCAAGGACGGCGTGCCCACCTCGGTGACCTACGGCTTCCTCAAGGCCCTGCTCGACACCTGCAAGGGCCTCAGGCCCGATGGCCTGGTGGTGGCCTTCGACACCGACCAGCCCACCTTCCGCCACGAGGCCGACGCCGCCTACAAGGCCCACCGCGACGAAGCCCCGGAGGCGTTCTTTGCCGACGTGGACAACCTGCAGCGCATCCTGCGCGAGAGCCTCGACATCCCCCTGGCGATGGCGCCGGGCTACGAGGCCGACGACGTGCTCGGCACCCTGGCCAACCGGGCCGCGGGCGAGGGCTGGCGGGTGCGCATCCTCTCCGGCGACCGCGACCTGTTCCAGCTGGTGGACGACGAGCGCGACATCGCCGTGCTCTACATGGGCGGCGGGCCCTACGCCAAAAGCAACGGCCCCACCGAGATCCGCCGCGAGGGGGTGGTCGCCAAGCTGGGCGTGACGCCCGAAGAGGTGGTGGACCTCAAGGCCCTCACCGGCGACAGCAGCGACAACATCCCGGGCGTGAAGGGCGTGGGCCCCAAGACGGCCGTGAACCTGCTGGCCGCCTACGCCCACGTGGATGGCATCTACGCGGCCCTGGAGCAGCTGGAGCAGGCGGGGCCGAAGGCCAAGGACCCCAAGGGCGTGCTCAAGGGCGCCCTGCTGCAGAAGCTGCGGGCCGACCGCGACAACGCCTACCGCTCGCGCATGCTCGCCGAGATCCTGGTGGACGTCCCCCTGCCCGAGCAGCCGCGGCTGCAGTTGGGGGCGGTGAACAGCGCGGCGCTGCAGCAGAGCCTGGAGGAGCTGGAGCTGAATTCCCTGGCGCGGCAGGTGGGCCGGTTCGCCGAGCTGTTCTCGGCCGTGCCGCCGGAGCCCCGGGAGGACGCCAGCCCCGCGGGCGGCAAGGCCGTCACAGCCTCCAACGGGGGATCCAGCGCTGGGGCTCCATCCCAACCTGCAGCAACCGCTGGGGGGCATCCGGGCAGTTCAGCGCCCGCCCCAGCCGACCAGCCATCGCCCACCCTGCCCCAGCTCAGCCCCGAGCTGATCACCACCCCGGCGGCGCTGGAGGCCCTGGTGGCACGGCTGCTGGCGGCCAGCGATCCGGCCGCCACCGATTCGACCGGCCCCGTGGCGCTCGACACCGAGACCACCGCCCTCAATCCCTTCAAGGCCGAGCTGGTGGGCATCGGCCTGGCCTGGGGCGAGGGTCCGGCGGAGCTGGCCTACATCCCGATCGGCCACAGGCCACCGGCAGCCGAAGGCGATGGGGCCGGCTCCACGCCCCCAGTCCAACTCCCCCTCGATCAGGTGCTCACCGCCCTGGCCCCCTGGCTGGCCAGCGCGGCGCACCCCAAAACCCTGCAGAACGCCAAGTACGACCGGCTGATCCTGCTGCGCCACGGCCTGGAGCTGGGCGGGGTGGTGATGGACACGCTGCTGGCCGACTACCTGCGCGACGCCAACGCCCGCCACGGCCTGGAGGTGCTGGCCGAGCGCAACTTCGGCTTCACCCCCACCGGCTACGGCGAGCTGGTGCCCAAGGGAGCCGACTTCTCGGCGGTGCCGGTGGCGGCGGCGGCCCAGTACTGCGCCATGGACGTGCACCTCACCCGGCGGCTGACGCCCCTGCTGCGCGAGCGGCTGGCGGCGCTGGGGCCGCGGCTGCTGGAGGTGCTGGAGCAGGTGGAGCTGCCCCTCGAACCGGTGCTGGCGCTGATGGAGGCCACCGGCATCCGCATCGACACCGCCTACCTGGCCGAGCTCAGCGCCGAGCTGGGCGCCACCCTCGAGCGCCTGGAGGCCGAGGCGAAAGCGGCGGCCGGTGTGGACTTCAACCTGGCCTCCCCCAAGCAGCTGGGCGAGCTGCTGTTCGACACCCTGGGGCTGGAGCGCAAAAAATCGCGCCGCACCAAGACCGGCTGGAGCACCGACGCGGCGGTGCTGGAGAAGCTGGAGGACGACCACCCGGTGGTGCCGCTGGTGCTGGAGCACCGCACCCTCAGCAAGCTCAAGAGCACCTACGTGGATGCGCTGCCGGCCCTGGTGGAGCCGGAAACCGGCCGGGTGCACACCGACTTCAACCAGGCCGTCACCGCCACCGGCCGGCTCTCGAGCAGCAATCCGAATCTGCAGAACATCCCCGTGCGCACGGAGTTTTCCCGGCGCATCCGCAAGGCCTTCCTGCCGGCCGAGGGCTGGACCCTGCTCAGCGCCGACTACTCCCAGATCGAGCTGCGCATCCTCGCCCACCTCAGCGGCGAGGCGGTGCTGGTGGAGGCCTACCGCAGCGGCGCAGACGTGCACGAGCTCACCGCCCGGCTGCTGCTGGAGAAGGACGAGGGGGAGGCGGTGAGCGGCGCTGAGCGGCGGCTGGGCAAGACGATCAACTTCGGCGTGATCTACGGCATGGGCCAGCAGCGCTTCGCGCGCGAAACGGGCGTGAGCCAGGCCGAGGCCAAGGAGTTTCTGAGCCGCTACAAGCAGCGCTACCCGAAGGTGTTCGCCTTTCTGGAGCTGCAGGAGCGGCTGGCCCTGAGCCGGGGCTATGTGGAAACGATCCTGGGCCGCCGCCGGCCGTTCGCCTTCGACCCGGGCGGCCTGGGCCGGCTGCTGGGCAGCGACCCGCTGGCGATCGACCTGGAGGTGGCCCGCCGCGGCGGCAAGGAGGCCCAGCAGCTGCGGGCAGCCGCCAACGCCCCGATCCAGGGCTCATCGGCCGACATCATCAAGCTGGCCATGGTGCGCCTGCACCGGCGGCTGCAGGAGAGCGGCCTGCCGGCCCGGCTGCTGCTGCAGGTGCACGACGAACTGGTGCTGGAGGTGGCGCCTGAGGCCCTGGAGCCGGTGCAGGCGCTGGTGAAGGAGGCGATGGAGGGGGCGGTGCAGCTGGATGTGCCCCTGGTGGCGGAGATGGGCGCCGGGCCCAACTGGATGGCGGCGAAGTGA
>REEV01000061.1 GCA_007694915.1 Cyanobium sp. PLM2.Bin73 | reverse complement strand
ACTGACCCTGCTCCGAACTGACCCCGCTCAGCGTTGAACCCGCTCCAGCCAGTGCACCACCTGGCGGTCGGCCCAGCTGCCGGGCAACCTCCGGGCCCCGATGCCAGCCTCCTCGGCCCGGTCGCGGACACCGTGAAAGCCGTTGTGGCCGCCGTGGGGGCTGAGCAGCACCTCCAGCCCCGGCGCCGGCGTGGCCGCCAGCTGCTCGGCGGCGGCGGCCGGCACCCAGGGGTCGTCGAGGGCGTGCAGCAGCAGCACTGGCGGCAGAGCTTGGAGACGATGACCCGAAGCCGCGGCCCCCGCCCGCAGCCGCGGCAGCGCCGAGGCCTGGGCGTAGTAGGCGTCCACGTCGGCGTAGCCCCAGCGCGGGGCGGTGATCGCCGCGTCGAAGGCCCGGATGCTGCGGGGGCGCGCCGGGCCGGCCAGCAGCTCCCGTTCCGCCGCGCTCAGGCCCAGGGGATCGGCCAGGGTCTGGCGGATCAGGCCCCGCAGCAGCCAGCGCTGGTAGAGCCGGTTGCGGGGCTGGTCGATGCGCTGGGCGCAGGCGGCCAGATCCAGCGGACTGCTCACGGCCACCAGGGCGTCGAGGGCACCGGGCTCAGCCAGGGCGGCATTGAGCAGCACCGCACCCCCCAGCGACAGCCCCACCCCCAGCAGCGGCAGGCCGCCGGCCTGGCGCCGCGCTGCCGCCAGCACCGGCAGCAGGTCGGCGGTGCAGGCGGCGGCATAGGTGCCGGCCGCCAGGGGCCGCCCCGCCCCGGCGCCGCGCAGGTTGAGGCGCCACACGGCAAAACCGACCCGCTGCAGACAGCACCCCAGCCGCCGCACCCCGCCGCCGCCGGCACTGCCCCCCAGCCCGTGCACCAGTAGCACCAGGCCGGCCGGCTCCATCAGGCCCGCCGGCGCCGCCAGGGGGGGATCGCGCAGCACCAGCAGCCGCTCACCGTTGCCCACCGGCACCGCCAGCGGCTCCCCCGTATCCGCTCCCAGCCGCGGCGGCCGCAGGGTGTCGCGCAGGGTCTGGAGGTCGGGCCCGATCCAGGGCCAGCGCTGGCGGAAGGGGGGCATCACGCCAGCATGACCCGGCTCCAGCCCAGGCTCAGTCGGCGCTGGCGGCGCTGGCGGCGCTGGCGGGGCCAAGGCTCGGCGCGGCCGGCACCAGAAACAACTCCTTGACGGTGGCCGCAATCGGCACAGCCGTGATGATCCCCACAAACCCCGCCAACGTGGCGCCCACCATCACCGAAAACAGGATCACGATGGGGTTGAGGCCAGTGAGTTTCCCGAGCAACCGTGGCGGCAGCACATTTTCAATGATCTGATCCACCAGGATCAACACCGCAAACACCCGCAGCCCAAGCCAAAAGCCCTTCAGCATGAACAACAGGCTGAACACCAGAACCCCCACGATCGCGCCGAAGGGAATGAAGCCCATCAGGCCAATCGAGATTCCGGTGAGAAACGGAAACGGCGCACCCAGCAGCACCAGCGTGATCGAGAGCGCGGAGGCCAGCACCACCGCAAGAACCACTTGATTGAAAATAAAGCTGTTGAAATTTTGCCTGAGCACGAAGAGAACTCGCAATCCCCTCTCTTCAGGAAGCCAGGAGAGCAGGCAGTTGCGCACCAGCTCGCCGCCATAGATCAGGAAGAAAATCGTGAGAACATTCAGAAAGAAAATGCCTAGAAAGTTGCCAATCGAACCAAGGATGGCAGCGGGAATCCCCAGCACAAAGCCATCAAGCTGACCGGTAACATTGGCCACCATATTATTGATAACATCGGCGGTATCGAGATTAATACCGATAACGGCAGCCCTTTCCGAAAACCCCTGCAGTTGATCACCGGCATCCTCGATCCACTGTGGAAGGGCCTCTTGGAGACCCATCAGCCGCACCAGCAGAAATGGTCCAAGGATCAGGGCCGCCAACAGCATCAGGGCGAGGAAAGCCAACACAACCACGGTGATCGCCCAACTGCGTTTCAGCCGGAAGTGACGCTGCAGCACCCGCACCGGCAGATTGAGGATCAGGGCAATCACCCCGGCCAGGATGAACACCGAAAAAACGCCTTCAAAGGCTCTGTAGAGAGAGCTGAACACCCACAGGTTCAAAACGACCAGCGGAAAGCTGAGCCCCAGCACCAGGGCTCGCGACAGTGGCAGGGCCCGCGGCAGTGGCAGGGATGGCGGCATCGGCGTGGGGAGATCGGAGAAGGGCCTCAGGGGCCATCAAACCATTGCTGCAATGCCGCAGCTCCAGCCTCAGGCGGCCTTCACCCGCCCCACCCCCAGCTCGCGCAGTTCGCTCAGCAGGCCGTTGAGCACCGCCTTGGCGTCGCCGAACAGCATCGCCGTCTGGGGCAGCTCAAACAGAGCATTGCGGATGCCGGCATAGCCGGCCCCCAGGCTGCGCTTCACCACGAACACCTGCCGCGCCTGGTCCACCTCCAGCACGGGCATGCCGTAGAGGGGGCTGCTGCTGTCGGTCTTGGCGTCGGGGTTCACCACGTCGTTGGCGCCGAGCACGATCACCACGTCGGTGCGGGGAAACTCCGGGTTGATGGTGTCCATCTCCACCAGCTGCTCGTAGGGCACGTCGGCCTCCGCCAGCAGCACGTTCATGTGGCCCGGCATGCGCCCGGCCACCGGATGGATCGCGTAGCTCACCTCGGTGCCGTTGGCCTGCAGCAGCTTGGCCAGCTCGCTGAGGGCGTGCTGGGCCTGGGCCACCGCCAGGCCGTAGCCGGGCACGAACACCACCCGCTCGGCGCACTCCAGGGCCAGGGCACACTCCTCGGGGCTGCAGCTGGTGATGCGGGTGTAGCCGGCCTCATCGCCGCCGCCACCCACCTTGCCGCCGGCGCCGGCGCCCAGGGCACCGCCGAACAGCACATTCAGCAGCGAGCGGTTCATCGCCGTGCACATCACCTGGGTGAGGATCAGGCCGGCCGCACCCACCATGGCGCCGGCCACGATCAGCAGCTGGCTGCCCACCACGAAGCCCGCGGCGGCGGCAGCCACGCCTGAATAGCTGTTCAGCAGCGAGATCACCACCGGCATGTCGGCGCCGCCGATGGGCAGGGTCACGCCCACTCCCAGCAGGCTGGAGGCCACCAGCAGCAGCCACAGCGGCGAGCCGCCCGGATCACCCAGCAGGGCCCCCACCCCCACCAGGGCCGCCACCGCCAGGGCGATGTTCACGCCATGGCGCGAGCGGCTCTGGGTCCAGGCGGGGGTGTCGATCCAGCCCTGCAGCTTGGCCATCGCCACCAGCGAGCCGGTGACGGTGATCGCCCCCACGAACACCGAGATAGCGATCGACAGCCGCTCCACCAGGGCAGTGCCGACCAGGACTTCACCGCCCAGGGCCTCTGCGCCGGCGGCGCCTGCAGTGCCCCCATAGAGGGCCACACCCAGGCCCACCAGCAGGGAAGCCATGCCGCCGCTGCCGTTGAACAGGGCCACGGTCTGGGGCATGGCGGTCATCGGCACCCGGCGGGCGGTGAGCAGGCCCGCCAGGCCACCGGCGGCGGCGCCCACGGCGATGCCCAGCCAGGCCAGCAGGGGCGGCTGCAGCTCGATCAGCAGGCCCAGCACCGCCAGGCCCAGGGCCAGGGCGGCCAGGCCGTTGGCGCTGCGGGCCGAGCGCACCTTGGCCAGCCCCTTGATCCCCAGGGCCAGCAGCAGCACTGCCACCAGGTCCACCGCATAGGGCAGCAGGCCCGAAATCGTGTCCATCAACGTCGCCTCCATCTCAGCGGCCTCCCTGCCTGGCGGCCGGCTTGCTGCCGGGGCGGCGGAACATCGCCAGCATCCGGTCGGTCACGAGGAATCCCCCCACCACGTTGAACAGGGCGAAGCCCAGCGACACCGCCCCCAGCAGCAGCAGGGCCGGGTTGCCATCGGCCCGGGCCAGCAGGGTCAGCGAGGCCAGCACCGTGATGCCGCTGATGGCGTTGGCGCCGCTCATCAGCGGCGTGTGCAGGGTGGGCGGCACCTTGCCGATCAGCTCCAGCCCCAGCAGGCTGCCCAGCAGCAGCACCCAGAGCGCCTGGGAGAAGTCGCTCATGAGCCTGCCCCCACGGGAGTTTCAGCCACCCCCACCAGATCGGGCCGCCGGCAGCTGCCGGCGTGGGTGAACAGGCAGCCGGCCACGATCGGATCCTCCAGATCCAGCCCCAGCGTTCGCCCCTCGCCGCCGCCGCCGCTCTCGCCAGCCAGGCCCAGCAGGTGCTCCAGCAGTGCCGCCAGGTTGCGGGCATAGAGGGCGCTGGCGTGGTGGGGCACGCTGCTGGGCAGGGCATCGGCGCCGATCAGGATCACGCCCTGGCGCAGCACCGTTTCGCCGGACACGGTGGCGGCGCTGTTGCCGCCCTGGGCCACGGCCAGATCCACCAGCACCGAGCCGGGCCGCATGCGATCGAGCATCGCCTCACTGATCAGCCGCGGCGCCGGCCGGCCGGGCACCTGGGCCGTGCAGATCACCATGTCGGCCACGGCCAGCTGCTCGGCCAGCTGCTCCCGCTGGGCCGCCAGGAAGGCCTCACTGGCCGCCTGGGCGTAGCCGCCCTGCTCCTCAGGGGCCGGCACCTGATCAGGCGGGGCCAGGAAGCGTCCGCCCAGCGATTCCACCTGCTCGCGGGCGGCCGGGCGCACGTCGCTCACCGTGACCACCGCCCCGAGCCGCCGGGCGGTGGCCAGGGCCTGCAGCCCCGCCACGCCGGCGCCCAGCACCAGGGCCCGGGCCGGCTGGATCGTGCCGGCGGCGGTCATCAGCATCGGCACGTAGCGATCCAGGGCGGCCGCCGCCAGCAGCACGGCCTTGTAGCCGGCGATGTTGGCCTGGGAGGAGAGCACGTCCATCGACTGGGCGCGGCTGATGCGCGGCAGCAGCTCCAGGGCCAGGGCCGACACCTGGCGGCGGTTGAGCAGTTCCACCAGCTCCAGCGCCCGGTAGGGGGAGAGCATGCCGGCCATCAGGGCGCCGCTGCGCAGGCGCTCAAGCAGGGCGGCTGGCGGGGTCTGCACGCACAGCAGCCCGTCCACCTCACTCCAGAGGCCGTTGCCGGGCTCGCTGATCGCGGCCCCGGCGCTGGCGTAGTCGGCATCGCTGAAGCCTGAGGCCAGGCCTGCGCCCGCCTCCACGTGAAAGATCAGGCCCTTGGCGGCCAGGCGCTGCACGGTTTCCGGTGTGGCCGCCACCCGGGCCTCGCCCGGATGGCGCTCCCGGGGGATCAACAGCTGGGTCAACGCAGGGGGGCGCACTGCATCCATTTGGGGGCCTGGCCGCGTCCATCGGCAACGGATCCGCCGCCTTTGTGGGGAGTTACCCACGCAACCGGCGGCCTGACGCCCAGCGCACAATGGCCGCCATGGGCAGGGCCAGCGATCCGTTTTCCTTCCAGCTCCGAGAGCCGCAGCGGCCCACCGGCTCAGCAGCAGCAGCCCTGCCACGGATCGAGCCGCGCGCCTGGCAGCGCCAGCTGATCCAGCTGCTGCGGGCCCGCCTGGTGCAGCCCAGCAACGGCGGCCACGACGTGCTGATCCACGCCGGCCCCGGCGCCGGCAAGACCCTCGGCGCCCTGCTCAGCTTTCGGCAGCTGCAGCGGGAGGGGCGGCTGCAGCGCTGCCTGGTGTTCTGCCACCGCAGCGCCATCGCCCGCCAGTGGCAGGCAGCGGCCCGTGCCGTGGGGCTGGAGCTGCGCAGCTGGGACCCCCAGCTCGGCGCCGCGGCCCTGGCCGCCGATGGGCCCTGGCACGGGCTGCTGCTCAGCTACCAGGCCGCCGCCCGCCATCTGCCCAGCCTGCGCGAGCACTGGCGCGGCACGGCGGTGGGGCCCTGGCTGGCCATCGCCGATGAGGTGCACCACCTGGGCCTCGACCCCGACGAACCGGAGGCCGCCGCCTGGGGCCAGGCCTTCACCGGCCTCTGCGGCGGCGCCACGCTGCGGCTGGGCCTCACCGGCACCCCCTTCCGGGCCGACAACCTGGCCTTCTGCGCCGCCCGCCGCCAGGCCGTGCGCGAGGGCGACCAGCTGGTGGAGCACATCGTTCCCGACCTCAGCGTGGAGCCGCGCCAGCTGATCGCCGCCGGCGACGTGCGGCCGCTGGAGTTCCGCTTCCAGGACGGCTGGGTGGACCATGGCCGGCCCGGCCCCGACGGCCAGGGCAGCGGCGACGCCGAGACCTCACCGCTGTCGGCCGAGGAGCGCGAGAGCTGGCGGGCCCGCAACCTGCGCCGCGCCATCCGCCTGGGGGATGGGGGCAGCATCGCCCTGCGGGTGCTGCTGGGGGCCCGCCGCCGGCTGGAGCAGCTGCGGCCCGGCCACGCCGGTGCGGGCGGGCTGGTGATCGCCCGCGACATCGCCCACGCCCGCGGCCTGGGGCAGCTGCTGGAGGAGCAGGGGGAGCGGGTGCTGCTGGTGCACTCCCAGGACGCCGAGGCGGCCGCCGGCCTGGCGGCCTTCAAGGAGGGGGAGGCCGACTGGCTGGTGAGCGTGGACATGGCCACCGAGGGCTTTGACGCGCCGCGGGTGCGGGTGGTGGCCTACCTCACCACCGTGGTGACCCGCAGCCGCTTCGTGCAGGCGATCACCCGGGCGGTGCGCATGGACGGCGAACGGGCGGCCCTGGAGGCGGTCCCGCGCCAACCGTCCTACGTGTATGCCCCTGCCGATCCGCTGCTGATCGCCTATGCCCGCAGCTGGTCGCTGAGCGAGCCCTACCTGCTGCGCCAGCGCCCGGCCAGCAGCACCGAAGAAGCTGCCGCCGGCGCGGCCCGGAGCGGCCGTCTGCCCCTGCAGGCCATCGACGAGCGGGCGGGCACCCTGTTGCGGGTGCGGGGGCCGGAGCTGCCGCCCTTCCTTCCGGGCGCACGGCGCAGCGCCTAATGGGCTGGGCTCAGCGGCGGGTCGGTAGCACAGAACGGGTAGGTGTACAGGGCGAGGGCCGGAATCCGCTCAAGCGTTAACAACGTTGTGTCAACCACTACGTCAGTTAGGCGAATGGCCAGGCAACGTGGTGCCACTCGCGGAGACGCGGACCATGGACCCCATCGGGAATCGCCGCCTCACCGTTGCCGTGAGCTGGGCTCTGGCCCGCCAGGCCACCCTCGATTGCCTGGAGCATTTCGAGGAGAGCTACGCCCTCACCGAGGAGTTCCGGGAATGGCTGCTCTGCCTCGATGACCATCCCGAGCTGATCGCCGACAGCGTGCTGATGGTGCCCCGGGATCTGGGCAAACCCAGCGGTGCCCCGTTCGAATCCGGCAGCGATCTGGAAACCGACGGGCTGCTGGAGATCTGAGGGCCCAGTGGCCAGGAGCGACAGCCGGAGCGGCCATCCCCTAGGCTCAACTCATAGTCGATCCGCATAAGCCGTGGGTGCTGTCCGTCCAGACGTTGAAAACCTGGTGATCGTGGGTTCGGGACCCGCCGGCTACACCGCCGCCATCTACGCGGCCCGCGCCAACCTCAATCCCCTGATGATCACCGGCTTCCAGGACGGTGGCATCCCCGGTGGCCAGCTGATGACCACCACCCACGTCGAGAACTACCCGGGCTTCCCCGACGGGATCCTGGGTCCGGATCTGATGGACAAGATGAAGGCCCAGGCCGAGCGCTGGGGCACCACCCTGGTGCTGGCCGATGCCACCGCCATCGACCTCTCGGTGCGGCCCTTCCGGATCAGCGCCGACGGCGTCACCGTCCAGGCCCAGAGCGTGATCCTGGCCACCGGCGCCAGCGCCAACCGCCTGGGCCTGCCCCAGGAGGAGCGCTTCTGGAGCAGCGGCATCAGCGCCTGCGCCATCTGCGACGGCGCCACCCCCCAGTTCCGCAACCAGGCCGTGGCCGTGGTGGGCGGCGGCGACTCCGCCTGCGAGGAGGCCGTGTACCTCACCAAATACGGCGACCACGTGCACCTGATCGTGCGCTCAGGCAAACTCCGCGCCAGCAAGGCCATGGCCGACCGGGTGCTGGCCAACCCCAACATCACCGTGCACTGGCACCGCCAGGTGGACGATTGCAGCGGCAGCGACTGGCTGGAGGCGATCACCCTGCGTGACGCCATCACGGGCGACACCGAGGAGCTGCCGGTGAAGGGGCTCTTCTATGCCATCGGCCACACCCCCAACACCCGTCTGGTGCAGGGCCAGCTGGAGGTGGACAGCCACGGCTACCTGGTGACCCGGCCGGGCCGCCCGGAAACCAGCGTGGAGGGGGTGTTCGCCGCCGGCGATGTGGCCGATGCCGAGTGGCGCCAGGGCGTCACCGCCGCCGGCAGCGGCTGCCAGGCGGCCCTGGCGGCTGAGCGCTGGCTCAGCCACCACCACCTGGCGGTGGAGGTGAAGCGCGCGGCGGTGGAACCCCAGGAGGTGGGCGAGCCGAAGCGCACCGCCGAGAGCGATGAGGCCAACTTCGATGCCGATGCCCTCTGGCAGAAGGGCGGCTACGCCCTGCGCAAGCTCTACCACGCCAGCGACAAGCCGCTGCTGGTGGTTTACACCTCACCCACCTGCGGCCCCTGCCACGTGCTCAAGCCCCAGCTCAAGCGGGTGCTCGACGAACTCGGTGGCGGCGCCCAGGGCGTGGAGATCGACATCGAGGCCGATCAGGAGATCGCCCAGCAGGCCGGCGTTACCGGCACGCCCACCGTGCAGCTGTTCTTCCGCAAGGAACTCAAGCAGCAGTTCAAGGGCGTGAAGCAGCGCAGCGAGTTCAAGGCCGCCATCGAAGCCCTGCTCGGCGTGCCCGCCTGAGGGCGGGTGCGCTCAGCGACGTCTCGGCCCACCCGGGCGGTTGCCGCCCGGCCGCGGGCCGGCACTGGCGTTGCGTTCCCGGTAGGTGATCCGGCCGCGGGTGAGGTCGTAGGGGCTGATCTCCACCAGCACCTTGTCGCCGGCCAGCAGCTTGATGCGGAACTTGGTGAGCTTGCCGGCGGCACGGCAGAGGCACTGGTGACCGGCGGGCTGCTCCAGGGTCACCAGGTAGAACCCGTTGCCCTGCTCCTTCTCGATCACACCAGAGGTCTCAATCATGCGGCGCGGCGCCCATCCCAGGAAATAGCTTCCTTCAGCTTAGGTGGCACCCTCACCCCCTCACGAGGCTCGCCACCGGACCAGCAGCGGTAGGGTCGGCGCCAAGCTCCCCACCCCAAACCCTGCCGCCATGGTCCTGCCACCCCTTTCACTGAATCTGGGCCTGCTGCTGATCTCGATCGGGGTGGTCAACCTCTGGAATGCCCGCCGCAGCTGAACCGCCGGCCGGGGCGCGCACGCTGCTGGTCCACAAGCCCTACGGGGTGCTGAGCCAGTTCAGCCCCGAACCCGGCAGCGCCTGGCAGTGCCTGGCCGGCTTCGTGCCAGTGCCGGGGGTGTATGCCGCCGGCCGGCTCGACGCCGACAGCGAGGGGCTGCTGCTGCTCACCGGCGATGGCCCGCTGCAGCAACGGCTCACCGACCCGGGCCACGGCCACTGGCGCCGCTACTGGGTGCAGGTGGAGGGCGACATCGGCGGCGATCCAGGAGCGCTGGCCCGGCTGGAGGCCGGCGTGCTGGTGCACGGCAAGCGCACCCTGCCCGCCCGGGCGCGGGTGCTGGGCCCGGCGGAGCTGGCAGCGGCGGCGATTCCCGACCGCGATCCCCCCATCCGCCAGCGCCGCTCCATCCCCACCAGCTGGTTGCAGCTGGAGCTGCGCGAGGGCCGCAACCGGCAGGTGCGGCGCATGAGCGCGGCGGTGGGCTATCCCACCCTGCGGCTGCTGCGGGTGGCGATCGATCTGATGGACGGCCAGCCGCCCCTGAGCCTGGAGGGTCTGGCCCCGGGCAGCTGGCGGGACGTGACGCCCGCTGAGCAGCAGCGGCTGGACGCGCTCAGGCGGATCTCCCCGGGTCGCGGCGGCCGGGCCGGCGGCGGGAAGTCCGGCCGGGCCGGCGGCGGCGGGTAGGGGGGCTTGCCGGCCACAGCGGCCTCAGCGGCCTCAGCGGCCTCAGCGGCTTCAGCCGAGCACGTCCTTGAGCTCACGCACCGTCTGTAGCTGGCCGTAGTAGTAGTTGGCGCGGGCGCGGCGATCGGCGTCGTCGAGGCTGTCGAAGGCATCGAAGCCCAGGCTCTGCCAGAGCTCATGGCCGCAGGCCTGGTTGAGGGCCTCGATGGCCTCGCTCTCCAGATTGGCCAGGCGGCGCTGCAGGTTCTTGATCTGGGCAACCGACATCGGCGGTGGGCATCAGCAGGCCAATAGTACAGGCGAACCATCCGCCTGGCCTCGGCTGTGCTCAGAAGGGCAGTTTCTTCCTGGCGTCCTTGTCCAGATCGGCCTCCATCTCCCGCAGGCGCTTGAGGATCGTGTCGTAGTACTCCTTGAGGTAGTCCTCCAGGGTGGTGAGGCTGGCCGGATCAATACCGAAAGCCGCGTAGCTCTCCTCCATCGGCGCATCCAGCCGGGCCCCGCCGCCGGTCACCTTCTCGAAGCTCAGCCGCTCGGCCACGTTGAGGCTGGCCTCGAAGAAGGCCGTCACCGACCGCATCATCCCCAGCAGGAAGGGCGGCACGCGGAACACCCGGGCATCCTTGGCCGTGTTGCGCTCGCACAGCTGGGTGATCTCGCCGGTGATCCAGGCCCGCGGCCCCACCACCGGAAAGGAGCGCCGCACCGTCTCGGGATGGTCGAGGGCCGCCACGGCAAAGCGGGCCATGTCCTGGGTGTTCATGTAGGCGATCGGGGTGGCCGTGCCGCTCACCCACACCGTCTGCCCCTCCAGCACCGGAATGGCGAACTGGCTGATCAGCCCCTGCATGAAGGCCACGCCCTGCAGGATCGTGTAGTCGAAATTCGAAGCCTCGAGCCACTGCTCGGTGCAGGCCTTGATGTCCATCAGCGGCACATCGCGGTGCTTGGCCGCATCCAGCAGCGAGATGAACACCAGCCGTTTCAGCCCCGCCCGCTGGCAGGCGGCGAACAGGTTCTGCTTGCCGCTCCAGTCGATCTCGTAGGCGCTGCCGGCATCGGTGGCGCGGGCCGTGGCGGCATCGATCACGGCCTCCTGGTCCTCGAGGGCGTAGTCGAGGCTGTCGGGCTCGAGCAGATCGCCGCGGGTGAGCTCGCAGCCCCATTCCTGCAGAAACGCCGCCCGGCGCGGGGAGCGCACCATGCAGCGCACCTGGTGGCCGGCATCGAGGGCCTGACGTGCGATCTGCCGACCGAGGGTCCCCGTTCCGCCGACAACCAGGAGCTGCATGAACGACGCGCAAGCGGGCCTGAGCCTAGGGGTGCGCCCTGCGGGGCGAGAGAGGCCCAGGCCGGGGCCGATCGCTCGCTGATCAGTCGTTCTGGTCAGTCGTTGTCGGCCACCCGCAGCAGCAGGACGCCGCCAAGCAGACCCACGGGGATCAGCACCCAGAACAGAGCAGCGATGCCGAAGATCTCGGAGGCCATGGCCGAAGCAGCGGTGAGGGATCTTATTTAGCAGTGTCTCCGGCAGCGGGGTCCCCCGCAGCGGCATCTCCCGCAGCGGCCGCCGCCAGCTCCAGGATCAGCGGCCAGGGAGCATCGCTGCGCAGCTGGCCCGCCATCACGCCACTGGCGCCGGCGCTGTGGCCGCGCTGGCGCAACGCGTCCACCAGTGCCGCCAGCTTCGGTGGTCCGCCGCGGCCCAGGCGCCGGGCGATCTCCCCCAGGGGCCAGCAGCGGGCGGGCAGACCGGCATCGTTCCCCAGCGACCTCAGCAGCCTGAGGGTGGCGGGGGAGGCGCTGGCGGGCACGGCGGCCGCCTGGCGGGCCATCGCCGCCAGGGTGGGCGGGTGCTGCAGGGGGCCGATCCAGAGCGGACCGCTGATCGCCAGCGGCGGCGCACTGCCGGCAGGGCAGCGGCAGGGCTGCCACTGGCGCAGGCTGAGCAGGGGCTGCACCTGCTGGTCGCCGCAGCCATGGCAGAGGGCCAGCAGCCCCAGCAGGCCCTCCTCGCCCTGGGCGGGATGGCGGCGCAGGCGCACGGCGGTGCGGAAGGTGCGGCCCTCGCTGAAGGCCAGCAGCGGCTCCACCCCCCGCCCCAGGGCCCAGGCGCAGCGCGCCACGCTGCCGATCTGCAGGCGCAGGGCCAGCTCCCAGCTGGCGGGATGGGCCCGGGCCGCCGCCCCGAACCGCCGCACCGCGGCGGGGCGGTCGTGGCCGGTGGGGGAGCGGCCATCGGTGCTGGCCAGCACGAGCACCCCATCGAGGGCCACCGCCTCCAGGGCCAGGGGGACCAGGGCGGTGGGGCAGCCGAAGGCGTCCAGATCCACCAGCTCGAAGCGCTGGCGGCGCTCCAGGCAGCCGGCCAGCAGCTGCTGGGCGGTGAGGGCCGTGGTGCGCAGCTCGCAGCCAGCGGCCCCCAGGGGCGCCAGGTTGGCCTGCAGCAGCGGCAGGCGGTCGGGGTCGGCGTCGTTGGCCCACACGGCGGCCGCGCCGGCCTCCAGAGCCAGGCGCAGGCCGCGGATGCCGCAGCCGGCCATGGCATCAAGCACCCGCAGGGGCCGCTCCGCCAGGGGCCCGTCGGCGGCCAGGGCGCGGGCCAGCAGCACCCCCAGATCCCGGCTGGGGCGCGACTGGGGCCGGAAGAAACCAGGGCCGAGCCGCACCCGCGCCGCGGCTTCGCAATAGTGATCACCAGAGCGGGAATCCAGGGACGAGCTGCCGTGAGAGCCAAGCCCCAGCCTGCCAAGCCGGACCCCGACCCCTCCCCCGACCCCACCAGCGCCCCCGCTGACGCCGACTGGGGCCGCCACAGCCGCTGGATCTGGCGCGGCCAGAGCTGCCACTGGCGCGTGCTCGGCGAGCCCCACCATCCCCCCCTGCTGCTGGTGCACGGCTTCGGCGCCGCCAGCGGCCACTGGCGCCGCAACGCCGCCGTCCTGGCGGCCGCGGGCTGGCAGGTGTACGGCATCGACCTGATCGGCTTCGGGGCCTCCAGCCAGCCAGCCCTGCGCCTCGACAACCGCCTCTGGGCCAGGCAGCTGCAGGCCTTCCTGGCCGAGGTGGTGGGCGGGCCGGCGGTGCTGGTGGGCCATTCCCTCGGCGGCCTGGTGGCGCTCAGCTGCGCCGTGTTCTTTCCCGCCTGGGTGCGGGCCGTGGCGGCCGTGCCCCTGCCCGATCCCACCCTGCTCAGCGCCCCCCAGGCGCGGCCACCGCGGCGCCCCCCCTGGCGGCGGCGGCTGAAGCGCTGGCTGGTGATCGTGCTCTGCCGGCTGCTGCCCCTCGAGCTGCTGGTACCCCTACTGGCCAACTCGCCTCTGCTCGACCTGGGCATCCAGTCGGCCTATGCGAGCCCGGTGATCGGCGATGACGAGCTGCGCCGCCTGATCGCCCGCCCGGCCCGGCGGCCGGGGGCGGTGCGGGCCCTGCGGGCGATGAGCATCGCCATGGCCCTGCGCCCCCACGGCGCCACCGCACCGGCCCTGCTGGGGCGGCTGTCCCAGCCGATGCTGCTGCTCTGGGGCCAGCGCGACCAGCTGGTGCCGGTGCGCGTGGCCACCCAGGTGCTCGCCCTGCGGCCGGGGCTGCCCCTGGAGGTGCTGGAGCACTGCGGCCACTGCCCCCACGACGAAACGCCGGAGCAGTTCAACGGAGCCCTGCTGGGCTGGCTGGCCCGCCTGCCGGCGGCCCTCAAGGCGCAGCCGGAGCGGTAGCTTGGCTGCCTCAGGTGCAGGCCATGAAGCACACCCTCTCGGTTCTGGTGGAGGATGAATCCGGAGCCTTGAGCCGGATCTCGGGACTGTTCGCCCGCCGCGGCTTCAACATCGAGAGCCTGGCGGTGGGGCCGGCGGAGAACAGCGGCAAGTCGCGCCTCACGATGGTGGTGGAGGGCGACGACCGCACCCTCCAGCAGATGACCAAGCAGCTCGACAAGCTGATCAACGTGCTGGGCGTGGTCGACCTGTCCACGATCCCGGCCGTGGAGCGCGAGCTGATGCTGCTCAAGGTGGCCGCCCCGGTGCGCCAGCGGGGCGAGATCCTCGAGCTGGTGCAGGTGTTCCGCGCCAGGGTGGTGGATGTGGCCGATGAGGCCCTCACCCTGGAGGTGGTGGGCGACCCCGGCAAGCTGGTGGCCCTCGAGCAGCTGCTGGAGCCCTACGGCATCCTGGAGATCGCCCGCACCGGCCGGGTGGCCCTGGAGCGGGCCTCGGGAGTGAACACCGAATTCCTCAAGGTGACCAGCTCGGAGAAACGCGTCCCGGCCTAGGGCTTCGCCGTTTCAGCCCCCCTCCCCCGCAGCCCCGTCCAACACGGTGGCGCGGACGATGCGGTCGCCCTGCTGGATGCGGTCGATCACGTCCATCCCCTCGCTCACCCGCCCGAACACCGCATAGCGGCCGTCCAGTTCCGGCAGGGCCTGGAGGGCCACATAGAACTGGGCGCTGGCGGAATTGGGATCGGAGGAGCGGGCCATGGCCACCGCACCGCGCTGGTGCACCAGGGCCAGCTGGCGCGTCGCGGTCGGGCTGGTGAGCACCTCCCCGTAGCGGGGGGTGTCCTCGGAGCTGAGCGTCAGCTCCAGGGGGATCAAGCGTGCCTGGCCGCTTCCCGGATCGACGAAGTTGCCGCTGCCCAGCTGGCTGGTGGGCGTCATCGGATTGGCCGACAGGGGGTCGCCGCCCTGCACCACGAAGGGGGTGGGGTCGCGCACCACCCGGTGGAAGGCCGTGCCGTTGTACACACCCCGCCGCACCAGATCCAGGAAATTGCCGGCCGTGAGCGGTGCCGCGTCGCCGTCGAGCTCGAGACGCACCTGCCCTCGGCTGGTGGTGAGGGCCACGGTGGCGCTGCCCTCAAGGCAGGGGGCGGCGGCGCTGGCGCAGCCGAATCCGGAAGGGGCCTGGCCTCCACCGGCGGCACAGCCCCCCAGCAGCAGCACGGCCGCCAGGCCGATGGCAGCCAGTCGGGCGGCCATGCTCAAACCCCCTCCAGGGGCACGCCCAGGAACCGGGCCAGCTGGGCGCCGGCCAGCTCCAGGTCGGCCAGGGGCATCGGTTCACCCACCCGGGTGAGGGGCATGTCGCGGCGGCCCTGCACCCGCAGCGCCAGGCGGCGGCGGGGATTGAGACCGTCGCGCACCTCCACCTTCACGGCCTGAATGTCGCGCAGGGGGATGCGCACATCGATCAGCTGGCGGAAGCCCCGGCGCATGATGGTGGCCGTGCCGGCGTTGCGGTCGAAGCGGTTGCTGCCGCCGCCCACATCGATGCCGATCACCAGCCACAGATAGGTGGCCAGCAGCACCGCAGCCACGCCGTAGAGGCCCATCACCAGCCCCTGGGGCACCCACACCAGGTCGGCGGGATGGCCGATCGGCAGCAGGTCGCGGTTCAGAAAGCTCGAGAGGCTGGTGAGGAAGAAGCCGACTCCGCCCAGGCTCACCACCACGGCCACCGCCACGTTGGAGGGGCGGCGGGACCCCAGCACCGACTGCTCGAGCACATCGATCGAGGCGGGAGGGGTGGCGGAAGTGGCGGCGGGAGTGGAGGAGGAGGCGTCGGTCACGTTGCTGGAAGCCACGGGGGCGGGAGCCATCCGTCAGGACGGAGGGAAGTGGGGCCATCTTGGCGCGGAGCCCGGCCATGAGGGCGAGGTGGGCCTGCAGAAGCCAGCCGGTGCAAGGGATGTCAGCCCGTTGCAGAGTGCCTCGCAGTGCCGCTAAACGTTGTTACGATCCCCGGGTGTTCTGCTCTATCCATGACGATCGCAGTAGGGCGCGCGCCAGCGGGCCGGGGATGGTTCGACGTCCTCGACGACT
>REEV01000127.1 GCA_007694915.1 Cyanobium sp. PLM2.Bin73 | reverse complement strand
GAGGAGCAGGTCCGCGTCCAGAACGTGGCGCTGAGCTCAGACGGCCGGTTTCTTGCCGCCGTTGTGAAGTACCAGAAGATTCAACCCCCCACCGGACTCGCTGCCTTCCCCGATGGAGGCATCCCCCGCCTGCTCGAGCAGCGCGCCGACCTTTACGTCGTTGATTTGCCCGCCCAGTCCATCGTGTTTGAGGGCACCGTCGTTGCGCCAGCCAATCGCAGCCTCGCATTCAGTCCCTGGCTCGTTGGCTGGGCAGGCGATCGCCTCTACCTCCAGATCACCGGCTGCCCCCCTTCGCCGGGCTCTGAGCGCCACGGGGAGTTGGTCGGTAAAACGTTCTATGCCCTCCAACCTGGCGGGACCATCGAGGGTGTTTCTGCCGCTGACGGCGCTGTTCTCCGATCCAGCATCAACACACCCGCAAGCTATGCAGCGGCTGGAGCCGAGGCCTATGGCGTGTCCTTCAGCCGTCAGCGGGGCGCCAAGAGGCAGCCGCTGCTTGAGTTTGAGGGTCAGCGCCTGCTTTACAGGCCCGGGGGGCGCGGCCGTCAGGCCTCCTCGTCGTCGTGAATGCTGCTCATCCGCCAGCTCTCCCAGGCCTCGAGCGCGTTGCTGAACTCCTCGGCGGTGATGCTGAAGCCGGCCTCGGCGGCGATGGCCACCGGATCCGCCCCAGGGGTCTTGAGACGGGCCTCCAGATCGGGATTGTCGTAGGCGGCTTTCATCAGGTCGCGCAGGCCGGAGGGAGACATGGCATCGGGGTTCTGGGCGCCCCCTGTCTAGCGGCCGGCCAGGGTGAGGGCGAACAGCAGCACGAACAGGGTCAGCACCACCAGGCCCAGCCGAGCCACCGCCAGCAGGCCGGGCCCCAGCCGGTGGGCCGGGGCCACCTGGCGGCCCTGGATCACCCGCAGGTTCATCCAGGCCAGCACCGGCGTCGTCAGGAACGACACCACCATCGCCAGCTGCACCAGGGCGCCCATCGATCCGGGCCAGAGGCCCAGCACGGCGCTGGCGCCCCCGAAGTGCAGCCCCATCCAGAGCTGGTGGTCGCGGCGGTGGTGCACCGCCGGGCCCGTGAAGCCCCGCAGCAGCCGCACCCCGGCCGAGGCCGCCCGCGGGTAGCCATCCAGGCAGGTGAGGCTGGTGCTCACCATCGTGGTGAAGGCGGCCGCGGCGATCAGCGGCTTGGCCCAGCTGCCCAGGCTGGCGGTGTAGAGGCCGATCAGCTGCTGGGCGAAGGCGCCGCCGGCGGGGGAGAAGCTGGTGCCGGTGCCGTGCATCACCCAGGCCCCCAGCAGCAGAAACAGCACCGCCATCAGCACCGTGACGCCGTAGCCGAGGTTGAAGTCGGCCTCCACCTCGGCGCGGCTGCCGCGGTGGCCGGAATCCTCCTGGCGGGCGTAGATCCACAGCGACGACCAGGCCGCCAGATCCAGCGGGCAGGGCATCCAGCCCATCAACGCCACCAGGAACGGCAGCGCCGCCAGGGTCCAGGGGCTGGGGGTGAAGAAGGCCGGAGCTGCGGCCACCGGCCCTTGCCAGAGGATGGCGCCCGTGGCCGCCACCGTGCTCAGCACCAGCAGCGCCACGATCAGCTTGCTGAAGCGGTCCAGCGTCCGGTAGTGGCCGAGCAGCAGCAGCAGCAGGCAGAGGCTCAGCAGCCCCATGGCCAGCTGGTTCGGTGGCCCCGGCAGGAACACGGTCGCCAGGCTGCCGGCCACGGCGGTGACCGCCGCGATGTTGGCCACCCCCGTGGCGAAGGTGATCAGCAGATACACCGGCAGATACCAGCCGCGCTGGCGCCGGTAGCCCTCCAGCAGGCTCAGGCCCGTGGCCGCCGTGAAGCGGCTGCCCACCAGCAGGAACGGGTACTTGAACAGATTGGCCAACAGCACCAGCACCAGCAGGCCCAGGCCGTAGCGGGCGCCGGCCTGGGTGGAGGCCACCAGGTGGGAGCCGCCGATGGCGGCGCCGGCCAGTAGGACGCCTGGCCCCAGGGCCTGGCGCAGGCCCCGCCGGCTCAGGGGCACGGCCTCAGGCCACGGCCGCGAAGCTCTCGCGGAAGGCGGCGATGGTGGTGTCGATGTCCGCGTCGCTGTGGGCCAGGGAGGTGAAGCCGGCCTCGAAAGCACTGGGGGCGAGATACACGCCGCGCTCGAGCATGGCCCGGTGCAGCTTGCCGAAGCGGGCCGCGTCGGCGGCCTTGGCCTCCTCGAAGTTGCGCACCGGCCCCTTGGTGAGGAAGAAGCCGAACATGGCGCTGATCGAGCCGCCGCAGATCGGCAGGCCGGCGTCGCCCGCCGCGTCCAGGATGCCGGCGATCAGCCGCTTGGTGATGGCGTCCAGCCGCTCGTAGGTGCCGGGGCGCTGGAGCAGCTCCAGGGTCTTGATGCCGGCGGTCATGGCCAGCGGGTTGCCGCTCAGGGTGCCGGCCTGATACATCGGGCCGGCCGGGGCCACCATGGCCATGATGTCGGCCCGGCCGCCGTAGGCGCCCACCGGCAGGCCGCCGCCGATCACCTTGCCCATCGTGGTGAGATCAGGGGTGACGCCGAACTTCGCCTGGGCGCCGCCGTAGCTGATGCGGAAGCCGGTCATCACCTCGTCAAACACCAGCAGGGCGCCGTTCTCCTTGGTGACCTCCCGGATCCCCTCCAGGAATCCCGGCACCGGCGGGATGAAGCCGGCGTTGCCCACCACCGGCTCCAGGATCACGCCGGCGATCTCGCCCGGGTTCTCGGCGAACAGCTTCTTCACCGCCTCCAGGTCGTTGTAGGGGGCGGTGAGGGTGGATGCGGCGGTGCTGCGCGGCACGCCCGGTGAGTCGGGCAGGCCCAGGGTGGCGACCCCGGAGCCCGCCTTAACCAGGAACATGTCCGCGTGGCCGTGGTAGCAGCCTTCGAACTTGATGATCTTCTCCCGACCCGTGAAGGCGCGCATCAGCCGCAGCACCGACATGCAGGCCTCGGTGCCGCTGTTCACAAAACGCACCATCTGGACCGACGGCACCGCCTCGATCACCAGTTCGGCCAGCTGGTTCTCCAGCTCACAGGGGGCGCCGAAGCTGGTGCCGTGATCGAGGGCCTCGTGCAGGGCGGCGATCACCTCGGGGTGGGAGTGGCCGCAGATGGCCGGGCCCCAGCTGCCGATGTAGTCGATGTAGCGGTTGCCGTCTACGTCCCAGGCGTAGGCCCCTTTCACCCGCTCGAACACGATCGGGTTGCCGCCCACCGAGCGGAAGGCCCGCACCGGCGAGCTCACCCCCCCGGGCATCAGCTTCTGGGCGGCGCTGAAGAGTTCCTGGGATCGGGTGGTGTTCAAGGCGTGGGCCGAAACGGGTGCCGAAGTCAAAGGGATTCCGCTGGCGAAGGAAAACCGTTAACCATCCTGACCCAGAACCGCCCCGGCCGCTGGCCACGGGAGCAGACTTGGCCCACAGCCGCACGCACAGGCCTTGAGTCACGACTGGGGGGCCCTGGAGCGTGAACTGCGCCGGCTGCTGCCGCCCCGGGCGGTGGTGGCGGCCCGCCAGGAGCTGCTCGCCTACGACTGCGACGGCCTCACCCTCAACCGCCACCAGCCGCCGCTGGTGGTGCTGCCGGAAACCACCGAGCAGGTGGCGGCGGTGCTGCGCCTGTGCCACCAGCGCGGGGTGCCCTTTGTGGCCCGCGGCAGCGGTACCGGTCTTTCGGGGGGCGCTGTGGCCGAGAGCGAGGCCCTGGTGATCGCCACCAGCCGCATGCGCCGGGTGCTCGAGCTCGACCTCGACAACCGGCGGGTGGTGGTGCAGCCGGGCGTGATCAACAGCTGGGTGACCCGGGCGGTGGCCGGTGACGGCTTCTACTACGCCCCCGATCCCTCCAGCCAGGTGGCCTGCAGCATCGGCGGCAACGTGGCCGAGAACTCCGGCGGCGTGCACTGCCTCAAGTACGGAGTGACCAGCAACCACGTGCTGGCCCTGGAGGTGGTGCTGCCCGACGGCACCGTGACCACCCTGGGCAGCGGCCTCGACGAATCCTCCGAACTCGACCTGCGCGGCGCCTTCATCGGCAGTGAGGGCACCCTGGGCATCGCCACCGCCATCACCCTGCGGCTGCTGCGGGCGCCCCAGAGCGTGGCCGTGCTGCTGGCCGACTTCAGCTCCATGGAGGCCGCCGGCGAGGCGGTGCGGCTGGTGACCGCCGCCGGCGTGCTGCCGGCGGGGATGGAAATGATGGACCGGATGACGATCGAGGCCGTGGACGACTACTTGGGCCACGACGAATACCCCCGCGACGCGGCCGCGGTGCTGCTGATCGAGCTCGACGGCCAGCAGCGCGAGGTGGCGGCCGCCGCCGAGCTGGCCGCCGGGCTCTGCCGCCAGGCGGGCGCCCGCAGCCTGCGCCAGGCCTGGGAGGAGGACGAGCGGGCCCTGCTCTGGAAGGGGCGCAAGTCGGCGATCTCCGCCCTCGGCCGCCGCTTCCCCAGCTACTACCTCCAGGACGGGGTGGTGCCCCGCAGCGCCCTGCCGCGGGTGCTGGCGGCCATCGATGGCCTCAGCCAGCGCCATGGCCTGCCGGTGGCCAACGTGTTCCACGCCGGCGACGGCAACCTGCACCCGCTGATCCTCTACCGCGAGGGCGAACCCGGCATGCGCGAGCGCGTGCAGGAGCTGGGCGCCGACATCCTGCGGCTGTGCGTGGAGGCCGGCGGCAGCATCACCGGCGAGCACGGGGTGGGCAGCGACAAGCGCTGCTACCTCGAGTGGATGTACAGCCCCGACGATCTGGCCACGATGCTGTTGCTGCGCAACGCCTTCGATCCCCTGCGCCGCGCCAATCCGCTCAAGATCTTCCCCACCCCGCGCAGTTGCGCCGAGTCGGCCCGGCGGGTGCAGGTGCTGCGGGCCGAGGGGGTGAAGCTGCCCGAGGAGGCTGTTGTGTTCTGAGCCGGCGCTCAGTCGTCCACCCCGTCCTCGTCGCCGTCCTCGTCGCCGTGGTCGTCGCCGTCGTCGTCCTCGGGGGGCCAGGCCAGGTTCACCACCACCGGGGCGTGGTCGCTGGGCTGGGGGTTGCCGCGGGTGGCCTTGTGGATCACACAGCCGGTGGCCAGCTCCAGCAGCTCCTGATCGAGATAGATGTGGTCGATGCGCCAGCCCTGGTCGCGGTCCCAGGCGCCGCTGCGGTAGTCCCACCAGCTCCAGTGGCCGCTGGCCGGCTCGAAGGTGCGGAACACGTCGTGCAGGCGCTCCCCCAGCAGCTGCCACAGGGCCTGGCGCTCCGCTTCGCTGGCCATGATCCCGCCGGTCTGCCGCTGCGGGTCGCTCAGATCGCGGTCCTCCGGGCCGATGTTGAAGTCGCCCAGCATGCACAGCAGGTCGCCCTGCCGCTCCTGCACGGCCAGGTAGCGGCCCAGGCAGGCCAGCCACTCCAGCTTGTAGACGTACTTGTCGCTGCCCACGGCACTGCCGTTGGGCACGTAGAGGTTGAGCACCCGCACCCCCTCGACCAGGGCGCTGATCACCCGCTTCTGCTCGCTCAGCCGCACGGCCTCACCATCGCCGGGGAGCAGGGCGTCGAGGCCGATCTGCACGTCGTCGAGGGGCAGGCGGCTCACGATCGCCACGCCGTTGTAGGCCTTCTGGCCACTGATGGCGCAGCCGTAGCCCAGGGCCTCGAAGGCCTGGCTGGGAAACAGGGGGTCGTCCACCTTGGTTTCCTGCAGGCAGAGCACCTCGGGCTGCTCCCGCTCCAGCCAGGCCAGCACCTGGCTGAGGCGCGTGCGCACCGAATTCACGTTCCAGCTGGCGATACGCATGGGCTCACCGGAGGCGCCCGTTAGCATGCAACGGAGCCGTGCAGAGCAGCCCCCATGGACGCCAGACCCGCCCGCTCAGTCTTCCCCCGCTCAGTCTTCCCCTGCTCAGTGCCCACCCAGCTCCCGTCACTGGCGCAATCCGCCGTGCTGCTGCTGGCGGGACTGTTGCTCACGCCCCTGGCGACCTCCCCGGCGCGGGCCCAGCAGGCCGGCTTCGGGCAGACGATCAACGCTCCCCAGCAGGAGCGCATGCTCGATGAGGGCAGCGGTGCCGGCCCCGGCAGCACCATCCTCGATGCCACCAACCCGATCGATCTGATGAACCGCATCCGGCGGGCCACGGCGCTTGAAAACGCCACCCCGCCCCGCGATGCCATTGACGCCGCCCTCAGGGATTTTGATTCGGCTCCCCAGCCGGCGACCCCGGGCTCGTCGCTGATTCAGGCGCCCTGAGGGCCTCCAGACCCCAGGCCGCGGCCAGGCGGTCGAGCTGCTCCTGCTGGGCCGGGTCGCTCTGAAGGCTGCGGGCCTCGGCCAGGGTGGCCTGGGCCTCATTCAACTTGCCCTGGCTGTGCTGGAGCAGGGCCCGGGCCAGCCGGGGCCGGGGATCGTCGGGGAAGATCGTGGCCAGCCGCACCAGTTGGGCCTCCGCCGCGCCGATCTGATTCAGCTGCTCATGCACGTTGGCCAGCAGCAGGCCGATGGGCAGCGCTTCCGGCCTGAGCTCGGGGGAAATCGCCCGCTGCAGGGACGCCTCCAGCTGGCTGCGGGCCTCGGCGCCGCGCCCGCCCTCCAGTTGCAGCAGGGCCATCAGCTGCAGGGCCTCCACCTGGTCGGGCCGCTGGCGCAGCAGCTGGCGCAGTTCCCGCTCGGCCCCCTCCGGGTCGTCCTGATCGCGACGCAGCTCCGCCAGCAGCAGCCGCAGCGACCAGCGCCCGGGCTCCTCATCGGCCAGCCGCTCCAGCAGCGCCGTGGCTTCCGTCTGCCGGTCTAGGGCCACCAGCAGTTCCAGCAGCCGCTGCTGCTCCTCGGCGCTGGCCTCGCCGTCCTCCAGGCGCCGGCTCAGGTCCTTGGCCTGCTGCTCCAGCGCCGGCCGGGGGCCGCCGCCGTTGCCCGTGAGCTGGCGCTGGCCCAGCCACCAGCCGGCCGCCAGAGAGACGGCGGCCAGGCCGGCGGCGGCAAGGGCCAGCGCCAGGCCGGCAGTGCGTTTGGCGGGGCTGGGCATCAACGCGCAGGCGGGCCAGACCCGGCGAGTCTGCCTTGGCCCGGGTGCCCCTCCTACCATTGGCGCCATGCGCGACCATCCCATCCCACCGGTCACCGAACCGCTGCAGTACCGGGCCATCGGTGTGGTGCGTGGCCTCTATGTGCCCGCCGATCCCGAGCAGCTCACCCGTGGTGCGATCCACACCGCCGACGGCCAGGAGCTGGAGGCGGTGGTGCTGGGCCGGCTGCTGACGCTGATGCGCCGGCACCTCGACCTGAGCCAGCCCCACCTCTGGGTGGTGTATCCCCGCAGCCGCGAGGAGGGTGGCCTGCACCTGCAGATGGTGGGGATCTGGGAACCCAGCACCCTCGCCGCCGCCCCTGAGCCTGCAGCCGCCGCTGAACCGGCAGCGGAGGGTGAACCGGCGGCGGAAGGGGAACCGGCAGCGGAGGGTGAACCGGCAGCGCCTGGCGAGGCTGCCGAACCCACCGCTGCCGATGCCCTGCCCGAGGGCGACGACTACTTCTCCGTGCGCGGTGAGCTGGTGTTCACCAAGCCGGAAACCGGCGATCTGGTGGTGAAGGTGCGTCAGCTGCCCCGCGCCGACCAGCGGCCGGCCCCGTTCAAGCTGCAGCTGCGCGGGGAGGTGCCCCTGGCCCACCTGCGCCACTTCGTGTCGCTCGACCTGCGCCGCCAGGGCCAGAACCTCACCGTGGAGGGGCTGGAGGTGCTGGCGCCGGTGGCCAAGCGCGGCAGCCGCGGCGGCAAGGACCGGCCCGGCAAGAACCGCCCCAGCAAGGATCGTGGGGGCCAGGAGCGCGCTCCCCGCTCCGACAGCCGCTCAGGGGACGGCCACCAGGGCGGGGAACGCCCCCAGCCCAGCGCGGCCCGCTCCGCCGTCGCCCGACCCCGCCGCTGACCCATGGCCCTCTGGGAGGCCACCAGTGGCACCTGGATCAACCTGCTGGCGGTGGCGATCGGCACGGGCGTGGGCGCCGCCCTGGGCAGCCGCGTCAGCCTCCAGCTGGCCCAGCAATGGCGCCGATGGCTGGGGGCGGTGACGCTGCTGCTGGCGGTGCAGATGGTGCAACCGCTGTGGCAGCAGCGCCTGGGGCCGTTCCCGGCCGTACTGCCGGCACTGCTGGCCCTGGTGCTGGGGGTGAGCGCCGGAGAGGGGCTGGGCCTCGAGCGCCGGCTGGGGGCCTGGCTGCACCGCTCCGGCACCCCGCCCCCGGGCGCCAGCCCCCACATCCTCGCCGGCACCTTCGTGCTCTTCTGCCTGGGACCCATGACCCTGGTGGGCTGTCTGCGCAACGGCGCCCTCGGCGATCCCGACCTGCTGCTGGTGAAGGCCGGCCTCGACGGCATCAGCTCCGCCCTGCTGGCGGCCGGTGTGGGCCTCACCCTGGCCTGGGTGCTGCTGCCGATGGCCCTGCTGCAGTTCGGCCTCTCCGGGCTGGGGGTGCTGGCGGCCGGTGGCCTGGGCGATCCCATGGCCGCCCCTGCCGTGGCCTTCACCGCCGCCCTGGGCGGCCTGCTGGTGCTCAGCCTGGCCCTGGAGCTGCTGGAGCTGCCCCATCCCTCCAGCGTCAACGCCCTGCCCGCCCTGCTGCTGGGCCCCCTGCTGGGCTGGGGGGTGCAGCCATGACCTCCCCCCTCGCCGCCGGCCTGGCGGTCGCCCTGATCAGCCTGCTGGCGGTGGTGGGTCCGTTGCTGGGCCTGCCACCCGCCTGGATTGCTCTGCTGGCTGCCTTGGGCCTCGGCGGCCTCACCGTGGATGCCGCCAGCTTCTCCGGCCGCGGCGGCCACCTGCTGGCCGAGGCCCTGCCCGGCGGCGAGGGCCGGCTGCGGCGCATCGCCGTGCATGAGGCCGGCCACGTGCTGGTGGCCGGCGAGGAGGGGATGCCGGTGCGCCGGGTGCTGGTGGGCAGCCTGGCCTGCCTGCAGGCGGGTCAGGCCGCAGGCGGCTGCACGGAGTTCGACCCCCCCGAGCACGCCAAGCTGCCCCTCGAGGAGCTGCGCCGCTGGAGCCGGGTGCTGCAGGCCGGCATGGCCGCCGAGCAGCTGATCTACGGGGCCAGCGTGGGCGGCGCTGACGACCGCGCCCTGCTGGGCCGCCTTTGGGGACTCTCCGGCCACGACGTGGCCACCGCCCAGCGGGAACAGCGCCGGGCCCGGCGCGAGACCGACCAGCTGCTGCGCCGCCGCCGGCCCGAGCTGGAGGCCGAGGCCGCCCGCCTGCTGGCGGCGGCACCGCGTCTGGGCCGGGTGCGTCTGCAGGAGGCCTGAGATGGGCCGGCTGGCCCTGCTCGATTGCCCCACCGGCCTGGCCGGCAACATGCTGCTGGCGGCCCTGCTGGATCTGGGCGTGCCCCAGGCGGTGGTGACCGACCCCCTGGCGGCTCTGGGCCTGGAGGGGGCCTACGCCCTGGAGATCGAGGAGCGCCGCAGCGGTGGCCTGCGCGGCCTGCACCTGGCCGTGCGGGTGCTGGAGGCCCAGCCGCCCGAGCGCCACTGGAGCCGGCTGCGCAGCCAGTTGCAGCAGGCTCCCCTCCCCGAGCCGCTGCGCCAGCGGGTGCTGGCGGTGTTCGGCCTGTTGGCGCAGGCCGAGGCGGCGGTGCATGGCCACAGCCCCGAGCAGGTGCACTTCCACGAGGTGGGGGCCGTGGATGCCCTGGTCGACGTGGTGGGGGTGTGCGCCGCCCTGCTCCATCTCGGTGTGGAGCGGCTGGTGTGCACGCCGCCGCCGGCGGGCCATGGCACGGTGCGCACCGCCCATGGGGTGCTGCCCCTGCCGGCGCCGGCGGTGCTGGAGATCGCCCGCCGCTGCGCCGTGCCCCTGGCTGGCGCCGCTGACCTGCCGGCCGGCGAGCTCACCACCCCCACCGGCCTGGCCCTGGCGGCCTGCTGGGCGCAGCGCTTCGGGTTGCCACCGGCCCACCTGCCCCGGGCGGTGGGGGTGGGCCTGGGCAGCCGCCAGCTCGACCGCCCCAACCTGCTGCGCCTGGTGCTCGCCGATGGGGCCGATGGTCCGGGCGAGGGCGCGGCTGAGGCTGAAGGCCAGGACGGGGGGCTCGAGCCCCGCCTGGAGACGGTGCTGCTGCAGCAGGCCCAGATCGACGACGCCACCCCCGAGGATCTGGCCTTTCTGCTCGACGCTCTGCGCCAGGCCGGCGCCCTGGAGGCCTTCAGCCAGCCGCTCACGATGAAGAAGGGCCGGCCGGGCTGGCTGGTGACGGCCCTGGGCCGGAGCGAACCCGAGGCCGCGGCGGCCCTGCGCCGGGTGTGGTGGCAGCACGGCAGCAGCCTGGGGCTGCGCGAACAGGAGCAGCGGCGCTGGGTGCTGCCCCGCCGTGAGCTGGAGCTCCCCACCCCCCTGGGCCCGGTGCGGGTGAAGCAGGCCCGCCGGCCCGATGGCCGCTGGAGCGCCAAGCCCGAGCACGACGACCTGATCGCCCTGGCCCGCCGTCATGGCCTGGCGATCGAGCAGGTGCGTGCCACTGTGCAGCGGGAACTGAACCGCACCTCCCCGCCGCCATCACCGACGGGGCCAACGCCGACGCCAACCACGCCGCCAACACCGCCTCCACCGACGCCTCCACCGACGCCGTGAAGCTCCCCCCCCTGCCGCTGCCCTCTCCCGGGCCCAGTCTTCGCCGTCTGGCATCCAGTCTTCGCCGTCTTGGGTCCGCCCTGCTTCAGCGCGCGCTGGCCCTGCGCGGCATCGCCCTGCCGGGGGGGCTGTCGCTGTGGATCACCCTGCTCAGCGTGGGCTTCCTGCTGGCTGCCCTGGTGGGCCATGGCCGCCGCATGCTGCAGCTCAGCCTCGACCCCCAGGGCTGGTGGTGGCTGCTGCTGGCGGTGGGCTTCAGCCTGCTCAGCCTGGTGGTGAATGCCCTGGGGCTGGGGGTGGTGCTGCGCTGGCTGCAGCTGCGGCCCCTGTGGCCGCAGCTGGTGACCCTCTACCTCGACACCAACCTGCGCAAGTTTCTGCCCGGTGGGGTCTGGCACCTGGCCGGCCGCCTCGGCCCCCTGCGCTCGGCCGATGGCCCCCTGCGCCAGAGCGCGCCCCTGGGCCTGGCCCTGGTGGCGGTGCTGCTCGATCCCCTGCTGGCGGCCGTGGCCGCCCTGGCTCTGGTGGCGGTGGCGGGCTGGCAGAACGGCCTGGCCCTGTTCTGCCTGCTGCCGCTGGCCCTGCTCTGGCCCCGCTGGCTGGCGCCGCTGCTCGAGCGGCTGGAGCGCCGCCAGGCCCGGCGCCTCAAGCTCGATCCTGAGGCCCTGGGGGATGGCCTGCGGCAGGCCCTCTCCGGTTACCCCTGGCCGCCGCTGCTGGTGCAGCTGGCCTTCGTGCTGCTGCGCTTCGCCGGCTTCGCCTGCTGCGTGCTGGCCTTCGACCTGCAGACCTCGCTGCCCTGGAGCGGCTGGCTGGCCGGGTTTGCCCTGGCCTGGGCCATCGGTCTGGTGGTGCCCGGAGCGCCCGGGGGTCTGGGCGTGTTCGAGGCGGCCCTGCTGCTGCGCCTGGGCGGTGCCATTCCCGAGGCGCCGCTGCTGGCGATCGCCCTCAGCTACCGGCTGGTGGCCACCCTGGCCGACGCTCTCGGTGCCGGTTGCGCCCGCCTGGACGGCTGGCTGCAGCGGCGGGCGCCGCAGGACGGCCAAAGCCGTTTGCAATTGTGACTATTATTGCGAGGACTCCTGCGCCAACCCCGCGGCCGACCATGGTTGCTCCCAGTTCGGCCGGCGAGGGTCTGCGCAGCAGCCTTCACCACCGCGGCCAGCGCCTCACCCCCCAGCGCCAGCGGGTGCTGGAGTTGTTCGAGCGCACCGGGGAGGGCACCCATCTCAGCGCCGAGCAGGTGCACCAGCGGCTGCTGCGCGACCGCGCCCGCGTGTCGCTGGCCACCGTGTACCGCACCCTGCGGCTGCTCAGCTCCATGGGGCTGCTGCAGGAGCTGGAGCTGCCGGAGGGCGGCCGCCGCTTCGAGCTGGCCAGCGACGCCCACCGCGACCACCACCATCTGGTGTGCATTCGCTGCGGCCGCACCGAGGAGTTCGAGAGCCCGTCGGTGCTGGAGGCCGGCCAGCAGGCCGCCGATGGGCGTGGGTTCCGCCTGCTGGAGTGCGTGCTCAACGTGCGCGCCCTCTGCCCGCGCTGCGCCGCCGATGAGGCCCTCCACCTGGAGGAGCCGGAGTGATCGCTCTGTTCACCGAGCTGGCCGAGGGCTTGCGCCTGCTGCTGGAGATGCTCTCGGTGCTGGCGGTGCTGATGGGCCTGGGGGCGGCCCTGTCCCATGCCGTGCGCCGGCGGGTGCGCCGCCATCCCCGCCACATCGGCCGCCCGTCCCACGGGGCCAGGCTCACCTTCGCCAGCTGGCTGGCCACGGCCCTGGAATTCCAGCTCGGGGCCGACATCGTCGCCACCACCATCGCCCCCACCGGGCAGCACCTGATCCAGCTGGCGGCTGTGGCTGTGATCCGCACCTTCCTCAACGTGTTCCTGGCGCGGGAGATCGATGCGGAGGTGCGCCATGACCACCAGGCCCATCTCGGCCACGAGGCGCCGGCCCACGACTCCCTGCCCCAGCGATGAGCCTCACCAACGAGCTGGCCAAGGAGCGCAACCGGGCCGCCGCCGATCGCACCCTGATGGCCTGGATCCGCACCTGTCTGTCGCTGATCAGCTTCGGCTTCGGCCTCGATCAGATCGTGATGGCCCTCCACAACCGCGCCGCCGCGGGCGGCGGCGATGGGCTGGGGGTGCGTCTGGTGTCGGCTGGGTTCGTGGTCACGGGCGTGCTGGCCCTCAGCCTGGCCACCCGCCAGCACCAGCTGGATCTGCGCCAGCTGCAGCGCAACGACTACCTCTACAGCCACCGGCCCTCGATCGCCGCGGCCACGGCGGTGGTGGTCACGGCGATCGGCGTGCTGGCACTGCTGGTGCTGCTGGTGGGGGCCCTCAGCAGCTGAGGGCCTGCCCCTTTCCCCTCTGCCCTACACCGCGCCGAAGGCCACCTGACAGGCGGCGTTCAGCAGTTCGGCCTCGCTGGCACTGGTGGGATTGCGCCCATTCAAGGTGCCGCGATTGCAGTCGGCATCGAAGTAGGTTTCGCTGCTGCCGGCCTCCACCGCGAACCGCACCGATTGATCGTTGATCGGCTCCACCGTGCCGTACAGGAGGCGGTAGTCGGTGTTGGGCACCACCACGTAGGTGGTCTGGTTCGATACCGCGTTGTCGACGGCGGAGTTGATGATCGCCGCTGTGGTGAGGGTTGTGAGGCCCCAGGCAGCGGCACTGGCTCCATACCATCCCCAGTTGGATGACCTGTAGCCGCTGTCGTACCAGCCGTAGTTCCAGGGCCGCGCATAGCCCCAGCCGGGGCGCGCCCAGCCGGGGTAGCGATCCCAGCGGTCATCCCAGCGGTCGTAGCGCTTGTCCCACTTCTTATCAATGCGGTCGGCGCGCTTGTCGAGGTTCTTGTCGCGCTTGTCCAGGCGGTCATCACGCCGATCGGCCTGCTTCTCCCGCTTGTCGAGCTTCTGATCGCGGCGGTCGTTCTTCTTGGCTGTGGTGGTTTTGTTGGACGTCTTGTTTTTGCTGGATGCCTTGTTCTTGGTGTTGTTCTTGCTGCTCTTGCTGTTCAGCGAGGGGGTGTTCTTCTCGTTGGATGTCTTCTTCCATCCCCCCTGGGGCTTTTTCGAGCCCTTGCTCATACTCGAGCTGGAACTCTTGAAGCCGCTCTTGCCCTTCGACGACTTTCTGGCGGAACCACCCTTCTTCCCGCCTGTCTTCTTGGCGATCAGTTCGCCCTCGGCCTCAAGGGTTGCGGCCGGGGCCTGGGCGGGGGCCTCCACCGTGCCGCTCGGCAGTGCTGCGTAGACAGGCAGTGCAGGCAGGCAGAGGAGACCGGCCATCAGCAGGCCGAAGGAGCGCTGTGAACGAGCTCGGGATGCCATCACTCCACCTCCTCGCAGCCTTCGTCGAAGCAAGCAAGCACGACGCGGCCGTCGTCACCGAAGAGCACCCGCAGCAGGTCCCGTCCCTGGGTGCCCTCGGGGTTCTCCTCCCGGATGCTGTTGAGGTAGTTGGGGTTGACGACGCAGAGATCGGTGCCGTTGAAGCAGACCGTGTTGGTGGAGAACCGCACGGCCGCCGAGGACAGGAACACCCAGGTGTCGTCGCCATCCTGGCGGCCCATGCGCACCGGCTTCTCGCTGATGCGGATGGTTTCGGTGCGCTCACCGATGGTGTGTCGGTAGGTGGTGACGTCCTCGTCTTCCATGGCTTCCACCATGCAGGGCTGGGCGGCACCGCCGTCCAGGGCGCAGGTGGTTTCGAGGGTGTAGAGCGTTTCGCTCTGAGCCCGGGCGGGCGTGGCGCTGAGGGCGGCGCCGAGGCCAAGGGCGAGGCAGACGCCCGGCGCGAGCAGGGAGAGAAAACGTGGCATCGGAAGGGATCCGCGCGGGCAGACGACGGGCGCTGCACGCAGATGAATGACCGCTTGATTCTGCCCATTGACCACCGTGCGGCCCCATCGCCGTTGGATTCGGTCACAGGCCCGGAGCGCCGGCAGGCCGCTACAGGCTCGCGTTGCATCTGATACAAGCAATTGAGAATCGCTTGCAAAAGGCGATGTGAGGTTTCTAGGTTGTGCCCAGTTCTCCCCTCCGGCCTCCTCCATGGCCCAGCCCCTCGGTTCCTGCGCTGCCCTCGCCTCCCCGTCCCAGGCCGGTTCCGCTGCCGGCCAGAGTCCGGTGTTCGTCGCCGCCAAGAAAAAGGGCTGCAAGCAGAAGAAGTGCTCCAACTGGAAGGGTGGCAACTGCCGCTGCGGCCGCGACTGAGTCACCGCTGCAGCCCGTTCCTGGGATCGGAACGGGCCCTTGGATCAGAAGCGGAAGCTGGTCTGGATCACACCACCCCAGGCGTCGTTACCGCTGTTGCTGGCCACGTCGCTGCCGTAGAACAGCGCCGGGGTGATGGTGATGTTGTCGCTCACCCGGAAGCGGTAGAAGATCTCGTAGAGCATCGAGTTGTTTTCGCTGCCGGTGAAGGGCGGCTGGCCCACGGCGAAACCGGCGGCGTTGCCGGCCCAGCCCACATCACTCCACTGCAACCCGGCCATCCAGGACTGGGAATCATCCAGACCGCCGCTGGCCCAGTTGTAGCCGTAGCCGAGGCTGATCGAGGGGATCCAGGCACTCTCGAGCGGGCTCCAGTAGCCGGCCACCGAGAGGCTGTTGCTGTCACCACCACTGGGGACGCGGCTGCTGAAGTTGGCATTCCGGAGGCTGGAGTTTTCGCTGCCGTAGCGGTAGCCCAGCGCCAGGCCCCAGTTGGTGCCCCGCAAGCCCAGCTGGGTGAGGGAGTTGATGCCGCTGTCGGAACTGAAGGCACCGACGCTGGAATCGGCAAAGCCGCTGTTGGCCACGTAATTGGTGTCAAACGTGACGTAGGGGTTGCCCCTCTCCACCTGCTGCCGCCAGCTCAGCCCCACGCCGGCACCGGTGGCTTTGTTGTAGGTGCCTGAGGCACCGGCCAGGCCGAAGTAGTCGAGGATGTCGGATTTGTAGGCGCTGGGGATGAAGCTGAGCATCTCGGTGTTGCGGGCCAGGGGACCCACCGTGATGGTCACGCTCTCGCCCACCGGGAAGCGGTAGAAGAGGCGATCGATCTTGACGCTGTCGTCGGTGCCCGAGGCCTTGTCGAGGCTGAAGATGCCTTCGCGGAACGGCAGCCTGGAGAAGTTGCCGCTGCGCAGGCGGGTGCGCAGCAGGTCATTGCCCGTGAAGCTCGTGTCGAGCACGAGCCGCAGGTCGTAGTTGAAGGTGGTTTCGTTGGGCCGGGCCGGACGGCTGCCGTCTGAATCGCGGCGGGGACTGTCGAAGTCGGGAGCGCCGGCGAGCAGGAAGTTGGCCTGACCGCGCAGCTTGGTGGTGGTGGAGAACTGGTTGGCCTCCAGCTCACCCACCTTGGCCTCG
>REEV01000085.1 GCA_007694915.1 Cyanobium sp. PLM2.Bin73 | reverse complement strand
CCAAGATCTGATGGTGGTGGGGCGCCTGGTGGCAGCCCAGGGCCTGCGCGGGGAGCTGCGGGTGCTGCCCCTGAGCGATTTCCCGGAGCGCTTCACCCGCGCCGGCCGGCGCTGGCTACGGCGTCCCGGGGCGACGGCGCGGCCGGTGGAACTGCGCGGTGGCCGGATCCTGCCGGGCAAGGAGCTGTTCGTGGTGCGCCTGGACGGCATCGACAGCCGCGAGGCCGCTGAGGCGCTGGTGGGGGAGGACCTGCTGGTGCGCGCCGATGACCGGCCGCGGCTGGCAGCCGGGGAATTCCACCTGCTGGATCTGGTGGGACTGGAGGTGCGGCTGCTGGAGAGCGGCGCAGCGGTGGGCACGGTGACCAACCTGCTGCACGCCGGCAACGATCTGCTGGAAGTGGCGATCGGCGAGCGGCGGGTGCTGATTCCGTTCGTGCGTCCGATCGTGCCGGAGGTGCACCTGCAGCAGGGCTGGATCGGCATCACCCCGCCGCCGGGCCTGCTGGAGCTCTGAGCCCGTTTGCGGCGGGCATTGGTTAGCGGATTGACTGCGGAAACCTGAGAGTTTGACGTTTAATAACCAAACTCCTCTCGACCAAGACCATGGCCCCCAGCCATCTCGTTCCGGTGATCCTCTGCGGCGGCACCGGCACCCGGCTGTGGCCCCTGTCCCGGGCCAGCTACCCCAAGCAGTACTGGGCCCTGGCCGGTGACAGCGAGGACACGCTGCTGCAGCAGACCCAGCAGCGCCTGGCGGGCCTGCCGGGCCTGGCGCCGCCGCTGCTGATCTGCAACGAGGACCATCGCTTCATCGTGGCCGAGCAGATGCGCCAGATCCACGTGGAGCCAGCCGGCATCCTGCTGGAGCCCATCGGCCGCAACACCGCTCCCGCGGTAGCGGTGGCGGCCCTGCAGGCCACGGCCCAGGGGGAGGATCCGCTGCTGCTGGTGCTGGCGGCCGACCACGTGATCCGCGACGACTCCCGATTCCGCCAGACGGTGGCCGCCGGCCTGGCGGCAGCGGAGGCGGGGCGGCTGGTGGCCTTCGGGATCGTGCCCACGGCGCCGGAAACAGGTTATGGCTACATCGAGGCTGCCGAAGCCCTGCCCACCGCTGCCAGCACCCCGGCGGAGCCGGTGCCGATCGCCCGCTTCGTGGAGAAGCCCGACCGGGCGACGGCCGAGGCCTTCCTGGCCACCGGCCGCTTCACCTGGAACAGCGGCATGTTTCTGTTCCGTGCCAGCGCCATCCTGGCCGAGCTGGAGCGGCTGGCGCCGGAGGTGGTGAGCGCCTGCCGCTCGGCCCTGGAGCACGACGACGCCGACCTCGACTTCCTGCGCCTGGAGCGCGAGGCCTTCGCCGGCTGCCCCAGCGTGGCGCTCGATGTCGCGGTGATGGAAAAGACCGCCCTGGGCAGCGTGCTGCCGCTGCAGGCCGGCTGGAGCGATGTGGGCAGCTGGAGCGCCCTGTGGGAAACAGCCGATCAGGACGACGCCGGCAACGTGCTGCGCGGACGGGTGATCAGCCAGGCCTCCCGCAACTGCTACCTGCGCAGCGAACACCGGCTGGTGGTGGGCCTGGGGGTGGAGGACCTGGTGGTGGTGGAAACCGACGACGTGGTGCTGGTGGCCCACCGCGATCAGGCCCAGGACGTCAAGACCGTGGTGGGGCTGCTGGAGGAGGCGGGGGCCCGCGAGAGCCGCGCCCACCGCAAGATCTACCGGCCCTGGGGCTCCTATGACGGCGTTGTGGAGGGCGAGCGCTGGCAGGTGAAGAAGATCGTGGTGAATCCCGGCGCCAGCCTGTCGCTGCAGATGCACCACCACCGCGCCGAGCACTGGGTGGTGGTGAAAGGAACGGCCGTGGTGGAAAAAGACGGCGTGGAGGAACTGGTGGGCGAAAACCAAAGCACCTACATCCCCCTGGGCGCCAAGCACCGTCTCACCAACCCGGGCAAGATCCCCGTGGAGATGATCGAGGTGCAGAGCGGCGCCTACCTGGGCGAAGACGACATCGTGCGCTTCCAGGACCGCTACGGCCGCAGCGACCAACCGCAGCGCTCGCCGCAGGCTGCAGTGGGCTGACCGGCGTCGCCTTCGGCCAGGCGCTACTCGACGGTGACGCTCTTGGCCAGGTTGCGCGGCTGATCCACATCCAGGCCCCGGTGGGCGGCGATGTGATAGCTGAGCAGCTGCATGGGGATCACGGTGAGCAGGGGGCTGAGCAGCTCATCCACCACCGGCACGGGCAGCAGCACATCGAAGATCTCGGTGTCGGCGCAGGCCGGTGCCACGCCGATCAGCTGGGCGTCGCGGGCCTTGGCCTCCTGGGCGTTGCTGAGCACCTTGTCGAACACCGTGCCCGGCACGGCGATCGACACCACCGGCACCTTGGCATCAAGCAGGGCGATGGGCCCGTGCTTCATCTCCCCGGCTGGATAGCCCTCGGCGTGGATGTAGCTGATCTCCTTGAGCTTGAGGGCCCCCTCGAGGGCGATCGGGAAGTTGATGCCGCGGCCCAGAAAGATCACGTCCTGGGTGCTCTCGAAGCGGTGGGCCAGGGCCTCGCTGCGCTGGTCGTGATCCAGCACCAGCTGGCGCAGCAACTCGGGCATCGCCCGCAGTTCGCCCACCAGCGCCAGCAGCCGCTCGCGGGTGATCGTGCCCCCTCCCTCCCCGAATCCGGCCTGCTGCCCCAGCCGGCGCTCGGCGAAGGCCAGGGCAAGGCCGTAGAAGGCCAGCAGCTGACCGAGGAAGGTCTTGGTGGCGGCCACTCCCACCTCGATGCCGGCGCCGATGTCGAGCAGGTGGGGCACCAGCCGGCTCAGGGAACTCTCCGGCCGGTTGGTGATGCCCAGCAGCCGGGGGGCATAGGCCGGGTCGGCGATCAGCCGGCGCCGCTCCTGCTCCATCGCCAGGGCCGCCAGGGTGTCGGCCGTTTCACCCGACTGGGTGACGCCGATGGTGAGGGTATGCGGCGCCAGGGGCGGCGGGCCGTAGCGGAACTCACTGGCGTAGAAGACGCTGGTGGGGATGCCGGCCAGCTGCTCAAGCAGATAGGCCCCCACCTGGGCGGCATGGCGGCTGGTGCCGCAGGCCAGCACGTGGATGCGCTCCACGCCGCTGAACACGGCCTCATCGAGGGGCAGGGCCACCAGCGGCTGCACTCCCGGATGATCCGCCCCTGCCGGCGGCGGCGTTTCAGGCAGGTGGCGCGCCACCCACAGGGCCGCCGTTTCCGGCTGCTCGTGGATCTCCTTGAGCATGAAGTGGCGAAAGCTGCGCTTGTCGGCCACGTGCTCAGTGCCGCTGAGCAGGCTGGGGGTGCGCTGCTGCCGCTCGCCGTCGCGGCCGTAGAGCTCGATGCCGAGCGGCGTGAGCAGGGCCGTCTCGCCGTCCTCGAGGGGAAGGATCGTGCGCGTGAAGCCCGCCAGGGCGGGGGTGTCGCTGGCACAGAGAAACTCACCCTCCCCCAGGCCGATCAGCAGCGGCGCCGACCGCCTGGCCACCACCAGCGCCCCCGGGGCCTCGGCCCAGATCACCGCCAGGGCATAGGCGCCGCTGAGGCTGGGCAGCACCGCCTGCACAGCCTCAAGCAGCAGCTGACCGGAGGGCCGGCGCCCCTGCGCCTGCCAGCTCTCCAGCTGGCGGGCCACCAGGTGGGGGATCACCTCGGTGTCGGTGTCGCTGCGGAACACCACCCCGGCCGCCTGCAGCTCCTCCCGCAGGCTGCGGTGGTTTTCGATGATGCCGTTCTGCACCACCGCCACCGCCCCACGGCCATCGAGATGGGGATGGGCGTTGCGCTCCTCCGGCTTGCCGTGGGTGGCCCAGCGGGTGTGGCCGATGCCGCAATGCCCCGGAGCACCGTGCTCCTCGAACCGGGCGGTGAGGTTCACCAGCTTGCCCTGGGCCCGCAGGCAGCGCAGGGTGCCTGCACCAGCCTCAGCGCCCACCTCCACGGTGGCGATGCCGGCGGAGTCGTAGCCCCGGTATTCCAGCTGGCGCAGCCCCTCCAGCAACTGGGGAGCGGCCTCCCTCGATCCGATCAGGGCAACGATCCCGCACATAGGGCTGTGGCAATAAAAAAGCCCGGCTTCCGGCCGGGCCTGAGCTTATGGAAGCGGGGCTGAAGGGGGATGCCAGGAGCCGCCTGAGGCCAGGCTCAGTAGGAGAGGCCCATGGAGCGGGAGGTTTCGTCGCCCAGGTAGACGCGGATGCTGAGGAAGTCGGTGGGGCAGGCGGTTTCGCAGCGCTTGCAGCCCACGCAGTCTTCGGTGCGGGGGGAGGAGGCGATCTGGCCGGCCTTGCAGCCGTCCCAGGGGACCATCTCGAGCACGTCGAGGGGGCAGGCGCGCACGCACTGGGTGCAACCGATGCAGGTGTCGTAGATCTTGACGGCGTGGGACATCTGGACTCCGGAGGTGCTGAGACTCGGCGTGGGCCAAAGGTACCCAAAGGCTCCGGATGGTTTTGGCGGCCCCGCCAACCCCTTCACCGTTGTTCATACGTGCCCCGGCGCCGGCCCGTCCGTGCGCTGCGGTCCGTGCGCTGCGGGAGGGACTGGTCAGGGTGACCCGTAGAGTGCCTCGATTCTCACAGCGGTCATGACCCAGGAAGCGATCTTCGAGAAAGTGCGCTCGATCGTTGCCGACCAACTCAGTGTCGACGCCGCCGAGGTCAAGTCCGAGTCGAACTTCCAGAACGACCTGGGCGCCGACTCCCTGGACACCGTGGAGCTGGTCATGGCGCTCGAAGAGGCCTTCGACATCGAGATTCCCGACGAGGCCGCCGAGGGCATCGCAACCGTCGGTGATGCCGTCAATTACATCCAAGAGAAGCAGGCCTGAACCGCTCCATGGTTGAGGGTCTCCAGCGTGTCGTCGTCACCGGCCTCGGCGCGCTCACACCGATCGGCAACGACGTCCCCAGCTACTGGGAGGGTCTGAACAGCGGGCGCAATGGCGTGGCCGGCATCACCCTGTTCGATGCCAGCCGTCACGCCTGCCGCTTCGCCGCCGAGGTCAAGGCGTTCGATCCCAGGGGCTGGCTGGAGCCCAAGGAGGCCAAGCGCTGGGACCGCTTCTGCCAGTTCGGCGTGGTGGCCGCCAAGCAGGCGGTGGCCGATGCCGGCCTCAGCATCACCGACGCCAACCGCCAGCGCGTGGGCACCGCCATCGGCTCGGGCGTGGGCGGGCTGCTGATGATGGAAACCCAGGCCCACGTGCTCAACGACCGCGGACCGGACCGGGTCAGCCCGTTCTGCGTGCCGATGATGATCCCCAACATGGCCACGGGCCTGACGGCGATCGCCCTTGGCGCCCAGGGTCCGAGCAGCGCCGTGGCCACCGCCTGCGCCGCCGGCTCCAACGCGATCGGCGATGCCTACCGCCTGATCCAGCTGGGGCTGGCCGACGCCATGGTCTGCGGTGGAGCCGAGTCTGCGATCACGCCGCTGGGGGTGGCCGGCTTCGCCAGCGCCAAGGCCCTGTCGTTCCGCAACGACGACCCCGCCACTGCCAGCCGCCCCTTCGATGCCGAGCGCAACGGCTTCGTGATCGGGGAGGGCGCCGGCGTGCTGGTGCTTGAGAGCCTCGACCATGCCCGCGCCCGCGGCGCCCGGATCCTGGCCGAAGTGGTGGGCTACGGCATGACCTGCGACGCCCACCACATGACCGCCCCCTCCCCCGGCGGGGTGGGCGGCGCCGAGGCCATGCGCCTGGCCCTGCACGATGCCCGCCTGGAGCCCGAGGCCGTGGATTACGTGAACGCCCACGGCACCAGCACCCAGGCCAACGACAGCAACGAGACCGCCGCCATCAAGAGTGCCCTGGGCGAACACGCCTACCGGGTGCCGGTGAGTTCCACCAAGTCGATGACGGGCCACCTGCTCGGTGGCAGCGGCGGCATCGAGGCGGTGGCGGCGATCCTGGCGATGGAGCACGGCGTGGTGCCCCCTACCATCAACTACAGCAATCCGGATCCGGCCTGTGATCTGGATGTCGTCCCCAACCAGGCCCGGGAAGCCAAGCTCGATGTGGTGCTGTCCAACTCCTTTGGATTCGGAGGCCACAACGTCTGCCTGGCCTTCCGGCGGCTGACCTGAGTCAGGCTCACCCGTCCGGCCGATCCAGCCCTGATCCCAGCTTGGCGCCACCCGCGCCTCGCCACCGCCCACAACCCGGGCACCGCCCACCCGGCACCGCCCCAGTCGTCCCACCTTCCGCTTTTCCACGATGGTCGCAGCTCCTCCGTCCCCCGCCACCGCCGCCGGCCCGCTGGAGGCGCTGTGCGTCAACAGCATCCGCTTCCTGGCGGTCGACGCGATCAACAAGAGCAATTCCGGCCACCCGGGGCTGCCGATGGGCTGCGCCCCGATGGCCTTCGCGCTGTGGGACAAGGTGCTCAGGCACAACCCCAAGAACCCGAAGTGGTTCAACCGCGACCGCTTCGTGCTCTCGGCCGGCCACGGCTGCATGCTGCTCTACGCGCTGCTGCACCTCACCGGCTACGACTCGGTGACCCTCGACGACATCAAGCAGTTCCGCCAGTGGGGCTCCAAGACCCCCGGCCACCCGGAAACCTTCGAGACCCCAGGCGTGGAGGTGACCACCGGCCCCCTGGGCCAGGGCATCTCCAGCGCCGTGGGCCTGGCCATGGCCGAGGCCCATCTGGCCGCCCGCTTCAACAAGCCCGACTGCAAGCTCGTTGACCACACCACCTATGTGCTCATGGGTGATGGCTGCAATCAGGAAGGGGTGAGCGGCGAGGCCGCCTCCCTGGCCGGCCACCTGGGGCTGGGCAAGCTGATCGCCCTCTACGACGACAACCACATCACCATCGACGGTGACACCGGTGTGTCCTTCACCGAGGACGTGCTGAAACGCTACGAGGCCTACGGCTGGCACACCATCCACGTGCGCGACGGCAACACCGACATCGCCGCCATCAGCCGCGCCATCGAGGAGGCCAAGGCGGTCACCGATCGCCCCTCGATCATCAAGGTGACCACCACGATCGGCTACGGCTCCCCCAACAAGGCCAACACCGCCGGCGTGCACGGAGCGGCGCTGGGGGCCGATGAGGCCGAGCTCACCCGCAAGAACCTGGGCTGGACCTACGGCGCCTTCGAGGTGCCCCAGGAGGCCTACGACCACTGGCGCCAGGCCGTGAGCCGCGGTGCCGCCGCCGAGGCGGAGTGGAACAACCTGCTCGACGACTACCGCCGCCAGTACCCCGCCGATGCCGCCGAGTTCGAGCGCCAGCTGCGCGGCGAGCTGCCCCAGGGCTGGGATGCCGACCTGCCCGCCTACAGCGCCGAGGACAAGGGCAAGGCCACCCGCGCCCACTCCTACGACTGCCTCAATGCCATCGGCCCCAAACTGCCCGAGCTGATCGGCGGTTCCGCCGACCTCACCCACTCCAACCTCACCGACATCAAGGGGGAGAAGAGCTTCCAGAAGGGTGCCGAGGAGAACCGCTACCTGCACTTCGGCGTGCGCGAGCACGCCATGGCGGCGATCCTCAACGGCCTCGCTTACCACAGCAGCGGCCTGATCCCCTACGGCGGCACCTTCGCCGTGTTCGCCGGTTACGCCCTCGGCGCCATCCGCCTTTCGGCCCTGAGCGAGCTGGGGGTGATCTACGTGCTCACCCACGACTCCGTGGGTCTGGGAGAGGACGGCCCCACCCACCAGCCGATCGAGACCCTGGCCAGCCTGCGGGCCCTGCCCAACCTGCTGGTGATCCGCCCCGGTGACGGCAACGAAACCAGTGGCGCCTACCAGGTGGCGATCGCCAACCGCCACCGCCCCTCCGCCCTGATCCTCAGCCGCCAGGCGATGGCCAACCAGGCCAACTCCAGTCCCGCCGCCGTGGCCAAGGGTGGTTATGTCCTCGAGGACAGCGACGGCAACCCCGACCTGATCCTGATCGGCACCGGCACCGAGCTGGAGCTCTGCACCAAGGCCGCCGCCCAGCTGCGCGCCGAAGGCCGGAACGTGCGGGTGGTGTCGATGCCCTGCGTCGAGCTGTTCGAAGAGCAGGACGCCGCCTACCGCGAGAGCGTGCTGCCGGCCACCTGCCGCAAGCGCCTGGTGGTGGAGGCCTCCAGCAGCTTCGGCTGGCACAAGTACACCGGCTTCGAGGGCGACAGCGTGTCGATCGACCGCTTCGGCGCCTCCGCCCCCGGCCCGGTGTGCATGGAGCAGTTCGGCTTCAGCGTGGACAACGTGGTGGCCAAGGCCAAGGCCCTGGGCTGAGTCTTTCAACCCGTGAGCTCAAGCCCCGCCGCTGGCGGGGCTTTTTTGATGGCGACACCCCGCCAGCCATGGCGGATCGCTGGCGATCAGCGCCTGAGATCAAAGCGGTCGACGTTCATCACCTTCACCCAGGCGGCCACGAAATCGGCTGCGAATGTGCCGGCGCCATCACTCTGGGCATACACCTCGGCGATGGCCCGCAGCTGGGAGTTGGAGCCGAACACCAGATCCACCCGGGTGCCGCTCCAGCGCGGGGCGCCGCTGCGCCGGTCGCGGCCCTCGAACAGTTCACCGGTCTCGTCGACCGGCGACCAGGTGGTGGCCATGTCGAGCAGGTTCACGAAGAAGTCGTTGCTCAGCACCCCCGGCTGCTCGGTGAACACGCCATGGGGCACGCCATCGGTGTTGGCGCCCAGCACCCGCAGGCCGCCCACCAGCACCGTCATCTCCGGCGCGCTCAGGCCCAGCAGCTGGGCCCGATCCACGAGCAGGTGCTCCGCAGCCACGCTCATCGGCCCCTTCTGCCAGTTGCGGAAGCCATCGGCCTGGGGCTCCATCACCTCGAACGAGGCCGCATCGGTGTGCTCCTGGCCAGCATCCATCCGGCCCGGGCTGAAGGGCACCTCCAGCCCATGGCCTGCGGCGGCGGCGGCCTGCTCCACCCCCACACCACCGGCCAGCACGATCAGATCCGCCAGCGACACCCGCACCCCATCGCTGCGGGAGGCGTTGAAGGCCTGCTGGATCCCCTCCAGCACCCCCAGCACCCGGACCAGCTGCTGGGGCTGGTTCACCGCCCAGTCCTTCTGGGGTGCCAGGCGGAGGCGGGCGCCGTTGGCGCCGCCGCGCCTGTCGGAGCCGCGGAAGCTGGAGGCCGAGGCCCAGGCGGTGGCCACCAGCTCAGCCACGCTGAGTCCGGAGGCCAGCACCATGCCCTTGAGATCGGCGATGGCGGCCCCGTCCACCAGGGGGTGATCCAGCGCCGGGATCGGGTCCTGCCAGAGCAGGTCTTCGGCCGGCACCTCGGGGCCGAGATAGAGGGTCTTGGGCCCCATGTCGCGGTGGGTGAGCTTGAACCAGGCACGGGCAAAGGCGTCGGCAAACGCCTCCGGGTGCTGGTGGAAGTGGCGCGAGATCGGCTCGTAGATCGGATCGAAGCGCAGCGACAGATCCGCCGTGGTCATCATCGGCGCGTGCTTGAGCCCGGGGATGTGGGCGTCGGGGATCAGGTGCTCCTCGGGCACATCCTTGGCCTGCCACTGCCAGGCCCCGGCCGGACTCTTGATCAGCTCCCACTCGTAGCCGAACAGCGTGTCGAAGTAGCCCATGTCCCAGCGGGTGGGGTGGGGCTTCCAGGCGCCCTCGATGCCGCTGGTGGTGGCATCGGCCCCTTTGCCACTGCCATGACGGTTGGCCCAACCCAGGCCCATCTCCTCCAGCGGCGCACCCTCGGGCGCCGGCCCCACCAGCTCGGCGCTGCCGGCGCCATGGGCCTTGCCGAAGGTGTGGCCGCCGGCGGTGAGGGCCACGGTCTCCTCGTCGTTCATCGCCATGCGGGCGAAGGTTTCGCGCACGTCGCGGCCGGAGGCCACCGGGTCGGGCACGCCGTTGGGCCCTTCGGGGTTCACGTAGATCAGGCCCATCTGCACGGCCGCCAGCGGGTTTTCCAGCTCCCGCTCGCCGCTGTAGCGCTCATCGCCCAGCCAGGTGGTTTCGTTGCCCCAGTAGATGTCCTCCTCTGGCTGCCAGATGTCGGCGCGCCCGCCGCCGAAGCCGAAGGTCTGGAAACCCATCGATTCGAGGGCGGCGTTTCCGGCCAGGATCATCAGGTCGGCCCAGGAGATCCGGTTGCCGTACGTCTGCTTGATCGGCCAGAGCAGCCGGCGGGCCTTGTCGAGGTTGCCGTTGTCGGGCCAGCTGTTGATCGGCGCGAAGCGCTGGTTGCCGGTGCCGCCCCCGCCGCGGCCGTCGGCGGTGCGGTAGGTGCCGGCGCTGTGCCAGGCCATGCGGATGAACAGGCCGCCGTAGTGGCCCCAGTCGGCGGGCCACCAGTCCTGGGAGTCGGTCATCAGGGCGATCAGATCGCCCTTGAGGGCCGGGTAGTCGAGCTGCCGGAAGGCCTCGGCGTAGTTGAAGGCGGCTCCGAGCGGATTGGAGGCCGGGCAGTGCTGGTGCAGGATCCCCAGATTGAGCTGCTGGGGCCACCAGTCGCGGGGGGCGGGGCCGCGGCCCGCCACTGCGGTGGCGCCACGGCCGCTGAAGGGACACGTGCCGAGTTCGGTCATGGGGCTCGCCTGCCTGATCGCACTGCTTGGACCGTAAGCAGCGCGATCAGGGGCGAGCGGCGAGGGTCACAGTCCTTAGCGGGGCCCCACCAGGGCAGCGCGGAAGGCGGGCGAATCGAGGATCGGCGTGTTGTGGTCGAGGTCGCTCACCAGCACCAGCTCGGCCACCCCGGGCGCGAAGGCGCGGTGGAGGGCTTCGGCGTGGCGCGTGGGCACGACACGATCGAAGGCTGCCGCCACGATCGTGGTGGGGGCGCGCACCCGGGGCGCCTCGGCGGCCGCGTCCCAGCGGTCGTGCAGCAGCAGATCCACCGGCAGCCAGGGCATGGCGCCGCGGGCCACCGCCGCCAGGCTGTCGAAGGGCACCAGCAGCACCAGCCGCTGCACCGGCTGGGTGGCGGCCAGGTGCACCGCCGGCCCGGTGCCCAGGCTGCGGCCCACCACGGTCACCTCGCTGTGGCGCTTGGCCACGTGGGCATGGAGGGCCCGGGCGTCGGCGCGCAGGGCCGCTTCGCTGGGGCGGCCGCCGCTGCCGCCGTAACCCCGGTAATGGAGCAGGAAGAGGGCGGTGTCCGGCAGCAGGGCGGCCAGCTCGGCGCGGGTGAGCGACACGTCCTCGGCGTTGCCGCCGAAGTAGATCAGCGCCCGGGGCCCCGGATGGGGGCGATGGGCCACCAGCACCCGCGTGCCCTCCACCTGCAGCTCCAGCCGGCCGGAGGGATCGGCGGCGGGGCGCGGGACGTAGATCAACGAGCGCTGGCCCAGGAACAGCAGCAGGCAGGCGCCGCCGTAGCCCAGCGCCAGCCAACCCGCCCAGCCCAGCCAGCGCGCCACGTTCAACCGCCCATCGCCATCAACAGCCCATCGTGAACGGCGCCACCGGGGTGATGCGCGGGTTGTGGCCGCCCACCTGGTTGGCGCGCAGCACCAGGGCCGAGGCGCCCAGATCCAGAAACACCTTCAGCACCGTCTCGCAGGCCAGGCGCGGCAGCAGCGAGCGCCAGCTGCCCAGGCCCTGGAGCAGATCGCGCAGGGGTTGCTCATCGAGGCTGCTGCCCAGCCGGAACGAGCCCCGCTGCCAGTCGTGGCGCAGGGGCGGAATCGGCAGCAGCCGGCCGCGCAGGATCCGCTCCAGTTCCAGCAGGGTGCGCAGGCGCTCGGCCTGCCGGGGATGGCGTTGCTCCCAGGCCAGCCGGCGCTCCGGATCCAGGCCGCGGATCTCGGCGTCGAGGTCGCGGATGGCGGCGAACAGGGCCAGGTTGGAGTCCTGGGCGCAGTTGTGGGCCGGACCCACGAAGCTGCCGCCGCTGCCGTCGCCGATGCGGTAGCGGGCCGTCATCGCCGTGAGCTGGCGGGCGAAGGTGTCGAGCGGGCAGCGCTGGCGCTCCTCCCCCGGGGCCCCGAGGGTGTAGGTGCCGGTGAAGGGCGGGAAACGCACCAGGATGTCGGCCACCGGCCGGCTGCCCAGCCAGCCCCACTGGCGCTCGCCCAGGTAGCGCCAGCGGTCCTGGGCGCCGGCCACCACGCCATCGGGGTTGTGGGCATACACCTGGCGGTAGTCCACCGCCACGCTGAGCTCGCCGCCGGCCAGGGGCTCGCGCACCACCCGGCCGAAGCCGTAGGCGAAGTGGCCGGTGCAGAGGCCGCCGCGCAGGGCCTGCTCGCGCTGCTCACCACCGATGCCGCCGAACACGTGCAGCACCAGCAGCCGGTCGCCCTCCTGCCACTCGGCCAGCAGGGCGTCGCCGCCTGTGGCCCGGCGCGACACCAGCACCGAGCTGGCGCTGGCGGGGGTGGTGTCGGCCCAGGCCTGGTGGCGCGCATAGCGCCAGGCGGCGCGCCGCTGGGTGATCACCCGTTGGGGGGCCAGCCGGCGCAGCCGCCGCGGCAGCAGGGCCTGCACCACGAAGGCACCCTGGCCATCGGGCACGCCGCTCACCAGCCAGCCCTCGCCGTTGAGGTCGCTGTCGGCCATGCCGGCGGCGGTGGCGGGCAGGATGCCCTCCTGGTTGGCCAGGGGCTCGGGCAGCCGCAGGCGCAGCGGCGGGCCGGTGAAGTCGCCGCGGGCCGGATCGAAGGCCAGCGCCTCCCAGGCGTCGCCCTCCAGAGGTCGCACGAAGCGCACCAGGGCCCGGGCCAGGCCGGCGGTCTGCAACGGCTCGGCGCCCACCTCCAGCTGCAGCACCTCACCCTCGACCACGCTCACCGGCCCGTCCAGGCGCACGAGGATGTCGTCGTGGGGATGGGCCCCGGCCAGCGACTCCAGCGGCGTCACCTGCGCCCAGCCATCCAGCCGCAGCGGGTGCAGGTTGCCGCTGCGGGCACTGTCGCGGGCCTCATCGCTGAGCTGCACGTCCATGGTCACCTGGGCCAGGGCGGGATCGCACCAACGCAGGGCGGCGCGGCGGCCGCGGCAGTGGCTCCAGCCGGGGGGCGTCTGCAGCACCTCGAAGCCCACGCTGCCGTCGCGCTCAGCGGCCGGCGGCAGGATCAGCCGGCCGATCCAATGGGGCCGGCTGTGGATGCGCCCATCGGGCAGGGGCGCCAGATCGCGGGCGGCATCGGGCCGGTGCCAGGGGTTGGCGATGAAGCGGCCGTAGTTGCCGGTGCCCTGGGCCGGCAGGGCATCGCCGCCGGGCGGAGCGGCCACGATGGCGCTCACCAGATCCACGGTCTGCTGCATGAACGTGCGGCCATCGGCGAGGGTGGCTTCGGCATCCATCAGGCCGCCCGGCAGCTCGTGGCCCACCGGACCCAGGGGCACCACACTCACCCTGCCGCGTCCCAGCGCCCGGTTCCATGGGGAGAGGAACAGCAGCGGCCAGCGGCGGGGGAACAGGATCGAACCCAGGGGCGCCAGACGGTCGCGCTCACCCACCAGGTGGAAGAGGTGCTCGGCCTGCAGGACGCGGTTGTTGCCGGCGAACACGCCGCCCAGGGAGACCACCTGCACCGGCGCGGCCAGCAGCCGGCGCAGGTGGGGCAGGGCGCCAAGGGAGATCTGGCCGCCGCCGCTGAAGCCGAGCAGGGTCACCGGTGTGCCGCTGCCGGGGGCGTAGCCGTTGGCCAGCAGGGCATCCACGATCAGCTCCGCCATGCCGGCGTTGTAGATGGGGCCGTAGCGGCCGTCGGCCGACACCGCCACCACGGTGAGATTGCGCAGGTTCACCAGCAGGCCCAGCCAGGCGAGGGGATGGCGCACGCGCCAGGTGTCCACCCAGCGCCAGAACCGGGCCAGCCAGCGCCCCTCGGTGAGCGGCTGGTTGGTGATCGAGTAGGGCATCAGCCCGCGCAGGATGGCGATGTCATCGGGCAGGGCCGCCGCCAGGCGGCGCAGGAACTCTTCCCCCTCCGGCAGGGCCTGCTGGGAGGCCTGACCGATGCCGTCGAGATACACCACCCAGCGCCGCAGGGGCCGCCCGGCAGCCACGGGCGCCGCCAGGCCACCGAGGGAGGGGGCCCGCTCCTCGGCGTCGCCGAACCAGCCGGCCCACCAGCCCAGCGATTCCAGCGGGGCGAGGAAGGCAACGATCAGGAACAGCACCAGGCCGATGCCGAGCAGATCCACCGCCAGCCCGAAACTGCGCACCAGGGCCCCGCGGGCCAGGGCCAGCAGCAGGCCGGTGCCGGGCAGCACCACGGCCAGCAACAGCACCAGGGCCGCCAGCAGCCAGCGCCGCTGGCGGTGCATCCACAGCCTCATGGCAGCCTCATCGCGGCCTCATCGGGGTGGCCGGTGGCTGGGGCCGGAGGCGAGCAGATCGCGCACGGCGCGGCGGTTGTGCACCAGATCCACACCGGCTGTGCGGTTGAGCAGGCCGCGGCCCAGGCGCATCAGCGGCTGGCCGGCCCGGCGCTGCAGCAGCAGCATCACCAGCCAGCCGCCGAGCAGGGCGGCGAAGGCCTGCCAGCTGCCCAGGCCGGCCACCTCCACCAGGGCCACCACAAAGGCCACCGCCGTCCACAGCGACAGCAGGGTGAGCCAGGGCACGCCGAGGTAGGGCAGGGCGCCGAGGAAGGCCAGCAGCTGGGGGGCATGGGCCACCCCCAGGGCCAGCACGATCGCGGAGGGGGCCACACCCACCCCGAAGGCCAACCGGGCCACCAGCCAGGTGCTCAGGGCCCAGAACAGGAAGCCCACCACCAGCAGCACCGCCTCCACCACCAGCGACAGCGCGAAGCGCAGCGGCGACACCCGGTTCACGAACAGGATGAAGGCATGGCCCACGCCCTGGGACAGGGCCGCCAGCAGGGCGATCAGCACCCCCCACCAGGCCGGCACCGCCCCGCCGCTGAGCAGGCGGAAACCCTCGGGATGGAGGCGCAGGGTGTGGCCCACCAGCTCGGTGAAGGTGTGGATCACCAGGGCGCGCGGCGCTGGTGCCCACTCTCACAGGGGCCGACCGCGGCCGGCCGGGGCGGGCCCAGCAGGCCAAGCAAGAGATAGGCCAGCAGGTACAACGCAAGGCCAACGGTGGCCAACAGCAAAGGACCAAAGACAAGCGCCAGCACCACCGCCCCAGCCACCACCGCAGCCAGCACCGCCAACGCCCACCACGGCGCGGGCCCGCCCCTCCTGCGGCGATCGGGGCCGTAGGGCACCCACAGCCATCCCAGGCGCACCGCCAACCAGCCGACAGAACCCACCAGCGGCATCGCATTGACCTCAGTGATCATGCGGCCAAACAGCAGGTCGGCATGGTGGCGCTGAATCTCCACCGCCACGGGATCCAGAAACCCCTCGCGCCGGTAGGGCAGCACGCCGTGCTGGAAGGCAAAGTCGTGCACGATCGAGGCCGTGAGCATCACCCCTACAGGACGCAGCAGGCCGAAGCTGAGGAAGCTCACCAGCCAGGGCAACGGCACGGAGGCACCATCGAGGATGGTGTGTTCACCCGCGTAACAGACCGGAATCACGATCGTGCCGCTGAGATCGCTGCCATCGAAGTCCGCTGGATCCACCTGGAACTCCACGGTCCACTGCTCCTGAAGGGTGAAGGTGCGAATCGCAGCGGCCCCACGCCAGCGCAGGAATCCGGATTCGAACTGCGTATCCATCCGCTGCGGCACCAGCACCGGGAAATGCTGGAACTCCACCATGAAGCGCCTGTCTCCACCGCTGCCGTCCATCGTTCAATCCAGCCATTCGTAGTGCCTCCCACAGGGTGACACCGGTTCGCAACGTTCGCTTGAGGTGCCGGGGGTGAAGTCGTCCGGCACGAACGACAGACGATCCGCCAACCCATGGGCGTGCATGTAGTCCTCGAAGCTCGGGGCCAGCTGGTCGAAGCGATCCGGGATCACGCCATGCAGGTGGGGCAGGGGCGCTGGGTGCATGGGGGCTGGTAAGCGTTCACGGGCCGGGACAGCCCGCGGCGAACTTCGTCCCTGTTGAACCCTTGACGACGTCCTGATGCCCGTTTGCATCTCAGGCAGAGACTGTTTGAGATGGGCGCCGCTCCTGCTGGCATTTCCGACGCGGTCTGGTTGTCGTGGCCAGACGATGCCAAGGAGTTCATCCTGGCTCAACAGGAGGAGATGGAGCAGCTGCGGGTCCAGCTCACCGCCCTGGCGAGTGAGCTTTCAGGGCTGCGGGAGCGAATCGGCCGCAGCTCGCGCAACTCCTCCAAACCGCCCTCCAGCGATGGGCCTGGCTTTAAGCCACCCGAGCGGCGCAAGGGCAG
>REEV01000008.1 GCA_007694915.1 Cyanobium sp. PLM2.Bin73 | reverse complement strand
GGTAGACATGCTGCCGGTCTGAGCAAAGCATCGTGAACAGCCGTGCCCGTTTGGTGGTGGACGCGGCTGCTTCCTCAGTGCAGGATGAAAGCAAAAGGGCAACAGCCGGCTCCACCGATGGAAACGAGGGGAGAATCGTCCGCTGCCGTTGCTGCTCACAGCTTCTACATTTCCAGTCCCTATCTCGGCCTGCAGAAGGAACGGGAGCAGGTCAAGCAGCTGATCACCCGCCGCTACCACGCCTACCGCGACAGCTATGGCGGCTCAACCGAACCTGTGGTGGAGACCTGCCAGGGGGATGTGCGCCGCAGCGACCACTACATCCTCATCCTGGGAGAGCGTTACGGCAGCCGCCGGCCGGAGCATGGCAGCAAGTCGGTGACCGAGCTGGAGTTCGAAGCAGCCATCGAGAGCGGACGGAGCCCCCATGCGTTTTTCCTGAACTTCGTCACCGACAGCCGCAACGGCATCGAACGCGATCCAGAAGCGATCCAGGCACTGGAGGCGTTCCGCAAGCGGGTTCGGAAGCACTGCATACCGCTCGACTGCCAGGACATGCCCGATGGGCGCACGGGCTGGGAGGTGTTCGTGGAGGGCATCACCAGCCTGGCGGCCAGCCCTCCTGCCCGCCCCGGCGACACCCAGACTCCCCCGAACGGCCGCACCTACACCACCGCCGACCTCGACGCCTGGGTCGCGCAGCACCACCAGGCCCTTGAGCAGGCGTTTCTGGCGATCCCCTCGGTGCAGCAGCGTCGGGTGCACGTGCCGCTGGATGTGCGCCTCACCCAGGCCGGCGCCGAGGCGCCCTCCGAGCCGATGCTGCTCCAGCCGGAGCACCTGGAGCAGCTGCTGGCCCACGGCGCCTCTCAGGTGCTGCTGATCAGCGGCGACGGTGGTACAGGCAAGACGAGCCTGGCGTTCCGCATCGCCCGTTGGCTGATGGAGGGGCAACCGGGAGGTGTGCGGCGCCTGCCGGTGCTGATCGAAACCGCCCTGGCGGAGAACGAAACCGTGGCGGATCGGGCGGCCGCCTGGCTGAACGCCCAGCTGCCAGGTGCTTCGAAAGTCCTCGATCCGGCCCTGGTGGAGGCTCTGCTGCGCCAGAAGCGGCTGATCCCGATCCTCGATCACGTCTCCGAGCTGCCGGAGGAGGCCCGGCAGCGACTGCTGCGGCATCTGCCGTCCGGCCTGGTGATCGCCACCAGCCGCAACCTCGATGACGGCTACCGGGAGCGGCCGCTGAGCCGCATCGAGCCGCTGCAGATCGCCACCGACCGGCTGCAGTCGTTCTTCCTGGATTATCTGCGCCAACGGGGCCAGGGGGAGGCGCTCAAGGACGACGATCTGGTGCCGGCCCAGAACCAGCTGCGGCGGATCGTGGGCGACAAGCCGATCACGGCGCTGCTGGCGCAGATGTTCATCGACGACGTGATCGCCAAACGCAGGCAGGGTCTGCTGTCGGGCTCGGTGCCGGAGCTGATGCTCAGCTACGTGAAGCGGGTGGATACCCCCTCCGATCCGGGGATGCGGCAGCGGGCGGGAATGGTGATCGATGGCCCGCTGGTGCAGAAGGCCCTGAAGGTGCTGGCGCTGGCCAGCCACCACCAGGAGAGCCCCGAGAGCCGCCCCCGCTTCCAGCCGCTGGTGTTCCCCACTTGGCTTGCGGAGCGTGCCCTGGCGGCGGCCGATGGGTTGGCGCTGGCGCTGGCGGAGCAACGTCAGGCGCTGCTGGGCTATCTGGTGGCGCTGCGGCTGCTGCACCACCCCGGCGCCGATGACAGTGAGCTGCGCTTTCCCCTCGACCCGCTGGCCGATTACCTGGCGGCACTGCGCCAGCTGGAGAGGCTGGAGGCCGACTCCGCCGGGGATGGATCGGTGTGGCAGGGGTTCCTGGCGGATCTGGAGGGCCGGTCTGTGGAGGAGCGGGAGCTGATGCGGGGCTTCCTGCTGGCGCTTCGGGACTGCTGCGTGGAGCGCAGCAAAGGTCGGGCGCTGGCGATGCCGCCCGATGCCCCCGACCGGCTTGGCCGGCTGGGGTTCCTGGATCCGGAGGAGGAGCGCTACCGGCTGGCGCTGCAGCGGGCCAGGAAGTGGATGTGGGAGCTGGGGGTGCCGGTGGCGAGCGAACGGCGCGATGCGATCGCCAAGCTGGCGGCGATGGCGGCGGAAGGTGCCGATGCGGGGGAGCAGCGTGCGGTGCGCACGGTGGCGAGCGAACGGCTGGCACTGGCGCTGCGGGATGGAGAGCTGCCGATCGAGGAGCGCAGCGAAGCGGCGACGGTGCTGGGACTGATCGGCGGAGAGGTTGCCGTGGCGGCCCTGGAGCAGGTGATGGGGGAGGAGAACCAGACGGTGGCGCTGCGGCGTGCGGCGGCCGAAGCCCTGGGGTTGAGCGCTGCGGGCGAGGGGCAGAGCGAGAAGCACCGCAAGGAGATCACAGCAGCCCTGGAACTGCAGCTGCGCAGCCGGGCTGTGGATGTGCTGGTGGGGGAGGAGAGCAACTGGGACCAGATCGACGCGGAGCTTCCATTGCTCCAGGGCGCAGCGCGGGCCCTGCAGCTGGCGGCCAGCCGGGAGTTGCCCTTGTTGGGCAGTGGGCCGGGTCGTGTGGTGCCGATGCTCACCCTCGCCGCCCTCTACAAGGCCGACAGCAAGATGCTGGAGTGTTGCACGGAGGTGCTGGAGGAGGTTCAGGTCTGGCGGCTGCCGCTTCCTCAGGGACAGCAGCTGGAGATGGTGCTGGTGCCGGGCGGGGAGTACACGATCGGCTCGCCGAAAGGAGAGGCGGGAAAACTGGAGTGCTACAGCTGGACCCCGGAAAGCAAGGAGCTGGACAAGGAGCCTCTGCGCCCAGTGCGGTTGGCACCTCTGGCGATGGCCCGCTTTCCGATCACCCAGGCCCAGTGGGCAGCGGTGGCAGGGCTGGAACCAGGCCTGAAGACAGCACCGGGTACGTTCGAACCGAAGGGGCTCTGGGAGGCCCACGGCCAACCGGGCTGCCTGCCAGTGGATTCAGTGAGCTGGACCGTCTGCCAGAAATGGCTGGCGCAGCTGAACCGCTGGCTGGCGGAACACTGGCGGGAGCAGGGGCTTGCGGGCGAGGCACCGGACATGCGGCTGCCGGGTGAGGGCGAATGGGAAGCGGCCTGTCGTGCTCAAAGCGAGACGCCCTTCCAATTCGGCGACACG
>REEV01000091.1 GCA_007694915.1 Cyanobium sp. PLM2.Bin73 | reverse complement strand
CGGGAAAGGGAGTTGTCCTGGTTCGACGGGGCAGCCATGGACCCATTCTGGACTGCATCCCCGCCGAGGGCGATGGGCTCTACACCCTCATGGGCGGCGAATGCAGCAGCTGTCTGATCCCCACGGCCAAGAGGAGCGGACCCAAGGCTCAGGCCTCAAAGATCCAGGCTGCCGAGCAGCTCTTCGATCGAGCAGCCCACCTGACCGGCCACGTCCTTGAGGATCTGCCGCAAGGTGCCAACCCTCATGGGCTTGTGGGCCGGAATCGTGAGGTGCTGCTGCTGGCCGGCGGAATCCTCACAGGGCCAGCAGTTCCTGCCTCACGTGATGAAGGCGGATCAGGGGCGGCGCCTCGCCGGGATCGAAGTGGCAGACAACGGCGTCGCGGATCTCCTGGTGGAGCTCCGCAAGAGTGTCGGCCTCGGTGTGGATCGCGGCGGCAGCTGCGCTGGCCCGGTAGGAGCCATCCTCCGCTTCCTCGACCACGAAAAGGATTTCCTGCATGGCGCCCTCCAGCGGCACCAGTCTGGCAGTGGTGGACGGGAGCTTGCCCTGTCTGGGCAGAGGGACTGGGGCGGCACAGCCACCCTCGGAGCCGGGTTGGCTGCAGCCGCCACGCGATTACGCCAGAAGGGATCCCAGCAGGAGCACCAGGCTGACGGGCCGCCCAAACCAGACCTGGCCCAAACGTCCTGCAGCCGCAAGCCATGCTCATGCCATTGGCTGGATGGGCTCGATCGCCGGCAACACGCTGATCAGAGCCTGCCTGGCCAGCTTCAGATCATGGCTCCCTTGCATCCGCAGCCAGAAACCATCGCTCAGGCCGAAGAAACGGCACAGGCGCAGATCGGTATCGGCCGTGATCGCCCGCCGCCCTTTCACGATGGCGTTGATGCGGCTCTCCGGTACGCCGATCGCCAGCGCCAACCGGTACTGGCTGATCCCCATGGGCCGCAGAAACTCCTCCAGCAGCACCTCGCCCGGGGGCACGAGCATCACGTCAGTGGTAGTGAACGATCTCGACCTCCTCTGGTCCTGCTTCCGTCCAGACAAAGCAGAGCCGGAACTGGTCGTTGATGCGGATGCTGTGCTGGCCATGGCGGTTCCCCCTGAGCGGCTCCAGGCGATTGCCTGGTGGAACTTGTAGATCGTTGAGGCAGGCGGCCGCATCGAGGATGGCGAGCTTGCGGAAGACGAGCTTGCAGAAGGCGGTACGAGCGAAACTTCCAAAGCGGCGCCCCGGCATCCCCTCAAAGAGGGCCTGGGTGTCGCGGCACCGAAACGACCTGATCACACCGTCACCTTACCACCGCCAGACGTAGGCACGCCAGGCGGTGGAGCAGGACGAAGGCGATCACGAGCTGACATGGCGGCCTGACTTGCCTGTGTTCCTCTCCCTTCCAGTGCCACCCCCCGTCACACCCCAGCCACCATCGCCCCATGCCCCCACACCCCTCCCCCACCTACGAGCGCCTCCGCGAGTACATCGCCGAGCGCATGCGCATGAGCCACATCTACCAACCGCTGATGCTCATGGAACTGCTCGGCCGCCACAGCCCGGCCCCGGCGCAGGACATCGCCCGGCGGATCCTGGGAAACGGATGGTGGGCCGCGTGCTCACCGGCAACGGCATCACCCGCTACGGCGATGGCCAATACAGCCTGATCGGCGCGGAGGAGCTGAGCGACAGCGAGCGCGACGCGCTGCTGCAGCTGTGCCGCCAGCGGCTGGACGGGTTCCGCGAGCAACGGGGTGAGGAGGTGTTTGCGCACCGCTCCCCGCCACCGCAGCCCGATCAGCGGCTCGGTGAAGTACCGGGTGCTCACCAGGGCACGGGGCCGCTGCGAGTGCTGCGGCGCCAGGCTGTTGGTGAGCAAACCCCACATCAACGGGCCCTGGAGGTGGCACCCATCATCCCCAGGAACCAGGGCGGCTCGGACGACATCAGCAACCTGCAAGCGCTCTGCTTCCGCTGGAAGGCCGGAAAGCGTTGGCGCGGTACGACGCGATCCGCCAAGCCAACCAACGCAACCAGGCGCGGATGGTGGCTGGATACTGCTGGAACTGGGCATCGAAAGATCACCCCAACGCCTGGGACATCACGATCGAGCCCTACGGGTACCGGGCGCGCTGGAACCTCAGCAAGGACGGCAGCGTGTGGATCATGAAGCCCGGCACCGTGGAGGAGGTGGGCCTCACGCGCGACCCCAAGGCGATCCGGCTCAAGGCCGACGCGATCATCCGCAACACGTACCGCACGCTGATGACTCGGGGAACGAAAGCGTGCTGGGTGTTTGCCTGTGATCCGGAACTGAACCAGTGGTTGAGGCAGGCCGTCGGGATGGGGTCATGATTGCTCTCACCAGGTCTCCAGCTGCAGTGCGGCCACCTTGGCGAAGGCCTGATCCGCCGTCACCAGGGCGCAGCCTTCGCTGAGGGCATGGCTGGCGATCAGCAGATCCATGGCCGCCAGAGGTGTGCCCTTCCGTTCCAGATCGGCCCGCAGCCGCCCGTAGACCCTGGCGCAGCCATCGGTCCAGGGCAGGATCTCCAGGATCTCCAGGGCCTCCTCCACCAACGCGCTCAACCGGGACGCTGGGGGCAGCTTCTCCAGCCCGTAGCGGATCTCGGCCACCACGATCGAAGACAGGCAACAGCGTTGGTCACGGGCCCAGGCATCCAACTGGGGCGACAGGCCTTTCAGCAAGGCGCTCAAGGCGTTGGTGTCGAGCATCAGCCTGGCCGGCGCCGAAGCCATCAGGGGAACGCCACCGGTTCGGCAGCGCGTGTGTCGCGCAACCCTTCCAAGAACGCCGCCATCTCCGCCTGGAAGCCTGGGTCTTCCAGCAGCGCATCCCTGCGCTCGAGCAGGGCATGGGCCGAAGGCCGCACCGGGGTGAGCACCACCGCGCCACTGTCGGGATCGCGATGCACCTCCACCTCCGTGCCTTCGAAGCGGAATGCGGCCGGCAGCCGCACCGCCTGGCTACGGCCGTTGCGAAACAGCTTGGCGCGCATCGGCCCCCTCCGCAGGCGATCGATACCGAGTCTAGACCACATCCGCCGCCTCACGCCGCCCACGCCTCTTGCTGGAACTGCGGCAGCACCCCACCGAGCCCGCCGGTGAGCCTGCAAGGTGACCAGCAAGCATGGATCGCCATCGCCAGGAAGCAGGGCTGCTCAACCCGTCAGTGCCACCCCCCGTC
>REEV01000049.1 GCA_007694915.1 Cyanobium sp. PLM2.Bin73 | reverse complement strand
CTCGAGGATGCAGTGTTTCCCAACCGTGTCGCAGCTTGGGGGCGCGCAGCTCGGGGGTGCTGCTGGGGCGCTGTGGGTGCCGCTCCATCCCGGATTCGGGTGGAGGCAGGGCAGGCTCTGGGGCATCAACGGCAGGACGGAGGGCGGCTCACCTTACGAGCCGCCAGCGGGGGCCGGCGGCTCCTCGACCTCCAGCTCCCCGGCCCGCATGCGCACCACTTGGCAGTGCTGGCGCCAGCCGCCGCTGAAGGCCTGCAGGTGGGTGGCACTCACCAGGCACTGGTGCCCCTCGCCGACGGCGGCCAGCAGCTGCTGCTGGCGCTCCGGATCGAGCTCGGCCAGCACGTCATCGAGCAGCAGCAGGGGCGGGCTGCCCACCACGGTGCCCACCAGCTCCAGTTCCGCCAGCTTCAGGGCCAGCACCAGGGTGCGCTGCTGGCCCGCGGAGCCGTAACGCCGTGCCAGCCGCTCCCCCAGCAGCAACTCCACCTCGTCGCGATGGGGGCCCACGCCGCACTGGCCCAGGCGCAGCTCCTCCGGCCGCTGCTGGGCCAGCTGGGCGGCCAGGGCCTGGCGCCAGGGATCTTCAGCCTCCTCCCCTGGCAGCGCGCTGCCGCTGCGGTAGTGCAGGCTCAAGAGCTCCCGGCCGTTGCTGAGGCGGTGCTGCCAGGCGGCGGCCAGGGGCTCAAGACGCCGCAATGCCCGGTGGCGGCGGCGGTGCAGGCGGGTGCCCACCAGGGCCATCTGCTGGTCGAAGGCATCCAGCAGCGGCCCCAGATCCCCTCCCCCCAGGCCGCGGCGCAGCAGCTGGCCGCGCTGCCGCAGCAGCCGCCCGTAACGGCTGAGCAGCTCGCCGTAGACGGGCTCGAGCTGCAGAACCACCCGATCGAGCCACTGGCGCCGCAGGGCCGGTTCCCCCCGCACCAGCTCCAGGTCGAGGGCGCTGAAGCCCACGCAGCGCAACGACCCCAGCAGATCCTGCTGGCGCTCCAGGAGCTTGCCGTTGCGGCTGGCCTGCCGACCCCCCTGGCGCCGCAGTTCGAGCCGCAGCTGGTCGCCGTCATCGCTGAGGCCGCGAATCACGGCCCAGGGCTGGCCATGACGGATCAGGTCCCGGTCGCTGGCACTGCGGTGGGAGCGCAGGCTGCCCAGCAGCTCCACCGCCTCGAGGAGGTTGGATTTGCCTTCCCCGTTGGCCCCCACCACCAGCAGCCGTGGGGCTTCGAGGGCCAGCTTCAGCCGCTCGATGTTGCGGTAGTGGCTCAGCTCCAGGCGGTGCAGCCGAATGGGTCCCAGGCGGCCAGCGGCTAAGGTAAGCAGATCGGGAGTGGTCCCAGGGCAGCCCCTTCAGGCAGGCCCCCGTAGGGCAGCCACCCGTAGGGCAGGCCGTTGTGCCGGCCCGTGATCACGGGCATGTAGCTCAGTTGGATAGAGCGTCAGATTCCGGTTCTGAATGTCGGGGGTTCGAGTCCCTCCATGCTCGCTGCCTGTCTGTGTCCTGGCCATTCTCCCTCCTGCTTGAGCAGGGGGGATTTTTTTTCTCCCAGCAGCCGGCCCCTGTGGTCCTGGCCGCTGGCACCGGCGGCCCTCAGAGCGGCCGGCCCATGGCCCGGATGCCACCGGGATCCACCACAAACCCCTGACGCTGCAGGGCCTCGACGGCCTCGGGCGGGGCCGATAGGGAGATGCTGCAGCCCGGCAGCTCCCGCCGCAGCCTGCCCAGGGAGGCCTGCACCAGGGCCAGCAGCAGCTCCGGCTGGGCCGGATCACCGGCATCGGCCCAGAGGTCCCAGAGGTTGGCGTTGAGAGCCAGGTCACTGGTGCTGCGCACAAACCCCACCAGCTGCTCCTGCCGGTTGAGGATCCGCAGATGCCAGAGGCTGCGTTCCAGCACCCGCCGCCAGCGCTCCTGGCCGCGGGCCCGTTCGCCGGTCTGGGCCAGCAGGGCATCAAGGGCCACCGGATCCGGCAGACCCTCGCTCACCAGGCGGTAGCCCTCGCGCAGCCGCGGCGCCGGCGGGTGGTTTCTAAATGGCAGGAGCAGGGAGCCCAGGGTGCCCTCGGGTGGTGGTCAGCCGGTGTTGCGCATGCCCGCCGCGATGCCGTTGATGGTGAGCAGGGCACCGCGCAGCAGCTCGCTGCGGCTGTAGGTGCGTCCATCCTGGCGGGGCCCGATGGCTTCGCTCATCGGCGGCTGGCGGCTCTGATCCCGCAGCCGGCGCAGCAGGGCCACCTGCAGGAACCCCAGGGGCACGATTGTGCGGTTGCGCAGGTCCACCGAGAGCTGCAGGGCCGGGTCGCCGTCCAGCAAGCGGCGCCGGCCGGTGATCCGCAGCACCAGGTCGCGGGTGAGGGCGAATTCCTCGGCGATGGTGGCGAAGATCCGCTCGAAGGAGTCCAGGTCCTCGCGGCGGCCCAGATCCTGCACATAGTGATGGGCCAGCTCCATGTCCACCTTGGAGAGGGTCATCTCCACCTTGGACATCAGCATGCGGAAGAACGGCCAGCGCTGATGCAGCAGCCGCAGCAGGTCGAGTTGCTCGGGATCGCGCTCGAGTTCCTCCTGCAGGGCCCGGCCCACCCCATACCAGCTGGGCAGGAGGAAGCGGCTCTGGGTCCAGCCGAACACCCAGGGGATCGCCCGCAGGCTGGAGAGATCCTTGGCGCCGCTCTTGCGCCGGGCCGGGCGGCTGGAGATTTGCAGCTTGCTGATCTCCTCGATCGGGGTGCACTGCTGGAAGAAGGCCACTAGATCGGGGTTGTCGTGCACCAGGGCGCGGTAGACCTCCCGGGAGCGCGTGGCCAGCCGGCCCATCAGCTCATTCCAGCTGGGCGTGTCGTCCACCGGCGTGCTCACCAGGCTGTTCTGGATCACGGCGGTGGTGACGGTTTCCAGGTTGTAGAGGGCCAGTTCCGGCAGGGAGTACTTGGAGGCCAGCACTTCCCCCTGCTCGGTGATCTTGATGCGGCCGCCCAGGGTGCCGTTGGGCTGGGCCAGGATCGCCTGGTAGGCCGGCCCGCCGCCGCGGCCCACCGAGCCTCCCCGGCCGTGGAAGATGCGCAGCGCCAGTCCATGGCGGGTGGCCAGGTGCTGGAGTGCGATCTGGGCCTTGTGGATTTCCCAGTTGCTGGAGAGAAAGCCGGAATCCTTGTTGCTGTCGGAGTAGCCGAGCATCACCTCCTGCAGTACCGGGCTGCCTTCGCTCCAGCCCAGCAGCTGGCGGTAGAGCGGCTGCTGGAACAGCTCCTCCATCACCGCCGGCGCCCGCTGCAGGTCCTCCACCGTCTCGAACAGCGGCACCACCAGCAGCGAGGCATGTTGGGTCACTGGATCCACCAGTCCCGCCTCCTTGGCCAGCAGCAGCACCTCCAGCAGATCCGACACCGTGTGACTCATGGAGATCACATAGGTGTGGCAGATGCGGGTCCCGAACTCCTGCTGCAGCCGCTGCAGCATGCGGAACACGGCGAAGGTTTCGGCTGTGGGATCGCTCCAGCGGGCCGCGGCCGGCACCAGGGGGCGGCGGGTCTGCAGTTCGCCGAGCAGCCAGGCCACGCGCTCCGGCTCCTCCATCTCGCCGTAGGGCACCGGCAGCTGCAGGTAGCGGCTGAGCTCGTCGATGGCGTCGCTGTGGCGGGTGCTCTCCTGGCGGATGTCGAGGCTGGCCAGGCAGAAAGCAAAGATCTGCACCTGGCTGATCAGGCGCTGCAGGGCCTCGCAGCTCAGGCCCGTGCTCTCCAGGCTCTCGAGCAACAACTCGAGGTCGGTGCGGAACTCCTCCACCGAGCCGTAGTGAAGTTCGGGGGTGGGGGTGGTGTTGCTGAGGTTGCCCCCGGGCAGGGGCACGTTGGCGATGGTGTCGCAGGGTGACTCCCAGCCGGCCTCTGCCAGCAGCTGGTTGCGGGCCTCGGTGAGCCGCAGGCGCTCGAGTACGTAGCTGAGTTTGAGGCGGTAGGGCTCCAGCCGGTAGCGGGCCGCCCGCTCCTCGTAGATCTCCGGAAAGCGCAGCCGGTCCATCTCCAGGGATTCCAGCAGGGCCGGACTCACCTGGCTCCACTGCATCGAGATGCTGAGCTGATCGCGCAGCTCAGCAACCGACCTGATGTAACGCTCCAGCATCATCTGACGCTGGTAACAGGCGGTGCGCCAGGTGATCTCCGGCGTCACCGAGGGGTTGCCGTCGCGGTCGGATCCCACCCAGGAGCCGAAGGTGCAGAAGGCCTCCCGGGGCACCTCCACATCGGGGTAGCTCTGGGCCAGGGCCGAGCGGATCCGCTGCCGCAGCATCGGCATGGCGTCGAACAGCACGTCCTGGAAGTAGTGCAGGGCGTAGTCGACCTCGTCGAGCACCGTGGGCTTGAACTGGTGCAGTTCGTCGGTGCGCCACCACAGGCGGATCTCCTCCTCGAGCTGCAGGCGCAGGTTGTGCAGCTCCAGGGGGTTGATGACCCCCGCCCCCTGCTCCAGTTTCTGGATCAGGGCCGCCACCCGCCGCTGCTTGTGGCGCACTGTGTGGCGCACGATCTCGGTGGGGTGGGCGGTGAACACCAGCCGAAGGTCGAGGTCGCGCAGTAGGTTCTCCAGCTGGGCCGGGGGCACGTTGAGGCTGCGCAGGCGCTCGAACAGCTGGCGGAAGGTGACCGGCTCGGTCTGGCTGGCCAGGGGCGGCAGGAAGGGATCGCTGACCACCGGCTCGGCCTGGCTCTTGAGGCTGTCGAGATAGGTGTCCTCCTCGATGTGCTGCTCGAGGATGTTCACCAGCTGGAAGTAGAGGGAGAAGGCGCGGGCGGCGGCGATGGCCTCGGCCAGGTCCATCTGGCGGATCAGTTCCACGAAGGCCGCGCTGTTGTCCACCTCGCCGGCGTCTTCGCTGAGATCGCTGAGCTGCTTGAGGCGCAGCAGCCGCTCGGCCTGATCGGCCGGACACTCGCTGCGCAGCACCGTCTGCCAGAGGTCTTCCACCAGTTCCATGCGCTCGCCCAGCAGGCGCGTGGCCCGGGGGGAGGGTTCGGCGATGGTGGGAACGAACTGCCGCATGGGAACCGGGGTGGCAGCGCGGGATGCGTCGATCATCCCAACACACCCGCCTGCCGGTCTGTGTGGTCGGTGGCCAGCCGCTGCTCCTGCGCCACCATGGCCTCCGCCTCGGCGCTGAGGATGGCGGCGATCGAGGCCCCGGAGCGGTGCTGCGCCAGCCAGCGCATGGCCTGGTTGCCCTGCTCCAGCACCCGCTCCAGCGGCGCCAGGCGGTGCTCGAGCTCGAGATCGCGGGCCAGGGGCCTGAGCTCTTCGAGCCCCGCCTCGATCCACTGGCGGCAGCGCAGCGGGCGGCCGTCACGCCAGTGGTGCAGGCCGGCATCGAGGCTGGCGCGGGCGCTGGCCTGCTCGTTGGCATCGGCCAGCCGGGCCAGCTCCGCTGCGCCCAGGGCACTGGCCCGCAGCGGATCCCAGCGCTCGGGTTCCCGCAGCAGCTGCAGCAGCCGCAGTTCGCAGAAGGCGGTGATCGCCAGAAGTAGCTCGGGATCACTCACCAGATCGCAGATGCGGATCTCCAGCCGGTTGAGGTTGTGGGGGCGGTTGTCGCCGTTGGGGCGCACCGAGGTCCACAGGTGCCGCACGTTCTGCATCCGCCCGGCGGCCAGCTGGTCGTGCATCCAGTCCACGTAGTGCCGGTGGCCGCTGAACAGGGGCACCTCGGCCGGGGTGAGGGGGAACTGCTGCCAGCGCTGGGAATGGGCGCCGGTCACCTGTCCGTCAAGGAAGGGGGAGCTGGCGCTGAGCGCCAGCAGCAGGGCGGCCTCGCAGCGCACCGCCCGCAGGCCGGCGAACAGGGCCGGCTGGCCGGCAAAGGCGGTGCCGGGGGTGAGCCCGAGGTTGATGTGCACGCTGGCGGTGACCACCCGGGTGCCGTAGGTGGCCTCGATGTAGCTGTGATACGGGTGACTGGGATCGGAGCGCTCGAAGCGGGAGCTGTCGCCGCAGCTGAGGGTGCTGCCGGGCAGCAGGGTCAGGCCCCGGGCCGCCAGCCAGGTGCGCAGCCGGCGGCGGGGCTCCAGGAGCAGCTCAAGCTGGCGGCCGTAGTCGGCCTCCGGCGGCGTGATGTACTCCAGGTTGCGGTGGTCGGGCTCGATTACGAACCCCTCCAGCGCTGCCACCACGGCGGGGCTGCAGCCCACCACTGTGCCGTCGGGGCGACCGGTGAACAGTTCCACCTCGAAGCCCTTGAGCAGGCGGTGGCGGGCGATCGGATCCGGCTTCACTGCAGGCAGGCCAGGGCTTTGAGCATGCCCCGGGCCTTGTTGAGGGTTTCGTGATACTCGGCCTCCGGCCTGGAATCGGCCACCACGCCGGCGCCGGCCTGCACCTGCACCCGCCAGCGGTCCGCTCCGGCGGGCAGCACCACCATCGTGCGGATGGTGATGGCGGTGTTCAGGGCCCCGGCCAGATCCACGGCGCCGTACACCCCCGAGTAGGGCCCGCGGGCATCGGGTTCGAGCTCGTGGATCAGCTGCATCGCCCGGATCTTCGGGGCCCCGCTCACCGTGCCGGCGGGGAAGGCGGCCATCAGCAGATCCCACACGCTCCTGCCCGCGGCCAGCACACCCTCCACCTGGCTGACGATGTGCATCACGTGGGAGTAGCGCTCGACCACCATCAGGTCCGTGACGGTCACGGTCCCGGGTTGGCAGACCCTGCCCAGGTCGTTGCGGCCCAGGTCCACCAGCATCACGTGCTCCGCCCGCTCCTTGGGATCGGCCAGCAGCTCGGTCTCCAGGGCAAGATCCTCAGCCTCGTCGGCTCCCCGCGGGCGGGTGCCGGCGATCGGCCGCAGACTGGCCTTCACCTGGTCACTGCCGGCGATCGGCTCCGCCTTCACCATCACCTCGGGGCTGGAGCCGATCAGATACCAGCCGCCGAAGTTGAAGAAGGCCATGTAGGGCGAGGGATTGACCATCCGCAGGCTGCGGTAGAGGTCGAAGGGGTCGCCCTCGATGGCGGTTTCCAGCCGCTGGCTGAGCACCAGCTGGAACACGTCTCCGGCGGCGATGTGGTCACGGGCCTGCATCACCGCCGCCTCGTAGTCGGCCTGCCGGCGGTTGCTGCGGGGCTGCAGGCCCTCGGCGATGGCGGCGGCCGTGGCGTCGTGCCACTGCAGGGGGGCCACGGTGGGCGGCAGGGGCTCGTGCATCCGGGCCTCGAGCCGGCGGATGTGCCCACAGGCGGCGGCATGGGCCGCCTCGGGATCGGCGCCGCCGCTGAGGTCGGCATAGGCCACCGCCGTGATCTGGCGCTTCACCTGATCGAACACCAGCAGGCTGTCGGCCAGCATCCAGCAGCCATCGGGGGGCGCTTCAGCGCCGGCCGGGTGGACGGGCACGCTGGGTTCAATCCAGCGGATCAGTTCGTACCCCCAGAAGCCGAACAGCTGGCCCACCGGGGGCAGCCCGGGCACCGCCGCACTGCTCAGCGGCGCCAGACAGGTTTGCAGCAGCTCGAGGGGATTGCCCCTGAGGGATTCCCGGCGGCCATCGCGCCACAGGCGCTCACTGCTCTCGCCGCGGCTGGTGAGGGTCCAGAGCGGGTCGGCCACGATGAAGCTCCAGCGACCGATGCGCTCGCCCCCCTCCACCGACTCCAGCAGCACGCCGTGGTCGTGTCCGGCGCCCACCTTCAGCCAGGTGGTGAGGGGGGTTTCCAGATCCGCGGGCCAGCGTTTCCAGAGCGGAATGAAGGTGCGACCGGCTGCCACCTGATCGCGGAAGGCCTGGTCCAGGACTCCGGGTTCCACGGGCGGCGCTGCAGGCCCTGCCTTTATAGGCGCCGCCCGGCGCCGGGCTCCGGCGGGGGCGCTGGCCGTCATGGCCGCGGCAGGGTGGGGTCGTAGCCGAACAGCTCGAAGTCGCGGCGGTAGAGCCTGGCGATGATCGCCGTTTCCTCGGCCCGATAGGCCTCCTGCAGCTGCAGGGCGGCGTTGGTGGTGGTGCCGCGCCGCTGGCTGGGTTCCAGGTGGTGGCGGCCGAACAGGCGCTCCAGCACCTCGGGCAGGTCGCGGTCGAGGGATTCGACCCGGCCGATGGCGTCGAAGCGGCTCAGGGGCAGGCAGAGGATGTCGGCCTGGGGGGCCCAGTGCATGTCCAGATGCAGAGCGCCGGCCTCCAGAAACCGGCAGAAGCCCAGGAAGTCGCTCGGCTGGCCGTGGGCCTGGGCCCAGGCCAGGAAGCGCCGACCCTGGTGGCGCCGCCGTCCCACCTTGTCCAGGTAGGCAGATAGCACCCGGCTGAAGGGGTTGCGCACGACGGTGAACACGAAGGCCTCCCGCTCGAGGCGCTGCACCTGGCGGCTGGAGAGCAGCAGCGGGCGCTGGAAGCGGTATTTCGGATCCTGGCGGCGCCGAAAGCGCGGCTGGAAGGAACTTTGGCGGGCCAGGGCCGCCACGATGGTGGTGTTGGCGGCTTTGGGGATGCGGCTGTAGAAGAACGGCTCCGCCGGCGAGTAGCAGCCGCGGGGATCGAGCTTGAACAGATCCATCGGCCCCGTGTAGGGATAGCGCCGATAGAACGGCGTGATCACCCGGGCGGCGCGGTGGCTGAGCCCACGCCAGGGTTTGGCTGAGCGTTGCGGACCCTGCGGCGGGATGGCGGCGAGCAGGGCAGGCACGGCGGTGGCTGGCTGTGACGCTAGACAATGAACGCGGGCGCGCTCCGGGCCCCATCTCCATCCATGCCCGTCCCGCAGTCCTTGGCCCCGCAGGCCGGTGAACGAGATCCAGCGCTGCCGCGGGTGGTGGCGGTGGGTTTCAACAAGTGCGGCACCCGCAGCCTGGCCCAACTGTTCGCCAGGGCCGGTCACCCGGTGGTGCACCACAAACTGCGGTCGAGCTGGCCTTCACGGTTGTGGAAACCACGCCGGATCGGTCGTCTGATGCGGCGCAATGTGGAGGCTGGACGGCCAGTGTTCTTAGGGGCGGAAGATTATATCTTCTACGGTGATCTGATCGACAGTAGTGCCCAGGGAAGCTTTGATGCCAATACGCTGTACAAACACATTCTGACCGACTATCCCGACACGATCCTGCTGTTGAATTGGCGTGATCGGGAGGATTGGATCCGCTCCAGACTGCGGCACGGCCATGGGGAATTCGCGGCCCGGGAACGGCGTCTGCGCGGGCTCGCCGGCAGGCAGGAGCTGGCCGATGTCTGGCGGCGAGAGTGGGATCAGCACCTGGCGGCGGTGCGCGCCTTCATGGCCAGCCGCCCGCAGCAGTTGATTGAATTCCAGCTCGACCATGACGCCATCGACGATCTCGTGCAGCGCCTGAGCGCCTATGGCCTCAGGCCCGAGCACTTCGGTGACATCGGCCGCAGCCGCGACCGGCAGCTGCCGGCGCCGTTGGCCCTGGCCAAGCGCTGGTGGTCCCACCACCGCCCCCGCAGCCAGGGATGATCCTCAGCCACCGCCACCGGCTGATCGTGCTCCACTGCCGCAAGGCCGCCGGCAGCTCGATCTGCGTGTCGCTGGCCCGGTTGCTGGGTCCGGCCGATCTGCAGATCAGCGCCATCGTGGAGACCCTCGGCGAAGGCATCCCGCTCACCCGGCGGGTGCTGCGGGAGGCCTGGCGTCACAACCCTGTGAGCCTCACACTGGCAGCTGGCCTGGGCACCAGGATGGCCGGCCGGGCCGTGGCCAGGGCCATCGACCATGCCTACCGGCCGCTGCTGGGTCGTAAACCACCCCACGCCCCTGCAGCGCGTTTGGCGGCGGCCTTCCCCCGCGCGTGGTGCGACTACCGCAAGCTGGCCGTGGTGCGCAATCCCTGGGACAAGACCGTGTCGGATTACTTCTGGCGCATCCAGCGGCTGCGCCGTCCGCCCAGCTTCGCGGCCTACGTCCAGGCCCTGGCCGCCGGCCAGGACCTGGGCGGAGTGGTGCCCCTGGCCTTCCATGACAACTGGCCGATGCTCACCATCAACGACGAGGTGGTGGCCGACCGGGTGGTGCGCTTTGAGACCCTCCAGGCCGACCTGGCCGCTGCCCTCCAGGGCCTCGGCGTGGACTGGGATGGCTGGCTGCCCCGCTCCAAGGGGGGCCACCGTTCCGCGGCCGCCGGGGGCGCCTGCGGCTACCGCAGCCACTACACCCCGGAGCTCGAACGGCTGGTGGGGCGGCTCTACCGCAGCGAGATCGAGCACTTCAACTACCAGTTCTGAACCGGCCGCCCGCTGAGCCGACCGCCCGCTCAGAGAGCCGTGGCCCCGATCCGCTCCAGGAACTGGATGGCGGCATCGTCGCTCACCACCTGGCGTTCGATCTGCTGCACGGTGCGCATCACCTTGCGGCGGTAGGCCGATGCCTTCGAGCGCAGATTGGGCCCGCGCTGGATCTTCTCCTCCAGTTCCTGGCCCGATCGCGTGTAGTAGTGGTTGAGCTGCAGGTGATCGGCGCTGTAGAAGGCCGCCTGGGTGCGCCGGCGCAGGGGCCAGGCTTCACCGCGATCGTTCCAGGTGAGGGTGCCCCGGTCCACCTCCATCCGGTGCACCCGCACCGCGGTGAGATGGCAGGGGTCAACGACACACTTGAAATTCACCCCCGCCATCGGATCGGCTGCCCGCAGGCGGTAGTTGGGCACCACGCCCCCACGCGGTGGCTGCTGGTGGCCGCAGCGGCCGAACATGTGCCACGGCAGCGACAGGCAGCGCACATCCGGGCCCAGGTGGGCCAGGGCCGCATCGAGGCTGGAGGCGCGCTTCGTCACCAGGAATTCATCGGCGTCGATGAACGCCATCCAGCGGAAGGCGCCGCCGAAGTTCGCCGCAGCGTGGGCATAGGCCAGCACCTGATTGTGGAGCTCACGGCGCAGCAGCTGATCGCTCAGGCGCTGGCGCCAGGGAATCACTCGCAGCTGATCGCCCGTCAGTTCGGCCGCCAAGGTGGCAAGGGTGCCATCACTGCTGCCGTCGTCGTAGACGATCACCTGCCGCACCCCGGCAAGCCGGTGAAACCGGGCCCATTCGCCGATGTGGCGCTCTTCGTTGCGCACCACCAGCACCACCGCCAGGCCCTGGCGCCGGGGCCGGGGCGAGGGGGGCTCCAATCCCAGCCTGGCCACTTTGGTGCGTTGCAGGATTGCGTTCAGCATCAACGGCCCCGCATCAAGCGGCCAGTCAACAGAGGGCCCATGAAAAAAGCCGGGACCCGACGGCCCCGGCTCGGCGAATGGTTGAAACGCCGTTCAGGAGTCGTAGGTGTTCTTGCCGCTGAACTTGAGGTTGGCAGGATTGGGGTTGGCGCCGATGCTGCGGGAGTTGTGCCCCACCATCGGACGGCCCTCATTCACCTTCTCGGGGAACACGCCATCTTTGGGGTGGAGGAACTCGGTGTCGCCGCCGGGGTAGATCCGATAGATCTTGTAGTCTTCAATCCGGGGCTTGAAGCGGGTGCGTAGCTGGGTGCCCAGGGCCAGGCACTGCTCCTTGCGGGCGAAATACATGAGGTTTTCACCCTCGTTCATCTCCGCCGCGCCACCGGTGGGCAGCTCGAAGATCTGGGCCTTCGGGCTGGTCCAGGTGATGGCGTATTTCTCTTCGGTTTCAGCGGAGTTCAGCAGGCCGCCGGTGCTGCCGATGGACTTGGGAAGTTGACCGCTCAGCGCCGTTGCTGTCATGGCGAAATCAGATGTCGGCAGACTGGTTCAGGCGGAAGCTAGCACCGTGGTTTTGAGCCTTCCGGACCCCGCCCTGCAGTCTTCACACCCGTCAACAAAACCTCCTCAACAAACCGGGAAGAACACCGTCAGAGCGCTGCCGCCCCGTTCGGTGAGCCGTCCGCCGAGGCGCTGAAACAGTCGCTGGGTGGCCTGGCGGCTGAGCTGCAGGCTGCCGGTGGTGGGATTCCAGCTCAGCACCGGTCCCACTGCCCGCACGGGCGCTCCATCGGGGTCACCAGCGCCGGCTGCGGCTGCGGGGCTGTCCAGCTGCAGCTTCAGTCGTGGTCCGGCCGCCCTCAGCCGCAGCCGCACGACGCTGCCGCTAGGCAGGGAGCGGCTGAAGCGGTCGATCAGTCCCCCCAGCATCGTTTCCAGCCGGGCCGGGTCGCTGAGCACCTCCGGGAGGTCGGCGCTGATCGCCAGCTGCAGCTCCAGGCCCCGGCGGGCCAGCTGCCGTTGCCACAGCGGCTCGAGCTGCCGCAGCAGGGCGCTGAGATCGGTGCGGGCCAGCTCCTGCGCCGCTGCGGTTCCGTGGTTGCCCATCCCTGGATGGCTCTGGAGTTCCGCCGCCAGAAAAATCAGTCCGAAGCGATCGATCTGCTCACTGCATTCCCCATCGATGTGTTCCAGCCGCTGGCGCACCACGCCGGACAGATCACTGCGGCGCAGCAAGGAGCGGATCAGGGTGCGGATCGTGGCCAGGGGCGTGCGCACCTCGTGGGTGAGGGCCTCCAACAGGGCCAGCTCGCCGCTCACCTCGTCCAGTCCACCCTGGGGTTGGCGCTGGCTGGGCTGGGCCAGGGGTTGCAGGGTCACGCTCGGGGCCATCGCCGCCAGCCGGTCGGCCAGTTGCGGCCAGAACCGCTGCCCCAGCTCCGGATCACTCCGCAGGGATCCCAGATTGCGCATCGCCTCCTCCAGGAGCCCGGCGCTGGCCGGACTGGATGCGGCCAGGCGGGCGTGGATCAGGCCCAGGGCTTCGCTGAGCACCGCCGGCTCGAAGCGCACCACCAGGCGCCTGGCGGCGGCGGGGCCATCGAGACACAGCGCCACCTGCAGGCTGGGTGTGACCACGATCAGCAGTGGATCGGTGCCGTCATCGGGCTCCAGCGGCAGGCGCTCAAAGCCGCTGGCCATCGGCATCGGCCTGGCACCGGCCCCGGTGAGCAGGGGTGGCGCGGCGCTCAGCAGCGTCTGCAGTCGCGCTGGAGCCCACACCCACCCGCGCAGCCGGCCCAGCAGTTCCGGTTCGTAGAGGGCTGGCAGCGGTGCCGCCAGCCACACGCCTGCCTGGTCGGGCCGCGGCAGCAGACAGTCGCTCTGAAGGGTGGCCAGGGCTGCCCACCACTGGCGGCGCACCGAATCCTCGTCGTTGCGCCCCGCCGGCACGCCGGCCGCGAGAGCGGCCCGTATCCGGGCCAGCGTCACCGGTTCGGGGAACCCGGGATCATCGGGCCCGCTGGCCTGGGGTGCCGCTGGGGCCATGGTGCGTTGTCCCGATTGAGGCTTAGCGGCGGTTCGGGCCAGGGCGGGGCAGTCCGCCACCGCGGCGTGCCACGGAGGCGCACAGGCCCAGGGCCATGAAGTTCATCAGCATGGCGGAGCGGCCATAGCTGAGAAAGGGCAGGGGAATGCCGGTGACCGGCCCGAGCCCGATGGTCATGTTGATGTTCACCACCACCTGGAACATCAGCATGGTCCCCACCCCCACCACCACCAGCGACTCCACATCGCTGCCGGCGCGGCCGGCGATCTGCAGCAGCCGCCAGGCCAGGGCCGCGAACCCGGCCACCACCAGCACCGAGCCGACAAAGCCGGTTTCCTCCCCCAGGGCGCTGAAGATGAAGTCGGTGTGCTGCTCGGGGATGAAGCGCAGCTTGGTGAGCGATCCGCGCATCAGACCGGTGCCCCAGAGCTGGCCGCTGCCGATCCCCACGGTGCTCTGCAGCAGGTGATAACCCCCGCCGAGGGGATCCTGGGCCGGGTCAAGGAAGAGCACCAGCCGCTCGCGCTGGTAGTCCTGCAGGACCGTGAGCCACAGCCAGGGGGTGATGGCGGCGAACAGCCCCTGCACCCCGGCCACGATCGCCACCCCCACCCGCTTCCAGGGCAGGCTGGTCCAGGCCAGCCAGGCGGTGAAGGGAATCCAGATCAGCAGGGCCCAGGGCAGGGTGCCCGCCACGATCGCCGTGGCCAGGGGTGAGAGCAGCAGCAGCAGCCACGCCCCTGGCATCCCAGACCAGAACAGCATCACCAGCAACACGGCCCCGAACACCAGCGATGTGCCCAGATCGGGCTGGATGAACACCAGCAGCCAGGGCAGGCTGATCAGGGCGGTGGGCCGCACCAGATCAACGGGCCGTTCCACCGGATGGCGGGCCAGCACCCCTGCCAGCAGCACGATCGCCGCCAGCTTGGCGAATTCCGAAGGCTGCACATTGAAGCCGCCGATGCTGATCCAGCGCTGGGCGCCCAGGGCCGTGGTGCCGGCCACCCGCACCGCCACCAGGCTCACCACCGTGACGGCGAAGATCGGCCACTGCCAGCGGGCCAGGCGATCGAGGGGCAAGCGGGCCAGCAGCAGTCCGATTCCCAGGCCAACGGCCGCCGTGATCCAGTGCTGGTACCAGTCGGCGTAGTCGGCCTGGCGCTGGGTGCTGGCGATCAGGATGCCGGCCACGGCAATCATGGCCAGGGGGATGCCCCAGAGCAGCAGGTCCACCCCGGCCAGGAACCGACGCCGCGTGCGCTCGCGGCGGGCGAACAGGGATCGGTTGCCCCCGCCAAGGCTGAGCATGGCCCTCAGGCCGGAACGGGAGCGAGCGCCGCGATCCGGTCGGCCAGGGCCACGAAAGCCCGGGCCGTGGCCGAGTCCGGCGCCGACAGCACCACCGGCACGCCCCGGTCACCCCCCTCGCGCACCGGCAGCTCCAGGGGCAGCTCCGCCAGCAGGGGCACGCCCCCCTCGGCGGCCAGGCGGGCCCCACCGCCACTGCCGAAGATCGCGTAGCGCTTGTCGGGCGCGTCGGGGGGGATGAAGGCACTCATGTTCTCCACCACCCCAAGCACGGGGATCCCCATCTGCAGGAACATGGCCAGGCCGCGGCGGGCATCGGCCAGGGACACCTCCTGGGGGGTGGTGACGATCAGGGCACCGGCCATGGGCACGGCCTGGGCCAGGGTGAGCTGGGCGTCGCCGGTGCCGGGGGGCAGATCCACCACCACCACGTCGCGCTCGCCCCAGTCCACCTGATACAGGAACTGGCGGATGATGCCGTTGAGCATGGGGCCGCGCCAGATCACCGGCTGGTTTTCGGCCACCAGCAGGCCCATCGACACCATGGCGATGCCGCAGCTCTGCATCGGCACGAGCATCTGGGTGCCGGCCTCGTCGCGCACCTCGGGGGTGCGATCGGCCACCCCCAGCATGGTGGGTGCGTTCGGCCCGTAGATGTCGGCGTCGAGGAGTCCCACCTTCAGGCCCTGGAGAGCCAGGGCGCAGGCCAGGTTCACGGCCACGGTGCTCTTGCCCACGCCGCCTTTGCCGCTGCTCACGGCGATCACCTGCTTCACCCCGGCGATGGGCTGGCGCTCCGGTAGTTGACCTTGCCCGCCGGGGCCGTGGCCGGCGGCGCCGATCGGCGCCCCGGCGGGTGGCGACGTGCTGGGCTGGGCCAGCTCGAACTGCACGTCATCGATGCCCTCGAGGGCCAGCAGCGCCGAACGGGCTTCGCCCACGATGCGGTCCCGCTGACTCTGGGCAAAGCCCGGGAGGGCGAGGCGGATAACGGCTCGTTCGCCCTGCACGCGGGGGTTCTGAATCCAGCCCAGCTCGAGCAGATCTCGGCCGCTGCCCGCATCCTTAACTGCACTGAGGGCATCGCGGGCCTGCTCCAGGGTGGCCATCCAAGCGTTGCTGCGAGAAGGCTGATCCTAAGGAGGTCGTCTCCACACAGGGTCTGCGCCAAGACAGGACAGGGGCGGCGGCATGACAGAGGCTCTCAGCCCTCTTGTGGAGGGGTTGGGCAGCCTGAAAAGGTGGATCCATCTCGTACGCCGATGCGGCGCGGCATCCATGCTCCAGGCCCTTGAGGCTCCACCGACCGACTCGCGCCAGCGGGCCCGCGATCTGCTGATGGGCCTGCAGGACTCCATCTGCCAGGGCCTGGAGCAGCTCGATGGCGAAGGGCGATTCCTGGAGGAGAGCTGGGAGCGTCCCGAGGGTGGCGGTGGTCGCTCGCGCGTGATCAAGGCCGGCCGTGTGTTCGAGCAGGGCGGAGTGAACTTCTCCGAGGTGCAGGGCTCCGAACTGCCCCCCTCGATCCTCAGCCAGCGTCCCGAGGCCAAGGGTCACCCCTGGTTCGCCACCGGCACCTCGATGGTGCTGCACCCCCGCAATCCCTACATCCCCACCGTTCACCTCAACTACCGCTATTTCGAGGCCGGTCCGGTGTGGTGGTTCGGCGGCGGGGCCGACCTCACCCCCTACTACCCCTATCTGGAGGATGCCCAGCACTTCCACCGCACCCTCAAGAGCGCCTGCGATGGCGTCAACCCCGCCTACTACCAGGTGTTCAAGCCCTGGTGCGATGAATACTTCTTCCTGAAGCACCGCGGCGAGACCCGCGGCGTGGGCGGCATCTTCTACGACTACCAGGACCCTGCAGGTGTGCTCTACAAGGGCCAGGATGGGGCCGGCCGCGCTGCTGCCGAGAGTCAGCGGATCGGGCCGATCGCCCAGAGCTGGGAGCAGCTGTTCGCCCTGGCGTCCGCCTGCGGGAACGCCTTTCTGCCCAGCTATGTGCCGATCGCCGAGAAGCGTCAGCACACGGCCTACGGCGAGCGGGAGCGCCAGTTCCAGCTCTACCGCCGCGGCCGCTACGTGGAGTTCAATCTGGTGTTCGACCGCGGCACAATCTTCGGCCTGCAGACCAACGGCCGCACCGAGTCGATCCTGATGTCACTGCCGCCGCTGGTGCGCTGGGAGTATGGCTATACGGTGGACCCCGGCAGTCGGGAGGCCCTGCTCACCGAGCTGTTCACCAGACCCCAGGACTGGCTGGAGGACGCCGCCCTCAGCGAACGCTGCGCCCCCCATCAGGCGCTGGGCTGAGCTTCCCCAACCAGCGGGGGCTCCAGAGGGGTGGCGGGCTCTCGACCCAACCCCCGCTCGATGTCGTCCACCACCCGGGTGGCGATCACGTTGATCGTGGCCTGGCGGCGGCGCGGATCGCGCAGGGCCGACTCCAGAGAGCCCTCCAGTTTGCCGATCTCCAGCATGGCAATGCCCCGGCGGGGTGCTCCGAGGCCGCTGCGGTAGCGCAGCGGGTAGGCGCCGAAGCCCTGGGCCAGGCTCTCGTCGATGCGGCTGGGTTGGCGGTGCAGCGGCGGGATCAGGCCCGAGCCCACACCGTCGGGCCCGTAGGCGTCGTAGTGGATCTCCAGGGCGTAGCCGCCGAGCCGGGCGTGCTGGCGACCCAAGCTCCAGTTGGTGCGCGGGTCATCGCCGTCGGGGATGGTGCGCAGGGGCGGGTCGTAGAAGAGCATCGCCAGCCCTCGCTGACGGCCCAGGGCCTCCACGGCCCGGGCCGTCAGCAGATTCCAGTAGAGCTCGTCGCTGATGCCGGGTTGCATGGGTGCTGCCCCCCGCAGGGCCACCGCCTCGCCCGGAGTTCCAGCCCCCGCCATGTTCTGGGAATCGGCGTGGCCGGCGAGCAGCAGGATGTCCACGGTCTCGGGCAAGGGGCGCGAGCCGACCCAGTCCTTGCGGTCGCTCAGGCGGCTGCGGGGACCGGTGAGCGGATCCACGCCCGTCCAGCCGGGGGCCTGGGCACTGACGCCCAGGCCCAGGGCCAGGGAGGCCACCAGCCCCATCACGGCAAGGAAGCGGAACCAGCGTTGCCGAAGGATCATGGACCGAGATGCTGGTGTGGGTGTGTGGTGGTGAGGGCGCAGGGCCTGGACGCCCGCAGGCGGCTCAGATGGGAGAACTGATCAGATGGGAGAACTGATCAGGTTGGTGTCGCTGTAGAGCCCCAGTTTGGCCCCAAGCTCCTGTTCCAGGGCAATCAGCTCATCGCGGTGGGCCCGCAGCTTGAGGGCGCTGCCGGTGGCCTGGTCGTGGCTGATCAGGCGGAGCTCCACGGTTTCGTCGCGGGCGGCGCGGCGCTGGTAGAGGAGGCCGGCCAGGGGCCCGAGCAGGGCCAGCAGCAGCGGCCACCAGCCCAGAGCGGGCAGCAACTGGTGCCACACCAGCCCCAGACACCCCGCTCCCAGCCCACCCAGCAGGGAGAGCAGCACAGCCAGCAGCGGGCTGGAGCTGACCTGACCGCGGTAGAGGAGGCTGCGGCGTTCGGGGTCGGTGGCCTGCGGCTGATAGCCCCGTGCCTCCAGCCAGGTGCTGAGGGCGCTCAACACCTCCAGGGCGGGTCTGGAGCTGCGCACCTCCACCGTGGTGGAGCGGTCCTTGCTGGCGGCGCGCAGGAAGAACACCAGCCCGATGGCCAGCAGCAGGGTGAGCAGCAGGGTGGAGCCGGTGGTGGCCATGGCGGGATTCTGCTGGATCCGCCGGTGTTGTGCTGATCCGCCCGGGTTGTATGCATGGGCGATCCCGCCAGCGTCAGCCGATGTCCGCCGACCCCAGCAGCAACCTGCCCGCCCCGGTCCGCTTCGCGGTGTTCGATGGCGACCTCGACGCCGTCTGGGCGGAGCTCTACGGCTCAGCCCGGGCCCTGGCGGTGGACACCGAGGCGATGGGGCTGATCCACGGCCGTGACCGCCTCTGCCTGGTGCAGATCTGTGACGACAGCGACAACGTGTGCTGCATCCGCCTGGGCCGCGGTCAGCACCAGGCGTCCCGGCTGCAGGCCCTGATGGAGAACCCCGCGATCGAGAAGGTGTTCCACTTTGCCCGCTTCGATGTGGCCGCCCTGGCGGAGAACCTCGGCATCACGGTGCAGCCGATCTTCTGCACCAAGGTGGCCAGCCGGCTGGCCCGCACCTACAGCCCCCGGCACGGTCTCAAGGAGGTGGTGCAGGAGTTGGTGGGCATCGAGCTCGACAAGCAGGCCCAGAGCTCCGACTGGGGCCGGGTGGAGGATCTCAGTGAGGCCCAGCTGGCCTATGCGGCCGGGGATGTGCGCTACCTGCTGCCGGCCCGGGACCGGCTGGAGACGATGCTCCGGCGGGAGGAGCGCTGGGAGCTGGCCCAGCGCTGTTTTGGCTGTCTGCCGGTGATGGCGGAGCTTGACCGCAGCCGGTTCCATCTGCTCTTCGAGCACTCCAGCGGTGGCAACCGCTGAGCACTGCTCAGTCTTCCACCATGAAATTGTCGTCTGTGCCCACCGCCTCCAGCTGGGCGGTGAGCAGGCTGTGGTGCTCTCCGTCGCTGCCCTGCAGCTCCGCCAGGAGCTCTTCGGCCAGGGCTCGCTTGGCCTCCGGTTCGCGAATGCCGGCCTGGGCGGCGCGGATGTCCACCCGGCGGCGGGCGGAGGCCAGGCTCACGCCCAAGCTGGAGGCCAGGCGCGCGCAGATGGCGGTGTAGGCCCGATCGGAGAGTCCGGCCATCGTGGGCCAACCTGCAAACACCAGCCATCATCCCAGCCCGCCGCCGGCGGGCCCCGGTGCGGCCAGCAGGTGCTCTTGCAGCAGCGCGGCCAGCTCCTCGCTGCCTCCGGCCGGGCCCATGCGCCGCTGGCCGATGGCCCCCAGCCGGCGGCGCTGCGGCGGGTCGTCGAGCAGCCGGCCCAGCCGGTGGGCCAGCTCCGCCGGCGTATGGCAGGGCTGCACCGCTCCCCCCAGCAGACGGCTCTGCCGCCGGGCGAATCCAGCGCGGAACTGGGGGCCGGTCCCCGGCAGCGACAGGGCGGGCACGCCCAGCCCCGCCAGTTGTTCGGTGGCGGTGCCGGCCGTGGCCAGCCCCACCTCCGCCCAGCCGGCCCAGGCCTCGAAACGGTCACGGCCCAGCAGCAGGCTGACGGCGCCCCGCCGCCAGGCCGCGTGGGCACCCGTCGCCGCGCCTGCAGGGCTGAGCTCCTCCAGCCGCCAGCCCCGGCTGCGCAGCAGCCGGTCCCAGGCCGCCTGCCGCGGCAGGCCGCCGCAGGTCATCAGCACGGTGCAGGGGGGGGGCGCTGCCCAGACCTCCAACGCCGCCAGCAGCCGGGCGCCGTTGCCGAGGGCTTCCGGCATGCGGCTGCCCGGGAGCAGCAGCAGGCGCCGCCGCTGGCCCAGCCAGGCGGGCAGCGGCTCTCCGCTGAGGCCATCGAGCATGGGGTTGCCCGGCGCCAGCGCTGCCACGCCCCGGCGGCGCAGGCCCCTGGCGGTGATCCGGTCGCGCACGGCCACCAGCCGGCAGCGGCGGCTGGCCATCAGGGCCCATTCCCAGGGATCCCATTCGCTGCCCTTGCAGCGGTGGTAGGCATCGGCCAGGGGGCTCCCGCCCCAGCCCGGCGGTGGCGGTGATCGCCAGGTGTAGTCGCTCTTGGGTGTGCCGAGAAAGGCGAATGGTGCGCCGCTGCTCCAGGCCAGGGCCAGGGGCAGCAGGTCGCCCACCGCCAGCAGCGGTGCCCCGCAATTCCCCCAGCGGCGCACCCAGCGCCACTGCCGCCAGCTCAGCGACGCCAGCCCCGCCGCCAGATCGGCGCCCATCCCCCGCAGGCTCTGGTTGGAGAAGCCGCCGCTCGGCAGGGGCTGGCGGGGGCCCACGAGCCGCAGGGCTCCAGCGCGCTGCGCGGCGGCGAAGACCAGGCCTTCACCCACCAGTGGCAGCACGGCCACCGGCAGCTGCGGCTGCCGCCGCAGGAGGGCCTGGATCACCCGCAGGGCGATGGCGTCTTCCCCGTGACCATTGCTCAGAACCAGCAGCGGAGCGCCCATGCCACGGCTGATACGATCCGCCTCCAGGGAGTTTGCTCCCCGGGCGGCGGCATGGCCAAGTGGTAAGGCAGAGGATTGCAAATCCTTTATCCCCAGTTCGAATCTGGGTGCCGCCTTCGCAATTAACGACCTCAGATCCCGACCTCAGAGCTCGGCCTCGGCGATCCAGATGGCCCCTCGCTGACCGCGGGCCTCACACACCACTCGCCGGCGCTCCAACGCACAGTGGCCGCTCGCCAGATGGGTGCGGGGGAGTCCCATGGCCAGGCCCCGTGGATCGAAGCTGGCATCGGCCACGGTGGCCACCACCAGCCGGGCCGGCCACTGGGGGGTGCAGCTGCCATCGCCGCTGCAGCGCATCGCCCCTTGGTTGGATTCCAGGGCACCGGCGAACACCAGCTGCTCGAGGGCAATCGACTCCCCCTGGCCATCCGCCAGGAAGCGCACGTTCAGAAATCCCTCCAGGTTCTGCTCCAGCCGCAGACCCCGGCAGGGCTGGCGCAGGCGGGACGGGGCCCGCTGCCAGCTGCACTGGCTGGTGCGGGTTTGCCAGCGCCCGAAATCCCTGGCCGCCCCAGGCGCCGTCAGGCCCGGCACCGCCAGGGCGGCGGGGCCGGGCACCAAGGCCAGGGCGCCGGCCAGAGCGCCCGCAGTTCCCCAGGTCAGTAGTTCGAGTCGGCCACGCAGAACCCCTGGCAGCTGATGCCGTTGCTGGCCGTGCGTCCGCAGTGTCGGCAGAGCACCGGCTCGGCCGCGGGCTTGTCTGAAGGGGCTGGGGGGCTCGAGCAACGCTTGGCAGTGGGGGAGGGGGTGTCAACGGTGCCGGCAGGGCTGCGTGGCGAGGGTGCTGGGGTGATCTCACCCATAGTGGAACTGGCGCTGCGGGTCGTTCTGCTCACGATGGCCGATCCTCCAGCCGCACCGCTCGAGATCACGCCCTCCCCCGGGCCGCCGCCCGGGATCGGCATGGGCACCTGGGCCTGGGGCAACCGCTTTCTCTGGGGCTATGACCCGGCCCAGGATGGCCTGCTGGAGCGCACCTTCCGCCGGGCGGTGGAGCTGGGGCTGGGCTTTGTGGACACGGCCGATTCCTATGGCACCGGCCGCTGGACTGGCCGCAGTGAGGCCCTGCTGGGACGGTTCTGCGCCGGCCTGCCCGCCGACCTGCAGGCGCGTGTGCAGGTGGCCACCAAACTGGCTCCCTTCCCCTGGCGGCTGGGCCGGGGCGGGCTGCGCCGGGCCTTTCAGGCCTCGCGCCGCCGCCTGGAGGGCCATCTGCAGCGGGTGCAGCTGCACTGGAGCACGGCCCGCTACGCCCCCTGGCAGGAGGACCCCCTGCTCGATGGGCTGGCCGATCTGGTGCAGGCCGGCGAGGTGGCCGAGCTGGGTGTCTCCAACATGGGGCCCCGGCGGCTGCGGCAGGTGCAGGCCCGCCTCGCTGAGCGGGGAGTGCGGCTCACCAGCCTGCAGGTGCAGCTCTCGCTGCTCTCTCCCGAGCCCATCCTTCCGGGAGGGCTGGCGGCGCCGGGAGGGCTGGCGGCGCTGTGCCGCGAGCTGGGCATCGACCTGATCGCTTACAGCCCCCTCGCCCTGGGGCTGCTGGGCCGCCCCGACGGGGATGGCGAACCGCGGCCCCGGGGCCCCCGGGGGGCGCTCTTCGCTCGCCTCGAACCCCAGCTGGGGCCCCTGCGCCGCTGCATGGCCGCCATCGCCGAACCCCACGGAGCCCCGCTGGCGGCGGTGGCCCTGAACTGGTGCCGGGCCCACGGGGCCCTGCCGATCGTGGGGTTGCGCACGCCTGCCCAGGCCGAGCAGGCGGCGGGCGCCCTGGCCTGGCAGCTCAGGGCCGAGCAGCGCCATCAGCTGGATGCCCTGGCCCTGGACCTGAACCGGCGCATGCCCGCCAACCCATTCCAGAGCTCCTGAACCGCTGCCCCAGGCTCAGGAGGCCGCCGCTTCCATCGCCGCACCCGCCGCGGCGTGAGCCGGCGGTGTGAGCACCACCGGCAGCACCCGGGGCTGGCTGGGGGCTGACGCCTCCTCGCTGCCGCCGCAGGCCGCCAGGGCTTCCTGCAGCAGCGACTCGAACGTGGCGCCGGGCAGGCGGTGGCGGGCCAGCTCCAGGAAGGTGCGGGCCAGGGATTCATCCGCCGCGGCCCGCAGGGCGGGGTTGGAGCGGCGGCTCTCCTGCTCTTCGGCGATGGCGCGCAGGAACCGTTCGGTCACATCCAGCTTGGTGGCGGCGCGGATGCGGGTGTCTCCATCCAGGGCACCGACCTGGCCAGCGTCGGCCGGTTCGGCCAGCCGGCGGCTGAGGCTGAGGTGCATCTCCTGGGCTTCTTGCTGCAGCCGGGACAGCTGACCATCGGAGAGCCGGGGCAGATCGGCCACGTACACCCGCCCGTGGTCGCGCAGGCTGAGGTAGGTGGGACGCAGGCCGCGGTTGAGGGTGGGGCGAGGGCGCTGGGGGCGTACCGGGGGAACTGGCCCGGCCGAACTGCGGCGGCGGGTCATGCGCTGCCCGGCCTGAAAACGGTTGGGTTGCTGGTTATGGAGCATGCGATTCCTCACTCAGATCATTGCGTCGACGTCGAGGGATCCACGCGCTTCAGGCCTGGTCTGTATGAGCCGCTTGGAGCGATGGATCCTGCCGGCACCCTAGGCAGTGGTGCCGGTGTGCTCAGGTGGGCAGTCCAGCGAGGGCGGTTCCCGGCGGCAGCACGCCGGTGCGCACCTCCCCCAGCACCCAGGCGTCGTGGCCGGCCTGGCGGCAGAGGGCCAGGGCGGAGTCAGTGGCAGAGGGGGGCAGCACCAGGCAGAAGCCCACGCCCAGATTGAAGGTGTTCCAGAGGTCGGTTTCCGGCACCTGGCCCGCCTCCTGCAGCCACCGGAACACGGCTGGGCGCTGCCAGCTGTCGGGGTCGATGGCGCCGTGCATCCCCTCGCCCAGGCAGCGGGGCAGGTTTTCCGGTAACCCTCCGCCGGTGATGTGGGCCATGCCGTGCACGGGGACCTCTGCGGCCAGAAGGGTCTTCACCAGAGCGGCATAGAGCCGGGTGGGGGTGAGCAGGACCTCGATGATGGGACGCTCCTCGCCGTTCAGCGGGGCCATGGCCGCCGAGGGATTGCGCTGCTGCTGCTCCTCGAGGATCCGGCGCACGAGGCTGAAGCCGTTGCTGTGCACCCCGCTGCTGGCCACGGCCACGATCCGATCGCCGGCTTCGATCCGGCGGCCATCGATCAGCTGATCGGCCTCCACCACGGCCACGCAGAAGCCAGCCAGGTCGTAGCGCCCGGGTGCGTAGAAGCCCGGCATTTCCGCCGTCTCCCCGCCCAGCAGCGCGCAGCCGCTCTGCCGGCAGCCAGCGGCGATGCCCTCCACCACGGCCGCCAGGGCATCGGGGCTGAGCTTGCCGGTGGCGATGTAATCGAGGAAAAAGAGCGGCTCAGCGCCGCTGGTGATCACATCGTTGACGCACATGGCTACCAGATCGATGCCCACGTCGTGGTGGCGGCCGTGGGCCTGGGCCAGCTCGAGCTTGGTGCCCACCCCATCGCTGCCCGCCACCAGCAGGGGTTGGCGCAGGCCGGCCGGCAGCCTGCAGAGGCCGCCGAAGCCACCCAGCCCCCCGAGCACTTCGGGGCGGCGGGTCGACTCCACGCTGGACCGGATGCGCTCCACGAAGGCGCGGCCGGCCAGCACATCCACGCCGGCTGTGCGGTAGTCCATGGCTGCTCCCCTGCTGCTGCGATGCGTGATCGGGGTGATCCTCCGACGGCGGCCACCAGCCCCGACCGGTGGACGGTTGCCCCATCGGCACACAATTCAATCAGTGGCGCTTATGGCGCCTATTGGCTTTGCTCATGCCTTGACGGCTTGCTCCTGGCGGCAGAGCCCTGTAGTGGCCGGCGATGGCATGACAGATCATGAAATCTGATCGCAGTTGGCCACCGCTTCCGTGCTGGAAACGCCTGGACGGGACCACTACGTTTGCGGCGTTCTCTGCTTGATCAGGACCTCCCGCACGATTTCCAACGCTCACAAGCTGCAGGATTTCGTCATCGCCACACCGTCGATCCCACGTCTTCGGGGATCGCTGTAACGATCAGGAGTTTCGTCTGTTATGCGACGTATCTTTTCCCAAGGCGCCGCTTCCCTTCTTCTTGCTGGCGCTGCCGCCGTTGCGGCCACCGCAACCCCCGCTCTGGCCACCACCGGCCAGGGCTCAACCCGCCCCCTGGCCGTGCGGGAACTCGAGCCGATGCCGCAGTTCCAGCTCGACTCCCTGCCCATCGCCCCTGCCACCCTGCTGGCCTCCGCTCCCGATGTGGTGCAGGTGAGCCAGGGCACCGCCAGCTGGTACGGCCCCGGCTTCTTCGGCAACCGCACCGCCAATGGTGAGGTGTTCCGCCCCGGCACGATGACCGCGGCCCACCGCACCCTCCCCTTCGGCACCCGCGTGCGCGTCACCAACCTCCACAACGGCCGCAGCGCCGTGGTTCGCATCAACGACCGTGGACCGTTCACCGGCAACCGGGTGATCGACCTGGGCCACGGCGCCGCCCAGGAGCTTGGTCTGGTGTCCAGCGGCCTGGCGCCTGTGCGTCTGGAAGTCCTGCGCTGATCGCCCGTCCTCCTGAGGCCTGGGTGCCGCGCCTGAGCGGCGCGCACCCGCCCTGGTTTGATGCCCACCTGCCTCCGTCGCGGGTGGGTTTTTTGCTGGGCTGATCCGGCCTCCTGTTCCCCTCGTTCGCGATGCAGCTCCTGCGCACCCGCCGTGATCTGCTGGCCTGGCGCCGTGATCAGGATGCCCCTGTGCATTTCGTGCCCACCATGGGTGCGCTGCATGCCGGCCATGAGGCGTTGATCCGTCGCGCCGCCCAGCCCCGCGGTGCCGGCGCACCGACTGTGCTGGTAAGTGTGTACGTGAACCCGCTCCAGTTCGGGCCCCGGGAGGATTTCCAGCGCTACCCCCGCGATCTGATCGCAGATCAGGAGCTGGCGGCGGCCGCTGGTGCCCAGGCCCTGTTCGCGCCTGCGGTCGAGGAGATCCAGCCCGCCGGGGAGCAGGGCCTCACGCGCATCCGTCCGCCCGAGTCCCTGCTGGGCAGCCTCTGCGCCCCCAGGCGGCCGGCGCATTTCGACGGGGTGGCCACGGTGGTGGTGCGTCTGCTGGCCCTGGTGCGGCCGCGGCGACTGCTGCTCGGCGAGAAGGACTGGCAGCAACTGGTGATCCTGCGCCGGGTGCTCGCCGATCTCGCGCTGCCGGTGGCGGTGGAGGGCTGTGCCACCGTGCGCGAGCGCGATGGGCTGGCCTGCAGCTCCCGCAATCGCTATCTCACGCCGGCTGAGCGGCGCCAGGCCGCCGTGCTGCCAGCCGCGCTGCAGGCCGTTCGCACCTCCCTGCAGCGGCCGCTGGATGGCCTGGGCGGCGCCGGGCCGGATCCCGTCACCCGCCTGCGGCGGGCCCTGGAGCAGGCCGGTGCCGTGGTGGAGTATGCAGAGCTGGTGGCGGCCCATAGCCTGGCTCGGCTTGCGCACCCCCAGGGCCTGTGCCTGCTGGCGGCGGCCATCCGCTGCGGCTCCACCCGCCTGATCGATCACACCGTGTTGATAAGCCGCCCGCCGATCGTCGCCATTGATGGACCGGCTGGAGCCGGCAAGAGCACCGTGACCCGGGCCCTGGCTGAACGCTTGGGTCTGCTGTACCTCGACACCGGAGCCATGTACCGGGCGGTGACCTGGTGGGTGCAGCACCAAGGGGTGGATCCTGCTGATGCGGCCGCGGTGGAATCCTGCCTGCAGGGGCTGGAGCTGCGGCTGGGCAGCGGCAGCGCCGGGGAGACCACGGTGCAGATCAATGGCCATGCGGTGAGCGAAGCGATCCGCAGCCCCGAGGTGACCGACCAGGTGTCGCAGGTGGCGGCCCATGGCTGCGTGCGCCGCGCCCTCACGGCCCAGCAGCGGGCCATGGGCGCCCGGGGGGGGCTGGTGGCGGAAGGCCGCGACATCGGCACGGCGGTGTTCCCCGATGCCGAACTCAAGGTGTTCCTCACCGCCACCGTGGCGGAGCGGGCCCGGCGCCGCGCCCACGACCTGGCGCAGCGCGGCTTTGCGGTGCCCCCCCTGGCGGAGCTGGAGGCCCAGATCGCCGAGCGCGATCATCTCGATTCCACCCGCTCGGAGGCGCCACTGCTGCAGGCCGACGACGCTGAGGAGCTGGTGACCGACGGCATGGGCATCGAGGCGGTGATCCAGGCCCTGGTGGACCTGTTCCGTCAGCGGGTGCCCGAGGAGGCCTGGCCGGATCCCGGGGCTGCCTGAGCGCCGGGTTCAGCCCTGCTCGAGGGCCACCAGCAGGCCGTCACAGGCGTCTTCCAGCAGATCCAGCACCCGCTCGAATCCCTCCTCGCCGCCGAAGTAGGGATCGGGCACCTCGCTGGCGCTCAGGCGCCGGCAGTAGCGCACCAGCGGCTCCACCACGGCCCGCTGCTCTGTTGCAGGGCTGCGCCGGGCCAGCGCCTGCACCGCAGCCAGGTTGTCAGCATCCATGGTGAGGATCCGATCAAAGCGCTGCAGGTCGGCCGCCTCCAGCTGGCGCGCCCGGCTGGGCAGGTGAATGCCGCGGCGGGCGGCGGCGCTGCGCATGCGGGCGTCGGCTGGCTTGCCCACATGCCAGCTGCCCGTGCCGGCCGAATCCACCAGGTAGCGCTCCTGCAGCCCCGCCGCTGCCAGGCGCTCCAGAAACACCCCTTCGGCGGCGGGGGAGCGGCAGATGTTGCCGAGACAGACGAACAGCACCCGCTGCTGCACACTCATGGCCGCTGGATTCGCTCAACGGCCAGCCTGGCGCGCAGCTGCACCACCGGCGGATTGCCGTCTGCTGGCTGGGCCAGGCTGTCCAGACCGTCCAGCAGGGCCTGGAGGGATTGGCCACGGCTCTGCAGCCGCTCAGCCAGCGTTTCAAGGGCCACCGCCACCGCGTAGCGCACAACCCATTCGCCATCGGCGCTGGCGGCCAGCAGGGCCTGCAGGCAGCGCTGCAGGATGCGCTCCTGCTCCGCCGTGCTGAGGTGGTGGAGTTCCAAGGTGCCCAGCCCCTTGGCGGCGGCCCGGCGCACGCTGGCGGCCACGTCGCTACCCAGGGCCTCCTCCAGCAGCTCCAGGCCGCGCACATCGCCGATCCCTGCCAGGGCCCGCACCGCCCAGGCCCGAGCCCCGTAGTTCTGCGCATCGAGCCGCAACAGGGCCTCCACCGCTGCCCCCCGCAGCCGGATCAGCCCGTCCACGGCGGCCACGGCGGCGCCTGGGTTGTTGAATCCGAGCACCTCCACCAGCACCGGTGCAGCCCCGGGGTCGCCGCTGGCCGCCAGCTCCCGGGTGGCCAGCAGCAGAGCCTGGCTGCTGTCGGCACGGCGCACGGCCTCCACCAGCTGCTCGGTGGGGGGCAGATCGGTGGGGGTCACAGCAATTCGTCCATGCAGGCCAGCAGCAAAGGCTCGGCGGGCTCCCCGGTGCCCCGCTCCACCAGGCCCCGCAGGGCCATCAGCTTGAGGCTGTTCTCGGCCAGGGTGCGGCGGATCGGCTCGAGGGCAGGGCGCCAGCCTGCTGCCCCCAGGTCCATCAGGGCGGCGCGCCGCACCTGCAGCTGGGGATGCTCCAGCAGCTCCACCAGCAGGGTGCCCCAGCGCTGCTCGCCGCTGAGCTGCAGCAGCGCCCGGGCCGCGGCGCTGCGGATCAGGGGCCGCTCGTGGTCCACGAAGGGCTCCACCACGGCCAGCACCGGCTCGCCCCCCTGGCCGATCTCGCCCAGGGCCTCCAGCAGTGCCTCGCAGGGCTCCATCAGCCGCGGGGTTCCCGGGCGCAGGGCGCCGGCACCCTGGGGGCCGCTGGCCAGCCGCCGGCAGATCGGCTGCACCGCCGCCTCGGCACGCAAGTCCCCCAGGGCCCGCGCCGCCGCTTCGCGCAGGCCGTCATCCGGATCCTCCAGCACCTCCAGCAGGTCGTCCACCGCAGCCAGCGCCAGTGGGGCCAGCTTGCCCAGGGCCCGGGCGGCATTGCGGGCCACGGCGTTCTCCTCCACGCCGGCCCCGGGGTCGCGCGCTCGGCGCTGGCGCAGGGCCGAGCGCAGCAGCGGCACCGCCTCGGGATGCTGGCTGCGCATGCGGCCCAGCCACCAGGCCCCGTAGTACTGCTGAGAGGGGTCCTCGCTCTGAGCCAGCCGGGCGATGGCCTCGGCTTCGCTGATCGGGGCCCCTTCGCTGAGCGGAGCGCTGACTCGGGCACCGGCTCTGACCGAAGCGCCGGCCTGGGTGCCGTCGTCCCCAGCGGCTGAGGGCACGGAGATGGGGTTGCTGGATCGACCAGCCATGGTTGCCGGTGGGTGGGATGCCGAGGGTGAAGCAAGGGCAGGTTACGGAGCCAGCCGCAACCACGAAACAACCACGCAACAAGAACCATGAAAAAGGCCTCCCGTAGAGGGAGGCCTGGGTGGGTCTGGTGTGGTCCCTGAGGTTGGGATCAGACGAGAGCGGAGATGGCGTAGTCGATGTAGTTGTTGGCGATCACACCGGGGTCTCCGGAGATGCCGTGGTTGGCCTTGATGTAGTTGAGGGCCTCGACGTACCAGGAGGGGGAGAGTTCGAAGGCGCGGTTGATCTCATCGAGACCAGCCACGAGGTACTCGTCCATGGGGCCGGTGCCGCCAGCCACCAGGCAGTAGGTGACCATGCGCAGGTAGTAGCCGATGTCCCGGGCGCACTTGGCCTTACCGCGGGCGTCGGAGGCGTAGTTGGACCCCTGCATCTGGGTGGTGTAGGGGAACTTGTTGTAAACGGCCTGGGCAGCACCGTTCACGAGCTCATCAGCCTTGGCGGTGAGCACCTTGGCGGCCTCGAGGGCGTTCTTGGCGCGCTCGAAACGACCGAAGGCGGCGTTGAGCTCAGTGTTGGAGAGGAAGCGGCCCTGGGAATCGGCAGCGGCGACGGCTTCGGTGAGGGGGGTCTTCATTGGGTTGAGAGAAGGAAGTGGATCCGATGATCAGGAGGGGAAGTCCTGAGGGATTCAGCCGACAGCAGCTGCGGCGCGATCGAAGTAGGTGCCGATCTCGCTCATCAGAGCGGAGCAGTCGCCGGGGGTGATGCCGTTGCGATCGTTGGCGATGGAGATGGCGGCGTCCTTCATCTTGCGCACGCCTTCAGCCACGGAAGCGCCGGGGACGCCGAGGGCCAGGTAGGTCTCACGCAGGCCGTTGAGGCAGCGGTCTTCCAGCACGGAGGCGTCGCCGGTGAAGACGGCGTAGGTGACGTAGCGGAGGATGATCTCCATGTCGCGCAGGCAGGCGGCCATGCGGCGATGGGTGTAGGCGTTGCCACCGGGAGCGATCAGGGCGGGCTGGGCCTCGAACAGATCGCGGGCCGCGTTGGTGACGATGGCGGAGGCGTTGGAGGTGATGCGGTTGACGGAATCCATCCGCTTGTTGCTGTCGGCAACCATCGCCGCGAGGGCGTCGATCTGACCAGCGTTGATGAATTCGCCGCGGGCATCAGCCTGGGCAACGACCTTGGTGAAGGCGTCGAACATTGAGGAGCTCCTTTTCTCGACGGGCTGTCGGGGAGAGTGGATACGGGGCCAGGTTGGCTTGACCCAGTGACAGCCGGCGGGCAAACCCGCTGCGCCAGGTACTCGTCAACTTGACCTGACCATTGTTGGCGACAGGGGGCTGGTCCTTGAGATCTGGTTCACAAACGGTCATTCCCCTGGCCGGCTTCGGTTGGGCCGGCATGGTTCTGGTTGCCAGGCGAGCGCATCTAGATGAGCGCAGCCAGGCGAGCACAAAAAAAGGGCCCCCGTTGGGGCCCTCAGGGATTGCGCGCGGGACGCGCCTCAGTTGTTCTCGGCCTTCGAGCGGGTTTTCTTCCGGGCCGGTGCCACCTTGGTGGCGGCCAGATCGCCGCCGTTCACAGCCACCCCGGTGATCCTGCCGCCCATGCGCTGCACCATGCGCATGGTTTCGTTCATGCGGGTGTAGGGCACATTCATCACCATGTCCGCCGTGCGCGAATAGTCGTTGTTGGCCAGGCCGGTCACTGTGAACGTGACCTGACGACCGCTGCTGAAGCTGGTGCTGCGGCTACCTGCAGAAACCTTCATGGCTGACGAAGCAAAGTGGATGGCAAGAAAGGGAGCGAAAACGGGCGGCTGGTTGTCAGTTCACCGGGGTGATTCAGTTTACCGGGGTGATGCTGGCGATGCGGCCACCTTCACGCAGAATCTGCTGCTGGGTCTGCAACAGTTTGTTGAAGGGGATGAAGCGGACGCGGTTGCTGCGCTTGTGCAGCCTGTAGTTGTTGTAACCGGTGATCTCCACCCGGAAGGTGCGACCCTCCTCTCCTGAGCCCACGCCCTGACGGGTCACGCCATCGCTGGTGACCTTGCGGAACACGGCACCCTTGGCGTTGGGGCTGACCACGGCCATCGGCTGCTCAGCGTGAACCGCCGGGTTCAGGCGTGACTGGGTCTTGAGCAGATCGCCCCGAACCGAAGCGCCCACCCCGCGGGTGAGCTGCAGCATGTACGAGAACTGCAGTCCCTGCTGGCCGGCGTTGTAGTTAAAACCATGCAGGAAGGGCACCACCTCTTCGCCGAAGCGGTCCTGGTATTCGGCACTGTCGATGTAGGAGTCGATTTCAGCGTCGAAGCCCTGCTCCTGCAGGATGGTGAAGTGCTCGAGCATCTCGGCCTTGTTCTGGGGGGCACGGCCCAGCAGATGCTTGAAGTTGAGCTCGATGAACCTGTAGGGGTTGCAGTTCTCGAAGAATTTCTGCTTGTAGAGCCCGCTCTTGGCCACCTGGCGAACAAACTCACGCACACTGAGGTAGCCGCGCCTGAACAGCGATTCGGGCCCTTCGAGCCGCTCACTCTTCATCACATACTGATTGCCGAGCACCTGGCGGTAGACAGCACGCATCAGCACCTCCTTGTCATTTTCAGAGGCGTTGGTCCAGTTTTCCTTGGGGCGGTCGTTGGAAAAACGCTCAATGCCCAGGTAGGACGCGTTGGCGAGGGTCATGAACTTGCGGGAACGGGCGTATGGAGTTGAAGCGTATGGAGTGCGATCGCGGCCATCAGGCACCCATCGCTGGGCAGCTCTCAAGCGTGACAGGCAGCGCGTGACAGGAGTTGCTGGCCGATCCTATGGGTGTGCCTGAGTCCCTTCACAGGCTTTCCCGAATCGTTACAAACCCCGCCATGGGGCTCGCCCTGGCGCCGCGGGCAAACATCGATACCATCGGCGCACATCCCGTTCCTGTGCACCCAGCGCCACCACCAGCTTCGCTGCTCTGGAAAACCTGCTCTGGAAACCCTGCTCTGCAAACCCTGCTCCGGAACCCTGGCTTCAGCTTTGACCCACCGCCGGTTGTGACCAGCGATGTCCCTCCAGTCGCCCACCCCTTCGCCCCTCCGGCTGCCCACGCCTCCCGCACCTGAAGCCAGCCAGCGGCTGGCCCAGCAGTTGCACACCCTCTCCCAGGTGGTGGAGACGCTCACCTACCGGCTGCTGGAGCTGGAGGACCGGCTCTCGGTTCAGGATCGACACCTTCAGGATTTGGCCGAGGCCGCACAACCGGACCTGGGCATGGCGGCCGCCGCCCAGGGACGTCTGAAGGACACGGAGGAGCGCCTCAAGCGGGTGGAAGGCTTGCTCACCGGGATCGAGCCAGCCACTGTCAGCCCTGCCGGGCCAGCTGGCCGTGCCGCCGGGGTTCACGACATCGACGGACAGTTTCCCGAGGAACCCGAACAGCCCTTCCTCGATGAGCTGGAGGCCGGCCCCGAGCCCCCAGCACGCCCTGCACGCGACTACCGCGGGTTCCTCACGGGCTGAAGGCGGCCTGCCAGGCGGCGGGAATCTCCCCGCTGTAATCGTCGGTGCGGCTGAATTCGAAGGGCCCGGCCAGCGACCCCCACACCTGTTCGTGGGTGGTGGGGTCATGGCCCGTGTCGATGGTGCGCATGCCATGGGCATCCAGCTCCAGCCGGCTCACCAGGTAGGTGGTGGCACCCTTGCGCTCCACCAGGCAGCGGCAACCGGGCTCCACTTCGCCGATGAACCCCTCACCGTCTTCCCGCACCCGGTAGGTGCAGCCGTCCAGGGGGCGCAGATCCTGGGGCTGGATCCGGCTGCGGCGTTCGGCATCATCCACCGCACCCCAGAAGCGCTGCTCATCAATCACCGCCTGGTTGTGGATCACCAGGCCGTCGCCCTGGCGTTCCGGACGCAACACCCGAATCCGGTAGGGAGCAGCCGGGTTAATGGCGTAACTCTGCTCCAGCAGCAGCGAGCCCGGCGCCAGCTGGGGCAGGGGCCTCATCTTCACCAGGATGTGGGCGTAGAGCGGGGGGTTCTCGAAGGCCTGCTGCTGGTTGCTGAATCCGGCGCTCAGCAGCTGCACCAGCCGGCTCAGGGAGCTGTCCATCGGGCCAGGGGGGTCGACGTGGAGGTGGGACGTGACGGTGAGCCTGGCATCAGAGCCCCAGCAGCCGCAGCCGGAAGGACGCCACCTGGGCCGCCAGGTCGGGCTGGCTCTGCTGGAAGGGATGGTCGGCGAGGGACTGGAGCACCAGGGCCCGTTTGCTGTCGCGGTCCAGGTCGTGGTTGGGGTGTTGCCGGTTGTGCAGGTGCCAGGCGGCATCGAAGGCCTGGGCGAAACTGTCGGCGTTGTTGAACTGCCGATCCTGCGGGTTGGCCAGTTCGCTCATGGGGGCGGGATGGAGCGCTCAGGGACAGGGTGCCCGGGAGCTTGCGGCACCCTGGGCCAAATCCTGCCATCAACGAGGATGGGCGTGCTGCGGCAATAAACCAGCTGCCTGCTCCAGGAATGCCAGGACCCAGATTTGAACTGGGGACACGGCGATTTTCAGTCGCCTGCTCTACCAACTGAGCTATCCCGGCACGTCGGTCCAGGCCCGCTGATGCGGCCACCGGATCAACCGCCAGATCCTAGATCACGGCTCTTCCGCTTCCGATTCGCCGCCGGGGTGCGGGCCACGCAGGCGATCCCAAGCACCGTCCAGCCACCTTCCCGCAGGGCGGCCGCCGCCGCGCAGGCCGTGGCCCCGGTGGTGAGGATGTCGTCGAGGAGCAGCACCGTTCGGCGGCGGCCAGCGGGCCCCTGCTGGCAGCGGAAGGCACCCTGTTGGTTCTGCCAGCGCAGCTCCCGCCCCAGATGGTGCTGTCCCAGCACCGGCCGGCTGCGCACCAGCACCTGCCCCTGCTCCCATCCCAGCTGCCGCCCGAGCATCTGGGCCAGCAACGGGGGCAGGGGATTGCTCCGTCGTTTCCAGCTGGGCACCGCCACCAGCAGGGGAGGGGGCAGCCGCGCTGAAACCGCTCGGCCTCCCGCCTGGAGCTGTTTCAGGCTGACCACCAGAGCGTTCAGCAGCGGTGCCAGCCGCTGGCTGCGGGGATCGCGCCGCAGGTTCAGCAGATAGCGGCGCAGTTCCCCCTCGTAGCTTCCCGCCGCCCACCAGGGCAACGGTTCCAGTCCGGCCAGGCCCATGGCGGGCAGCTGAAGCTCCCGGTGCAGTGGCGGCCTCAGCAGCCACTCCAGGGGCAGCCAGCGGTCGATCCCTGCCGGCGCAGGCCGTGTGTGCATTGGCTGTGGTCAGGCTGACGTCAGCATTGCCACTGCCCGAGCCCTGTCCCAGGCCGCCGACCTCAGCCCTGGGGAAGGGCCCGCAACATCGCCACCAGGGTGCGGTGGGCGTCGTCACTGTCGCTGAGGCTGTGGTCAAAGGGCACCTGCAGCTCCTGGCCATCCACCTCCAGCCGCATCGCCTCCGGCTCGATGGCCAGCATCCGGGCTGAGCCGGCGGCCGCCACGCCGCCGTAGTGGCGGGCATAGGCCAGCACCGCCTCGGCGTGGTCGTCGTTCATGTGCTTGCAGATCCGGTCGCTCACGGCGTTGGTGAGGGGGTCGGCGGCCATGGCCTGGGAACACGGGATGCAGGCCATTCTGGGCTGGGCAGTCAGGCGCCGGCGTAGCGCTGCCAGAGCAGCACCCCCAGGCGGATGGCGCTGAAGCTCACGTAGCCCGCCAGCACCACGAACAGCGCCATTGAGATCCAGGTGCGCAGTTGGTTGTTCATGGCGGCGGCAGAGCGGTCGCAGCCAGTCTGGCCATGCCCTGGGCCGCGCTCAGCCGCGGTCTGTTCAGCACCGCACAGCCCAGCCGCCGTTGGCGGATCGCTCGCCACTGGGGGTTGCGGGCCCCACCGCCGAGGCTGATCACCCGCTGCACCGCCGGCGCTCCCAGCTGCCGCAGGCGCGTCCAGCCGGCCTTCTCGATCTCGGCCAGGCCCTCCAGCAGGCCCTGCAGAAACAGCGCATCGCTCACGGGCCGGGGTTCGAGCACCGGCTCGAGCGTGGGATCGTCCACCGGAAAGCGTTCACCGCGGCCGTTGAGGGGCCGCAGCGCCAGCCCGCTGTCGTGGGCCGGATCGATCTGGCGGCTGAGCTCTGCCAGCTGCCCATCGCTGAAGAAGCGGCGCAACACGCCCCCGCCGGAATTGGAGGCGCCGCCCACCAGCCAGCGTCCGGCCACCCTGTGGCAGCTCACGCCCGGGCCCTGGATCGGCTCGGCGCACCATTGCTTGAGCACCAGGGTGGTGCCCAGCACGCACACGCCGTCCTGCTCACCGGGATCGGCCGCCAGCACCGCCGCGTTGGCATCGGTGCTGCCCGCCACCACCCGGCAGCCTGGGGGCAGGTCAAGCAGGGCTGCCGCCCTGCCAGCCAGCGGCCCGAGCACCTCGCCGCTGGCGCGGACGACGGGCAGGGCCTGGCTCCAGGGCTGTGCGGCGATCGCTCCCGCCCAGCGCCCGTGCTGCAGATCCCAGCCCAGGCGCAGGTTGTTGCCCTCCTCCCCCCAGCGCCAGTCGCCGAGCAGCCAGCCCAGCAGCCAGTCGGCCTGGTGGCGCAGCAGCCAGGGTTCCCCCGGGACCAGATGCCGGGCGGCCTCCAGCAGCCGCAGCGCCCGCGCCAGGCTGCCGCTGGGGCTGCTGGCGGGGCCACCGGCCGCGATCGCCGCGGCAGCCGCCGCCTGCTCCGGGCAGGCCAGGTGATAGGGCAGGGCCTCGGCCAGGCTCACCCCTGCATAGTGTTCTTCCACGAGGCTGCCGTCGCGTCGGCAGAGCAGCAGGGTGCCGGAGGTGCCGGCCACCGCCAGGGATCCCACCCGCCTGCGCTGCTCGGCCGGCAGCCGGCGGCAGAGGCCGATCAGCCCATCGCGCCAGCCGAGGGGCTGGGCAAAGGGGGCGGGGTAGGGGCCGGCCACCTCGGCCAACACCGCGCCCTCGCCGTCGATGAGGGCCAGGCGCAGGCCACTGGTTCCCAGGTCGATGCCGAGTGCCAGGCTGCCCTGGGCCACCGCAGACTCAGACGGCGACCCGGCTGGCGGTGGCCTGCTGCAGGGTGGCGGCGATGGCGTCCACGTCCTCCCAGGGGAGGTTGAGATCGCTGCGGCCGAAGTGGCCGTAGGCGGCCACGTCCTGGTAGAAGCGGCCACCGCGCTGGCGGGGCAGGTCGCGCAGGGCGAAGCGCTCGATGATCGCCCCGGGGCGCAGGTCGAAGTGCTCCTGCACCAGGGCGGTGAGGTCGGCATCGCTGATCCTGCCGCTGCCGAAGCTCTGCACCAGGATGCTCACCGGCCTGGCCACACCGATGGCATAGCTGAGCTGCACTTCGGCGCGCCGGGCCAGGCCGGCGGCCACAAGAGCCTTGGCCACATGGCGGGCAGCATAGGCCGCCGAACGGTCCACCTTGGTGGGGTCCTTGCCGGAGAAGGCACCGCCTCCATGGCGGGCGTAGCCCCCGTAGGTGTCCACGATGATCTTCCGCCCGGTGAGGCCGGCATCTCCCTGGGGGCCTCCCACCACGAACTTGCCGGTGGGGTTTACCAGAAAGCGGGTGCCCTCACGGCTGGGGCGAAGGTTGAGATCGGCGCTCACTGGCTCCACCACATGGGTCCAGAGGTCGCCGGCGATGCGCTCACGCAGTGGTGCGGCATCGCTCACCCCATCGATGCTGGGGGTGTGCTGGGTGGAGATCAGGATGGTGTCGATCGCCACCGGACGGTCGTTTTCATACACCACACTCACCTGGGTCTTGCCATCGGGGAGCAGGTAGGCGAGGGTGCCGTCATGGCGCACCTGGGAGAGCCGCCGCGCCAGGCGGTGGGCCAGGCTGATCGGCAGCGGCATCAGCTCCGGCGTTTCATCGCACGCGTAGCCGAACATGATGCCCTGATCGCCGGCCCCCACCAGATCCAGCGGGTCGCCGTCATGGTCGTCGGCCTCATCCACCCCCTGGGCGATGTCGGGGGATTGCTGGTCGAGGGCTACCAGCACGGCGCAACTGCGGGCGTCGAAGCCTCCGGCGCGCGAACTGCTGTAGCCGATCTCCTCGATCACACCGCGCACCAGGGTGTTGAAGTCGATGCGGGCGGTGGTGGTGACCTCTCCTGTGAGCAGGCAGAGCCCGGTGTTCACCACCGTTTCGCAGGCCACGCGACTGGCGGGATCCTGGCTCAGCAGGGCATCCAATACCGCATCGCTCACCTGATCGCAGATCTTGTCCGGATGCCCCTCGGTCACCGACTCGGAGGTGAAGACGTAACGACTCATCGACACCTTGTGATCCACGCCCATCACCTTATCCAGACGAACCTACCTCCAGTTCGTGCCAGTGGGCCAGTTGAGTAAAGCGGCCCTCGAGCGGGGGGGGGAGCTTCCAGCCGGCGCTGTAGCCCAGCACCACCGCCACACCGGCCCGCTCGGCCATCAGCAGATCACTGTTGGCATCGCCGATCAGGGCACAGCGGCCCGGCTCGGTGCCCAGGTCGCCGCAGAGGGCCACAACGGCGGCGGGATCGGGCTTGCGCGGGTGGTGATCGGCGCTGCGCAGGGCCGCAAAGTAGGAGCCGAGGTTGTGGCTGGCCAGAAACGCGGCGATGCCCTGCTGATCGTCGTTGCTGATCACGGCACAGGCCACATCCGCCTCGCAGAGCCGCTGAAGCAGCTCGTGCACGCCGTCCGTGGCCGTGGCGCCAGGCGCGTGGTCATCGTCAGCGGTGCGATCGCAGTGCTGAAACACGGCTTCGGCGAGCTCGAGGGCTTCGGGCCAGCCCAGCCCCAGCTGGGCCAGGGCCGTGGCCGTGGAGATCAGGTTGTGCTCGCGGCTGGCCACCGCCGTGGTGCCGGCCGGGTGCAGGCCGTTGGCCTGCAGGCCGTAGGTGGCCTCCAGTCGTGGGGCGAGTTCAGCAGCGACGCTGAGCGCCAACTGGGGATGGCGCTGCTCCAGGAGCCGCTGGCACTGGTTCACCCGCGCCCTGGCCAAGGCGAGCAGCCTGAGCTCGCTGTGGCAGAGGGTGCCGTCCTTGTCGAACAGCACCGCCTCGATCTCTCCCTGGTGGAGCGGTCTGCCCCGCAGCAGCAACCGTGCCAAGGGGGCTGGCTCAGTCGAGGGTGACGCCCATGGGCTCGTGGTCTTCCGCCTGCTCCATGAGCATCTGCTTGTAGCGGGCTGCCATTTCCTCGGCCCGATCGAACACCTTCTGGGGATCGGTGAGCATGTCGCCCGGCTCGGGTTCGAGGGCCTTGGTGGAGAGGGAGATCCGGCCCCGCTCGGCGTCGAGGTCGATGATCATCACCTTCATCTGGTCGTTCACATTGAGCACCGTGTGCGGCGTTTCGATGTGCTCGTGGCTGATCTCGGAGATGTGCAGCAGGCCGCTCACGCCACCGATGTCGATGAAGGCGCCGTAGGGCTTGATGCCCCGCACCGTGCCCAGCACCACTTCGCCCACCTCCAGGCGATTCATCTTGCGCTCCACCAGGGCGCGGCGATGGCTGAGCACCAGGCGGTTGCGCTCTTCGTCCACCTCCAGGAACTTGAGCGGCAGGAAGTCGGCCACCAGCTCTTCCTTGGGCTTGCGGGTGCTGATGTGGCTGCCGGGAATGAAGCCCCTCAGTCCTTCCACCCGCACCAGGGCCCCGCCGCGGTTGGTGGCGAACACCTCGCTGTAGATCGTGGCGTCCTCCTTCTGAAGCTGACGCACCCGTTCCCAGGCCCGCTGGTATTCGATGCGGCGGATGGAGAGCGAGAGCTGGCCGTCCTCGTTCTCCTCGCTCATGATGAAGAACTCCCGGATTTCGCCGGGCTGCATCACGTCGCCCAGGCCCTCCACCCGGTTGATCGACACCTCCTGGAGGGGCATGAAGGCCGCGGTCTTGGCCCCGATGTCGATCATGGCGCCCTTCGATTCCAGGGCGAACACGGTGCCGTTGACCACGTCACCGGGCTTGAAGTTGTAGTCGTACTTGCTGAGCAGAGCCGCGAACTCATCGAGCGAGAAGCCCACGCCGTCGAGATCCCGGCTGGCGGCGCGGCTGTCGGAGTCGTCAGCGGCGGGAACCTCTTCCGCAATGGCGTCGTCGAGGTCGGTTGCCGCTTCAGCGGCAAGATCGAGATCGGCCTCGGTGCTGCTGATTTCGGAAGGGGTCACGGTCATGGCGATGGGCGGACTGCCTGAGGCAGGACGAGGGAATCCGACGGTCTGCCCGCCTGCAGACGCGTCCGAGTTATCAAATCTACCAACCCGCCAGAGGCTGCTCACCCACCGGGCGTCCCGGAAGCCTCAGCCCAGGGCGGCCGCGGATGGGGTGTTGCGTCCGCGACCGCTGCGGCGGTTGAGGCCGTCGAGGGTGGAGACGAAGTCGCTCACGCTCTGGAACTGCCGGTAGACCGAAGCGAAACGCACATAGGCCACCTCGCTCATGGCTCTGAGCTGCTCGAGCACCAGCTCGCCGATCTCGGCGCTGCTCACCTCCCGGCCGGGCCGCTGCTGCAGCTGCAGCTCCAGTTCATCGACCACCGATTCCAGGCGTGCCGGCTCCAGGCCGGTTTTTTCGCAGGCCCGCAGCAATCCGTGCAGGAGCTTGGCCCGGTTGAACGTTTCCCTGGCGCCATTGCGTTTGACCACCGTTACGGGCACCGTTTCCACGCGCTCGTAGGTGGTGAAGCGAAACGTGCAATTGAGGCATTCGCGCCGCCGGCGCACGCTGCGGCCGCTGTCTGCCGATCGTGATTCCAGAACCCGGCTGTCGGTGTGCTGGCAGGAGGGGCATTGCATCCCCGTACATCCGGGCGGCGTTTGTTGAGTTTAAGCAGCTGATCACCGCCTGAAAAGGGCTGGGGCTGGCAATCGCAGGTTTCCGCCATGAGAAAGCCCCCGGAAATCCGGGGGCCAAGGAGCGTGAGACCGCTCTGTGGCTCACTTGCCGATCTTCGGAGGATCGCGGAAGGCGATGGCGAAGAACAGGGTGGCGATGGCCAGGGTGAGGATGAGGATGTAGGCGAAGCTCTCCATGGGGTGACCTCCGGGTCAGCTGAGGGGGGTGCCGGCGGGGGGCACGAAGTCCTCCGGGATTCGGCGGGTGGATTGGTCGCCCAGCTTCTGGAACAGGCCGAATTCCACCTGTTCCCCGAGATCGGGGTCGATGCCGGCGAATACATCGCGGTAGAGGGTGCGGGCACCGTGCCAGATGTGGCCGAAGAAGAACAGCAGGGCGAAGGTGGCGTGGCCGAAGGTGAACCAGCCGCGGGGTGAGCTGCGGAAGGTGCCATCGGAGTTGTAGGTGTCGCGATCGAAATCGAAGGCTTCACCCAGCTGGGCCTTGCGGGCCAGCCGCTTCACATCGGCCGGATCGGTGAAGGTCTGGCCGTTGAGGGCACCGCCGTAGACGGTTGCCGTGATGCCGGTCTGCTCAAAGGAGTACTTGGCTTCAGCCCGGCGGAAGGGGATGTCGCCGCGCACGATCCCGTCCTGATCCTCGAGCACCACAGGGAAGTTCTCGAAGAAGTTGGGCAGACGGCGCACCTCCAGTTCCCGGCCCTCCTTGTCGGTGAAGGAGATGTGACCCAGCCAGCCGGTGGGAAGGCCATCACCGTTGACCATCGGGCCGACCCGGAACAGGCCCCCCTTGGCGGGGCTGTTGCCCACGTAGTCGAAGAACGCCAGTTTCTCGGGGATGGCGGCGAAGGCCTCTGCCTTCGTGGCGCCATTGTCGAGGGCGGTCTGAACCCGGCGGTTGATCTCAGTTTTGAAGTAGCTCTGATCCCACTGGAAGCGGGTGGGACCGAACAATTCCACTGGCGTGGCCGCCGCGCCGTACCACATCGTGCCGGCCACAACGAAGGCAGCGAAGAACACGGCGGCGATGGCCGAAGCCAGCACCGTTTCGATGTTGCCCATGCGCAGGGCCTTGTAGAGACGCTCGGGCGGGCGGGTGGTGATGTGGAAGATCCCGGCGATGATCCCAACGATGCCGGCGGCGATGTGGTGGGCCACGATGCCACCGGGGTTGAAGGGGTTGAAGCCCTCAGGGCCCCAGGAAGGCTGCACGGGCTCGATGTGGCCGTTCAGGCCGTAGGCGTCAGACACCCACATGCCTGGGCCGAACACGCCGGTGAGGTGGAAGGCGCCGAAGCCGAAGCAGGCCAGGCCGGCCAGCAACAGGTGGATACCGAAGATCTTGGGCAGATCCAGGGCAGGTTCGCCGGTGCGGGGGTCCTGCCAGATCTCCAGGTCCCAGAAGGTCCAGTGCCAGATGGCCGCGAGGAACAGCAGGCCGCTGAAGACGATGTGGGCAGCGGCCACACCCTCAAAGCTCCAGAACCCGGGGTCGACGCCGGTTTCGCCGGTGATGCTCCAGCCACCCCAGCTGCCGGTGACGCCGAGGCGGGCCATGAAGGGCATCACGAACATCCCCTGGCGCCACATCGGGTTGAGCACCGGGTCGGACGGATCGAAGATCGCAAGCTCGTAGAGGGCCATGGAGCCGGCCCAGCCGGCAACCAGGGCGGTGTGCATGAGGTGCACGGCCAGAAGGCGGCCCGGGTCGTTGATGACCACGGTGTGCACCCGATACCAGGGCAATCCCATGGGGAGCTGAGTTCTGGAGGGGTGCGGCGATCGTAAGGTCGGGCCGCCCCGCGCGGCGGGCCAGGTTACGGAGCGCAACGGCCCCCTTCACAATGGGGCCTGCAGCCATGGAGCCATGCCCGTGATCCGCTTTCTGCGCGAGAACCGCGATGTGGAGTGCTATCCGGGGGAGAACCTCCGCGAGGTGGCCCTGCGCGAGGGCATCGGCCTCTACGGGGTCAAGGGAATTCTGGGCAACTGCGGCGGTTGCGGGCAGTGCATCACCTGCTTCGTGGAGATTCCCGAGGGCTGCGCTCCGGCGCTGAGCGCCCGCACCGGCGTGGAAGACCTGAAGCTGCGCCGCCGCCCCGACACCTGGCGTCTGGCCTGCCAGGCCCTGGTGAACGACTCGCTGGTGGTGATCACACGGCCCCAGCTGGGTCTGGCCAACAAGGACAGTCAGGTGAGTGCCGCGATGGCCTCCCCCCTGCCGCCTGGGCCCAGCAGCTGGCCCGAGCCGGTGGCAACCGAAGCCGAATCGGAATCCCAATCTGAAGGCGCGGGCGAGGAGTGCAAGGCGGAGCCGGGCGGCGCAGAGGCCGTCACTACGGGGGATGAAGCGCCCTGAAGGCTGCCGGTTCGCCGGTGATACCCTCCGCTCATCCGTTCCACCTGATCTCCCTGCGACCCCATGGAAACCAACGATCTCGGCTTTGTTGCCAGCCTGATGTTCGTCCTGGTTCCCACGGTGTTCCTGCTGGTGCTCTACATCCAAACCAGCAGCCGCCAGGGAGGCTGAGGCAAGAGGGCTGAGCAGCCTCCTTTGTCGCTGCAGAAGGCTTGCTGAGGAAGCCGCGCTGAGGAAGGCTCGGCCCCTCAGCTGCGCCCCTCAGGTTCACGCACCAGCAGCACCGGGGCCGGCGCGTGCACGCGGATGTAATCGCTCACCGAGCTGCCAAGCAGCCGATCCAGATCCACCAGGGCCTTGGCCACCACGGGCCGCCTGTCCTGGGAGGCGATCACCAGCAGGTCGGCGTTGATTTCCTCGGCGGCGGCGCACACGGTGCGGCCGATGTCGGGGCCAGTGCGGTGCAGCGGCTTGAGGCTCACCCCATAGGTGCGGGCCTTCTGCACGGCCTTGTCCAGCACCGCGTCGGCCGGTGAGCGGCCGCCGCGGGATGGGGTGATGTCCTGGCGGGTCACGTGCACGCCGGTGAGGCTGCCGCCTGGGATCTCGCGCACCAGATCGGCGGCCAGGCGCAGGGCGTCATCGCCAACCCCGGTGCCATCCACCGTCACCATCACCCGGTTGATGTGGCGCACGTAGAGGTCGTCGCGCACCAGCAGCATCGGCCGGGTGGAGAGCTGGAACACGTATTGGCTGGCGCTGTTGCCGAGGATCGACTGAATCCGGTTGAGACCCCGCGACCCCATCACGATCAGATCGGCATTGAGCTCGTCGGCCACCTGCAGCACCGTCTGCTTGGTGTCGCCCTGACGAATGATCGTGTTCACCTCGCTGGGATTGAGTTGCAGGCGGCTCACCGCATCGGCCACCAGTCCGGCTGCCTGCTGCCAGTGCTGCTGGAAATCCTCCCCCGCCTGCTCCGGCACCACATGCAGGAGATTGAGGCGTGCCTGCCGTACCACGGGGATGTCGCGCAGCATGCGCACCATCTCCTCTACGTGGCCTTTGCCGGAATCGGCGATCAGAACGTTGCGGAACACAGGGACAAGTCCGGGCTCTGCGGCAGCCTATGGCGGTTGGGGCACAGGGCCTGGCGTCACCATGCAGACCGTGACGGAGTGTGGCGAATGGTTGCTGCGGCGACGGGTGTTGCCCCAGCACACCGACCACGCCGGGGTGATGTGGCACGGGGCCTATTTGGCCTGGCTGGAGGAGGCGCGGGTGGAGGCTCTGGCGGAGGCGGGCCTGGCCTACAGCGAGCTGTCGGCGCAGGGGCTGGAATTGCCGGTGGTGAGCCTGGCGATCGATTACCGCCGGGCCCTGCTGCATGGTGATGCGGTGGAGCTGCGCAGCGCGGTGCAGCCTCGCCAGGGATTGAAGCTGCCCTGGTGCAGCCGGTTTTATGGCCCATCGGGAGAGCTGGCCGCCAGTGCGCGTGTGGAGCTGGTGTTGGTCCAACGGCCGGCTCGCGAGGCTGGCGATGGCGGGGCGGGCGCGGGGCGTGCGCTGCGCCGGTGGCCGGCGGATCTGGCCCTGGCGATTGAGCGCCTGCAACGCGGACCGGGATAGGATCAGTACAGATGTACTGGTGCGATGGGAGAGTTGATTGCGCTGCCCTCCCGGCCCTCCTGCTTCCAGCCCCGGCGCCGCCGCTGGCCCCGCGACCGTCGCCTCTGGTGGCTGTTGTGGTCGTCCTGCCCCGGCCTGGGCTGGGTGAGCCTGCGCATCCTTGAGGCCCATGCCGGCTCCCTGGAGGCTGCCTGGCACACCCCGCTGGAAAAGCTGCCGCCGCTGCCGGCCGGCAGGCAGGGGCTGGCCCGCCTCGATCGCTTTCGCCGCCGCTGGGGCGAGGCGCCCCTGGAGCGTTGGGCGCAGCAGGTGCACGACGGCCGCCATGTGCTGCTGCCCGGCGACGGGGCCTGCCCGGCGCAGCTGGGTGAGCTCGAGCGGCCGCCCCTGGCCCTGCACTGGCGGGGCCGCGGCAGCCTCTGGCCTTGCCTTGCTGATCGCCGGGCCGTGGCGGTGGTGGGCACCCGCCGTCCCTCCCGCCATGGCCTGGCCATGGCCGAGGCCCTGGGCCGGGCCCTGGCGGAGGCCGGCTGGCCGGTGGTGAGTGGGCTGGCGGAGGGGATCGACGCCGCCTGCCACCAGGGCTGCCTGGCGGCGGGCGGGAGGCCTGTGGCGGTGCTGGGCACACCCCTGGAGCGGGTCTACCCCCGTCATCACGGCCCCCTGCAGCGCCAGGTGGCTGAGCAGGGACTGCTGATCAGCGAGCATCCACGGGGCGCCCCGGTGCGGGCTGGACACTTCGCCGCTCGCAATCGTCTGCAGGTGGCGCTGGCTCAGGCCGTGGTGGTGGTGGAGTGTCCTGAGCGCAGTGGTGCGCTGCATTCCGCCCGCCTGGCCTGGCGGCAGCAGCTGCCGCTCTGGGTGGTGCCCGCCGATGCCGCCCGCGTCTCTGCCCGGGGCAGCAACCGCCTGCTGGGTGAAAGCGCCTCGGTGCTGCTCGATCCCGCCGATCTGGTGACCCAGCTGGGCCCTGGCCCCCTTGCCCGCGCGGCGGGCCGCGGCGGGCGGCCCGCCGGCCCGGTCTCCGCGTCGGCGGCCAGCGATGGCGCGCTGCTGCGGGCCCTCGGGGAGCGGGCCTCTCTCGAGGAGCTCTGCGGACAGCTGCAGCAACCGGCCGGAAGGCTGGCCCCCCGCCTGCTGGCTCTGGAGCTGGCGGGGCTGGTGCGGGCGGAGCCTGGTCTGCACTGGCGGCGGCTTTAGCCTGCAGTCAGCTTCCGCTGCCATGCTGTGGCCGCCACGACCTCTCGATGGCCTCTGCCGGCGGAGGCTGAATACCAGATGATGCTTCAGGGCGATGCGCTTCTGGGTTGGCGCCGTCGCCAGCTGGCCCTGGGAGGGCGCGCCGAGGATCTCGACTGGCTCCTGGATCTGGTGGGCGGGCTGCGCTGGGCCGATCTGCAGCGGCTGCGGCTGGCGCCAGAGCGCGCTGTGCCGCTGCAGTGCCCCCTGTCCAGCCTGGAAGCGCTGTGGCGCCGGCACCTGGAGAGCCAGGAGCCCCTGCAGTACCTGGCGGGCTGCTGTCCCTGGCGGGATCTCACTCTGGCCGTGGCCCCAGGGGTGCTGATCCCACGCCACGACACTGAACTACTCGTGGAGCTGGCTGAGCGGCTGGTGGATCGGCCGCCCGCTGTCTGGGCCGATCTGGGCACCGGCAGCGGCTGTCTGGCCATTGCCCTGGCCCGTCTCTGGCCCCAGAGCCGTGGTGTGGCCGTCGACCTGAGCCCAGTGGCCCTGCGCCAGGCCCTTGCCAACGTGGCCGCCGCTGGCGTGGCTGATCGGCTGGTGTTGGCGGCGGGCAGCTGGTGGCAACCGCTTGTGCCCCAGTGGGGCCAGCTGGAGTTGGTGGTGGCCAATCCTCCCTACATCCCCACGGCGGTGTGGAGCGACCTGGACTCGGTGGTGCGGGATCACGAACCCGCTCTTGCCCTCGACGGCGGGCCGGATGGCCTGCAGGCGCTGAGGGTCATCGCCGCTGGAGCCGGCGCGGCGCTTGCCCCGGGCGGCTGGCTGGTGCTGGAGCACCATCACGACCAGAGCTCAGCCGTGGCCGCCCTGCTGGCCGCTGCCGGCCTGGAGCAGGTGCAGGCCCATGCCGACCTCCAGGGCGTGCGGCGCTTTGCCTCCGCCCGCAACCCCTCCAGCAGCCATGACTGCGCCTGAACGAGCCCACCCCCGTGGGGACAGCCGCCCTGGGGTCACCTCCACGGGCCGCAGTTCCATGGGCCCGCTGCTGGCGGCTCCCGAGCTGGCCCGGCGGCTTCGGGCCGGAGCCGTGGCCCTGATGCCGTCAGACACTCTGCCGGCCCTGGCGGCCTGTCCTGAGCATGCCGGCCAGATCTGGGCCCTCAAGAACCGTCCCGCCCACAAGCCCCTCATCCTGATGGCGGCAGATCTGGAGCAGATTGAGATGGTGCTGGGCCGCCCCTGGCGGCGGGAATGGCTGGAGCTGGCCGCTCGAGGCTGGCCTGGGGCGCTCACGCTGGTGCTCCCGGCCCGGGGGGCCGGGGTGCACGCGCTCCACCCCGGCGGCCAGGATCTGGGGTTGCGCGTCCCTGCCTGTCACCAGACCAGGGACCTGCTGCGCCTGAGCGGGCCCCTGGCCACCACCAGTGCCAATCCCTCCGGCCAGCCAGCGGCCACCAGCGCGGAGGAGGCCCGGCTTCTCTTCCCCCACCTGCCGATGCTGGCGCCCCTGCCATGGCCAGCGGGCGCTGGTCTGGCCAGCACCGTGCTGGCCTGGCGAGAGGGCGAGAGCGGGAGCCAGGGCCGCTGGAGCCTGCTGCGCGCCGGTGCTTTCCTACCGGCAGACCTGCAACTGGAAAGCTGATGGCGGCTCTGGTGCTGGTGCTGTTGATCACGATGGCCGCCTATGCCTGGCTGGCCACGCCGTTCATCGAGGTGGGCACCGGCCTGCTTCAGGCCGGCTGGCTGCTCTGGTTGCCCTTGCTGGCCCTGCTCTGGTTGCTGGCTGGCCACGAGTGAAAAGCCTATCGGCCACAGCTGGGCCAAGGGCGCGTGCACCCCGGCCCCGCCCTGTCGCCCCGGCGGTGACAGTGCTCCCGCTGGGTCCGGGAGGACCTCAGGTGCGCTGCGACACCTCTAAGGTGCCGAGCATTCTACCGCTCGGTCCATGGCACGACGCCGCCGGCTAGTTGCGGCGAGCCTGATGCTCCTGGGGTGGTGCTGCAGCCTGCTGATGCACCTTGGGCTGCCGGCTCTGGCCCAGACACCCCCCCAGCCCGCCCCGCAGGCCACAACACCTGGGACGCCGCGGCCCGAACTGCGCGGGGTGTGGCTCACGGCCAACGACATGCCTGTGCTGCGCGACCGGGAACGCATGCGTGAGAGCGTGACCCGACTGGCTGAGCTCGGGTTCAACTCGCTCTACCCGGTGGTGTGGAACGGAGGGATGGCCTACTACCCCAGCGCCGTGGTGAAGGAGCGGGGGCTGCAGGACTTCACCTATCTGGGCCTGCAGGGCCAGGACGTGCTTGGTGAGCTGATCGCCGAGGGGCGGCGCCAGCGGTTACTGGTGATCCCCTGGTTTGAGTTCGGTTTCATGGCGCCGCTGGATTCCACCCTGGCCCGACGGCACCGGGCCTGGCTCACCGAGAAACAGGACGGCGGGCTGACCTCGATGAGTGCCGCCGGAGAGGTGGCCTGGCTGAATCCCTTCCGCCCGGAGGTGCAGCAGCTGATCACCGATCTGGTGCTGGAGGTGGTGGGCACCTACGGCGCCGACGGCATTCAGTTCGACGATCACACCACCCTGCCGCGGGAGTTTGGCTACGACGCCTTCACCACCGCGCTCTACCGCCGCGAAACCGGCAGAAACCCGCCTGCCAATCCGGCGGATGAGGCCTGGGTCAAGTGGCGTGCCGACAAGATCACGGAATTCATGGACCAGCTCACCAAGGCCGTGCGGGCAAGGCGGCCGGGCGCGATCGTGTCGATCTCCCCGAATTACTACGAGTTCGCCTACAAGCTGCAGCTACAGGACTGGCTCACCTGGGTGCGGCGTGGCATTGCCGATGAGCTGCTGGTGCAGATCTATCGCGCCGATCTGCCCAGCTACTCACCCCATCTGCTTCGCCCCGAGGTGCAGGAGTCCCGCCAGCGTATTCCCACCGCCATCGCCATCCTCAGTGGCCAGCGCAGCCGCCCCACCCCCATGGGTCTGATTCAGCAGAAGGTGTTCGCCAACCGTCAGGCCGGGCTGGGGGTGGCTTTCTTCTACCTCGAAAGTCTCTGGCAGCTGGGGCCGGAACCTCCGGATCAGCGCAAATTGGCGCTCGCCAGGCTGTTCGCGGCTCCGGCGCCCCGGGTCGCAGGGCCCGCGCCTGCGGCCACCGCTCCGCCGGCGTCACCGCAGCGGGCGCCACTCGCTCCGCCGCCGCCATCCCCGCTCGGTCCGCCGGCATCGACCCGTCCACCGCTGCCCCAGCTGCCCCAGACCCTGCCAGGTGTCTGAAGCGAGAAGGGCCTGGGTCGCGGGGAGCCCGGGAAGCCGGCTAACGGATTTGAACCGATGGCCTTCGCTTTACAAAAGCGCTGCTCTACCGCTGAGCTAAGCCGGCTTGCTGGTGGCAACCCATGGAATTATCCACCGCCGGCCCGCGCGCCAGGGCCCAGAGCAGGAGTTGGGTGCGGTTGCGGCAGCCGCTCTTGGCCAGCAGGTTGGAGATGTGGCTCTCCACCGTGCGCGGGCTCAGCACCAGCGCGGCGGCGATGCCCTTGTTGCTCAGTCCCCGGCCCAGCTCCAGGAGCACCCTCTGCTCCGCTGGGCTGATAGTTGGGATGCCATCCACCCAGTTGGCCTCTGGGGCTTGAAACAGGCTGGTCATGGTCGCGGCTGGCGTGCTGCTCAGCCCAGGGTTGCCACGCCCTCGGAATCCTCTTCGGGGGTGCCGGCCGCCATGTTCAGCTCAGGCTCGGGAATGCGGGCCCGGCGGATCGGCAGGTTGGCCACCAGTGCCGTGACCCGATCCTCGGTGGCGAGGCTCACGTCGCCTTCCTCCAGGTCGATCTCCACATAGCGGTTCACGACCTCAAGGATCTCCCGGCGCATCTGTTCCAGCAGTTCCGGGTTGAGATCGCTGCGATCGTGGGCCAGCACGAGGCGCAGCCGCTGTTTGGCGGTGTCGGCGCTGGCCGGCTGGCGGCCCAGCAGCTTGTCGATCAGTTCGCGCAGGGTCATCGCCTCAGAAGATCTTGGTTTGCATCAGGCGGCCGATCCGGGCCCTGAGGCCCTGGCGCTCCTTGCTGGGGTCGATCAGGGGAACGGCTTCCCCGCGCAGGCGACGGGCCACGTTGGTGTAGGCCCGGGCCGCCGGCGAGCCGCTGTCGCCAAGGGTGAGGGGCTCGCCCCGGTTGGTGCTCACGATCACCTGTTCGTCCTCCTGCACAAGCCCCAGCAGCGGCAGGGCGAGAATGTCGGTGACGTCGTCGACGGCCAGCATCTCCTGGCTGGCCATCATCTTCGGACGCACCCGGTTCAGCACCAGCTGGATGGGCTTCACGCCCTCGCTGTTCAGCAGGCCGATCACCCGGTCGGCATCGCGCACCGCCGACACTTCCGGGGTGGTGACCACGATGGCCTCGGTGGCAGCAGCCATGGCGTTGCGGAAGCCGCCCTCGATCCCGGCAGGGGCGTCGATCAGCACGTACTCGAACTGTTCGCCCACCATCGTGGCGATCTGGCGCATGTCCTCGGGCTTGAGCCACTCGAGCATGCGCGGGTTGCCAGCAGGCAGCAGGGCCAGGTTGGGCTCCTGCTTGTGCTTCACCAGGGCCTGCTCCAGCCGGCAGCTGCCCGCCAGCACCTCCTGGGCGGTGTAGACGATGCGGTTCTCCAGGCCCAGCAGCAGATCGAGATTGCGCAGCCCGAAGTCGGCGTCGAGCACGGCGGTTGTGGCGCCCAGCCGGGCCAGGGCGATGCCGAGATTGGCGGTGAGGGTGGTTTTACCCACCCCTCCCTTGCCGGAACAGATCAGGATGAAGCGGCTGGACTGGGCGGTCACGGCTGGGCCTGAGGTCGGGGCAGGTTAGGGCCAAAACGGCGGCCGACCGGTTCCAGCCCCGAGTAAGCGGGGGAATCCGGTGTCCTCTCCAGCGGCCAGATCGGCGGAGCCGGGTCCAGGCGGATGGTGCCGTCCACCAGGGACGCCTGCTCCGCCATCCCGGCCGCGGGACTGTCGTCCGGGCCGCGAGCCACGGCGCCGGCGATGCGCAACTGCAGGGGCCGCAGCTGCAGCGCCACGATCCGGGCCCTGGCATCGCCATGGCAGCCGGCATGGGCGATGCCCCTCAGCCGTCCCCACACGAGCACGTGGCCCCCGGCGCTCACCCGGGCGCCGGGGTTCACGTCCCCCAGCACCAGCACCGATCCCTCGGCCTCGAGGTGATCCCCGGAGCGCAGGGTGCCGCGCTGCAGGCAGAGCTTCTGGCTGCTGGGTTCGCGGGGGCTCGGCTCCGAGCGGCTGGCCTGGTCCTCGGGCCCGGGGGAGCTGCTCTGCAGCCCCACCGCAGCTGCCGCCACCCGGCTGCGGGGATCGGCGCTCCACAGGGCCGTCAGCCTGATTCCCCGTGCCGCCAGCCGATCCACCAGCGCGCGCAGCTCGCGCACTCCGAGCTGCCACTCTCCGGCTACCAGGGCGAGGTTCGCCGGCACGGGTGCCCCGTCCAGCAGGTCGGCCGCATCCACAGCCCGCTCCACCAGTTCGGCCGCCGTGGCCTCCCCACCCGGCAGGGGCAGCAACAGCCATCCCGGTGCCCCGTGCCACTGGGGTCTGAGCACCATCGCCGCCCTGGCCGCTGCCGGCATCAGCCCTTCACCATCCGCCGCAACTTAGGGGCCACCTCCGCCGGGTGAATCAGCCAGGCCATCTCCACGGGCTGGGTCAGGCTCTGCACCAGGGGGGAGCGCTGCTCGAGGGCCTCGAGATGGCGGCCGTCCCAGAGCCGCAGGCCGCCCTTGTAGGGGTGATAGCCGCGGCTCTGACGCTGCTGGAGGCCGCAGCATGTCTCCGCCACCAGGCCCTGCTCCTCCGCCCACCGCCGGGCCCGGGCCAGCAGCTCCAGTCGAGCACTGGCCTGCAGGTGGCTGACGTCGGTGGCCTTGAGCAGCCGCCGCTCCAGCAGCCGCCGGCAGGGCTGGGCCAGCTCCTCGGGGCCCTCCTCCATCCAGCGCATCAGGTGGTAGCCGGTGCGGATGTCGTCGTTGGCCAGGTAGGCATCCACGCTGAGAGCCTGCTGCTGCCAGAGCCAGCGGGCCATCACCGGATCGGCCCACACCCTGGTGGGCCCGAGCTGGCGTGCCTGGCTGATCACCTGCCGCAACAGCCAGTTGCACACCACGTTGAGGCGGTGGTTGTAGACGCTGCGGTACATGAGATTGCGCACCACCAGGTAGTGCTCCACCGCCATCAGGCCCTTGGGGTGGAGGGCCAGGCTGCCGTCAGGGGCCAGGGTGAGGGCGGCCAGGAGGCGCTCCAGGTCGAGGTGGCCGTAGGTCATGCCCGTGCTGTGGCTGTCCCGCATCAGGTAGTCGAGCCGGTCGCAGTCGAGCTGACTGCTCACCAGGGCCTTGATGGCACTGCAGGGGTGCTGGCCCCGCTCCAGCAGGTCGGCCACCGCCGCGGCACTCCCAGGGGCGAACTGCTCCAGCGGCTCCCGCAGGGCCGGATGCTCGCGGATCAGCCGCCCTGACCAGGCTTCGTGGCGCAGTCCGTACATCTCTTCGCCGGTGTGGCTGAGGGGGCCATGGCCCACGTCGTGGAGCAGGGCCGCGGCATAGAGCACCCCCCGGTGTGCCGCCAGCTCGGGATGCAGCCGCTCTAGCCGCGTCAGGGCACGCCGGGCCAGCTGCAGCACCCCGAGGGAGTGGGTGAACCGGCTCGACTCGGCGCCGTGAAACGTCAGAAAGGCAGGCCCCAGCTGGCGCACCCGCCGCAGCCGCTGGAACGGCGCTGTGTCGATCAGGCGGATGGCCAGGGCTTCGGCCGGCTCCCTGTGGCGCAGCGTGATCGCCCCATGGAGGGGGTCGTGATAGGTGCGTTCGGCCATGTCCTGGTTTTGCTCGGACACCGCAGACCTCAGCTTTCGGAATCGCCCTGGCCTGGCAGTTCGCCAGCCAGGAGCTTGCCGGCCTGCTCCAGCCAGGTGTCGCCGTCGCCGCCGGGATTGAGCGGTTCCGGCTCGCCCAGGGTGAGGTCGGGTTCGATGCCCTCGTTCTGGATGTCACGTCCGCTGGGGGTGAGGTAGCGGGCCACGGTCACGGCCAGGCCGCTGCTGTCGCTCAGGGGGATGAGGGTCTGGATCAACCCCTTGCCGAAGGTGCGGCCACCGGCGAGCCTGCTGCGGCCGTTGTCCTGGAGGGCACCGGCAAGGATTTCGCTGGCACTGGCCGTGCCGGAGTTCACCAGGGTGACCATCGGGCCATCGAAGAGCTGGCCGGGCCCGGACTGCTGGGGAGAGACCAGCCCATCACGCTCTTCGGTCACCACGATCGGCCGGTTGTCCAGCAGGGCATCGGCCACCGCCACGCCGGCGCTCACCAGTCCACCGGTGTTGTTGCGCAGATCCAGGATCAGGCCCTCGATCGCCTGATCCTGGAGGTCCCGGAGGGCCTCACTCACCTGCTCCGGCACGGGTTCGGCGAACTGGGTGATGCGCAGGTAGCCCAGGGTGTGGCCATCCACTCGCAGGCGTTTGCTGCGCACGGGGTGCAGATCCACCTGCCGCCGTTCCAGCTCCAGCTCTCGCGGTTCATGGGCCCCATCCCGCAGGCTCACCAGCACCGACGTGCCGCTGGGGCCCCGCAGGGCCGCGGCGGTGCCATCGAGCCCGAGTTCGCTGGTGGGCACCCGATTCACGCTGAGCACTTCGCTGCCGCTCTGGATCTGGGCCTCGGCCGCCGGTGACTCGTCCAGCGGCGCGATCACCACCACCGCCTGGTCGCTCTCCCGTGCCGCCAGTTGCAAGCCCACACCGTTCACCGTGCCCTGGTTGGTGGACTGCAGCGCGGCGTAGTCGCGGGGCCGAAGCAGCCGGGTGTAGGGATCACCCAGAGGGCTCAGCATCCCCTCAATGGCCCGGTAGGCGTCATCGGAGCTGCTGATCGGTTGCTCCAGGGCCCGCTGCCGCAGCCGCCGCCAGCGGATGCGCTCGAACTGGGCCGGATCCACGTAGCTCTGGTTCACCAGCCGCCAGGTCTCCACGACCAGCTGCTGGGCGTCGCTCAGGGCCAGGCCTGCCGGTGTCTGTGTCCCCAGCCAGAGGACAAGGGCCACAGCCAGAGCCGTGGCAGCGCGGAGGCGGCCGCCGCGTCGGCCCGGAGGCGGCGGGGAGAAGGACACAGGGGGTGCGGCGCTCACGGCAGCTTCGGACGGTGCGTAGACTCTCGCAACCCACCCATCCAGCCGCATGGCGAACACTCCCGCTGGCACTCCCGGAGGTGCTTCCAACCCCGTCTACGACTGGTTTGAGGAGCGCCTGGAGATCCAGGCCATCGCCGACGATATCTCTGCGAAGTACGTTCCGCCCCACGTCAACATCTTCTATTGCCTCGGCGGCATCACTCTGGTCTGCTTCCTGATCCAGTTCGCCACTGGATTTGCGATGACCTTCTACTACAAGCCCACGGTGGCTGAGGCCTATTCCTCAGTTCAATACCTGATGACGGATGTCAGCTTCGGCTGGTTGATCCGCTCTGTGCACCGCTGGAGTGCCTCGATGATGGTGCTGATGCTGATCCTCCACGTCTTTCGGGTGTACCTCACCGGTGGTTTCAAGCGTCCTCGTGAGCTCACCTGGGTCACCGGTGTGGTGATGGCTGTGATCACCGTGAGTTTCGGCGTCACCGGCTATTCCCTGCCCTGGGATCAGGTGGGCTACTGGGCCGTGAAAATCGTCAGCGGCGTCCCGGCCGCTGTGCCGGTCGTGGGCGATTTCATGGTGGAGCTGCTCCGCGGCGGCGAAAGCGTTGGTCAGGCAACCCTCACGCGCTTCTACAGCCTGCATACCTTCGTGATGCCCTGGCTCCTGGCGGTGTTCATGCTGATGCACTTCCTGATGATCCGCAAGCAGGGCATCTCCGGTCCCTTGTGACTCTCTTCTGCGTTTTCTTCTCCAGCCCCTGGCCCCTCCTCTAGCCTTCGTCCACCGGCCCTTCAGCCATGCACATCCTCAAGAAGCCTGATCTAACCGATCCAGCCCTGCGCGCCAAGCTCGCCAAGGGCATGGGCCACAACTATTACGGTGAGCCCGCCTGGCCCAACGATCTCCTCTATATGTTCCCGGTGGTAATCCTGGGAACCATTGGCTGCATCGTCGGTCTGGCCGTGCTGGATCCGGCCATGCTCGGCGACAAGGCTGACCCGTTTGCCACCCCTCTGGAAATCCTTCCCGAGTGGTACCTGTACCCGGTGTTCCAGATCCTCCGGGTCGTTCCCAACAAGCTCCTGGGGATTGCGCTTCAGACCATGATTCCTCTGGGGCTGATGCTGGTGCCCTTCATTGAGAGCTTCAACAAGTTCCAGAATCCCTTCCGTCGTCCGGTGGCCACGGCAGTTTTTCTGTTTGGCACCGCATTCACCATTTACCTTGGTATCGGAGCGGCGCTTCCCATCGACAAATCTCTGACCCTGGGTCTGTTCTGAGACTAACCACTCACTTTTCCGCCGCGGCTTTTGCCGCGGCTTTTTTTGTGTCTTGCCGCTCCCGGCGTTGGCCATCCAGATCCAGGAGCCATACATCGCTGGGATTCACCCGCAGGAGATGGTGCAGCAGCAGAAAGCCCACGATGGTCCAGGTTTGGTAGGTGCGGGCCTGCTGGCCCACCCAGGTGCCTGTGGGGCCATCGAAGTACTCCGCCCACTGCTGCCGTGGCAGCTGGTTCAGCTGACTCCAGTAGCACTCCTCCAGCATGGAGCGCATCTGTGCCGTCAACAGCACGTCTGCGCTGGGATTGCTTTGTTCGTGCAGGAGGATGGCGCCCCCCAGATACCAGAGCAGGCTGGGCCAGTGGCCGCCATTGTGATAGCTCCAGGGCCAGTTCTTGGGGTCTGAGCCTGTTTTGTTCGCCCATTCCTCCAGCTCCATCGGGGGGTGACAGATGCGCATCGGCATCTGCGCCATGAGATGGTCACGGTTGTGAAGCACCAGTCGGAACAGGGCTCGCTGCTGCGGTGAGGTGAGGATGCCGAACAGGCAGGCGAGCGTGTTGCCCAGGCTGTAGAAGCGAAAATCCGGGCGTCCGGTGCGGATGTTGCCGATCAGGTAGCCGCCTCTGTTTTCCAGCCAGTCCTGCAGCCAGGGGGGGATCACCTGAGGCTGCACATTGAACTCGTTCTGGTGTTGCTGGTCTCCGTATTGCTCGGTGGGCCGTCGCCTCAGCACCTGCATCGTTTTGCTGGTGACCCAGTAGTGCTTGAGCAGAAACAGGCGCAGATCGTGAATCCACTTGCGGGTCACCACCAGTCGCTGCTCCAGCAGGCGGCTGCGCACATGGGTCTGGGCCACATCCATCAGCTTGCAGCAGCTGCGCAGGCACCCGTACAACAGCACCTCCACCTCCAGAGGCGCGCCCCACACGTCCATGGGACGGTCAATCATGAATGCGCAGTCGGGCACGAACAGCACCGGTGTGCCCTCGAAGCTGGGATGCAGCACCAGATCCAGCAGCAACTGCACACCGCGCTGAACCTTCTGGCTGTTGGCGAACTCAAGATCGCCACTGCGCTGCACGTAGTACCAGCACAGCACGGGCCACCAGAGGCTGGCGTCCACTGAGGTGATGCGCCCGATCGAGCGCTGGCCGTAGTCGGCCACCACCTCTCCCTTCTCCTCCACGAAGCTGGTGGGGAAGACTCCGCGGGTCTGGTAAGCGGTGCTCTGAAGGTCGAGGCAGGTGCTGAGGAAGTTGCGCACCACGCCGTAGCGCCCCTGCAGCAGCAGATACACCATCACCGGCACGTTGTCGCGCAGGAATACTTCTCCGTAGTTCGCCTCGTTGCGCTTGTGCGGATGCTCCAGGGCCGCTACCGACCCCACCAGCTGACCTCGCACGGTCACCAGCGTGCGCTCGAACTGCTCGCGGGCGGCCGCTACCACGGCTTCCTCCTTCGAGCTCGGACGCACACGGAGCTGTTGCTGGCTGAACTGGCGTGCCATGGGCAAGGTCGCTCCGGCGCGGGCCGCGCATTCCGCACCGACCCTAGAAGCGCCAGAGGGATTGGGCAGTCGCCCCCCGGGCCAGGGCGGGGACGGGCTCTCCGTATCAGGTGCTACAGTAATGAGCTGCGCCCGAGAGGGCGTAGGGCCTGGAGCACCGAGAA